>CAXDNE010000486.1:0-3780 GCA_963990595.1 uncultured Methylobacterium sp.
GGCGCGGCACCCGGCGCGACCAGCCGAAGGCCCGCGCCCCCGCCTCGAAACAGGCCATCAGCGGCCGGGTCGAGAACGGCTTTCCACTGATCGGATCGACCGCCGTGTCGTTGAGCCGGCGCAGGGCGATCGGATCCATGTCGAGGGCCACCGCCATCTCGTCGACGGCGCTCTCCAGGGCGAACAGGAACGGCACCTCCGGGGGCGCCCGCATGGGCCCGGGCGTGTTGCGGTCGACCCGCACGGCCCGCTCCTCGGTCCGGATGTTCGGGCAGGCGTAGAGGCTCGCGGTCACCTCCGCGCCCTCCATGACGAAGGGATCGAAGCGCGACGTCACCGTCTCGGCCTCGTGGACGAGGGCGGTGAACCGGCCCGTCCGGTCGGCGCCGAGCCGGATCCTGTGGCGCGATTCCGGCCGGTAATTGGCGATGGTGAAGCAGTGCCGCCGGCTCGGCACCAGGGAGACCGGCCGGCCGAGCCGCCTGGCCGCGAGCGCAACCAGCGCCGTGTGCTGCGACAGCGCGAATTTCGAGCCGAAATGGCCGCCGATCAGGCCCGCCACCACCCGCACCCGCGCGGGATCGAGACCGAGCTGCGCGGCGAGCCCGTGCCGGACGGCGCCGACATAGCGGGTCGGCTCGTGCACGGTGAGCCTGTCGCCGTCCCAGGCGGCCCGGGTCGTGAACAGCTCGATCGGGTTGTGGTGCTGGACCGGAGTCGCGTAGCGCGCCTCGACCCGCAGCGCCGCGTCCCGCAATCCGGCATCGGCATCGCCCCGGGCGATGTCCTCATGGTGGGGCTTCAGGTCGGCGAGGCGCACGGTCTCGGCGCCGGGCGCGTCGAAGCCGCCGGCGGCGGGCTCGGCCGCATAGGCGACTTGGACCGCGCCCGCCGCCGCCTCGGCGGCCTCCTGCGTCTCGGCGACGACGAGGGCCACGATCTGGCCGGCATACGCTACCGCGTCGGAATCGAGGGGCCGGTGCGAGCTGTTGGCGTAGCCGCCGGCCATCAGGTGCTTCACCGGCGCCACCGCGCCCGCGAAGTCCCGGTGGGTGAAGATTCCCAGGAGGCCCGGCACCCGCTCGGCGGCGGCGAGGTCGAATCCGGTGATCCGGCCCCGGGCGATGGCGCTGGTCACCAGGGCGGCGTGGGCCGTGCCCGTCTCCGGTCCGGTGCGGTCGGAGCTGTAGAGGGCCCGGCCCGTGACCTTGTCGGGCCCCTCGACCCGGGTATGGGCCTGGCCGAGACGGCCTCCGGATTCCAGCGCGCCCGCGTCCATGCCGCCCTCCCCGTCCGCGGCCGCTCGGGCCGCATCGCAGGAGGGGAAGCGCCGAGACGGCCGTTCGGCTCCCGGGATGACGGGGCGACAGGATGCAGCGGCGCGGCGGGTCAGCCGCGGCCCGCCGCCCCCGCCATCGGGCTCAGTCGACGACCTTCCCGTCCGGGCCGACCTTGACCTTCTGGTCCTTGTCGGCGCCGGCCACCTTGATCTCGTACTGGACCGTGGAGCCGTCCTTCTCCACCTCGGCCTCGTAGGCCTTGCCGCCGCCGGCCTTCTGCTCGGCGATGGCGAGCGCGTCCTTCAGCGAGGTCTTGGCGTTCTGGAAGTCGGAGGCCTTCAGCCGGGTGAAGTAGCGCTCGATCGGCTGGTTCTCGGTCTTGTAGAGCGCGCCGGTATCGGCGTTGATGCCGTATTCCACCAGCTTGCCGCTCGGGTAGACGACCTTGATCGCGTAGTGGGCCGGGTCCTTGCTGTCGGCCTTCTCGAAATCGGCGTCGATGGCGCGGCCGCCCTTCTCGTCCCCCTGCGACTCGGCGGTGGTCAGCGCCTGGGCGAGGCCGACCTTGGCGACCTTCGCGACCTGCCACTCCTTCATGTTGCCGTCGGCCTTGGAGGCCGGCTCGGCGGGGGTGGAGGTGGCGGTCTGGGCCAGGGCGAGGCTCGTGGAGAGCGCGAGAAGGCCGGCCGCGGCGGTGAGGCGGAGGATCATGGCGGGATGTCCCTTTGCGGGTTCGTTCACGGGAGCGTGAAACGCCGGGTCCGGAATCCGGTTGCCCGCCGCGGGAAGAAAATCCGTCGCCCTGTCCTAGCGCGCGGGGTCGCCGCCGCCGGGCCTGCGCCGGGACCGCCGCAGCCGGCCGGCGAGGCCGCGCATCGCCGCGCCGGCCGGCTCGATCAGGGCGCGCAGCCACTCCCGGAGGCCGGGCCCGCGCTCCAGGTGGCGCATCCACGCCCGCGTCGCGTCGCGATGCGCCAGGATGGCCGCGTCCGCGACCTCGTTCCGGTCGAGGCGCTCGAAATAGCCCTCGCGCTCGTCCGAGCTGTAGCCCCGGTGCCGCCTGATCTTCCGCTCCCACTCCGCGGCGGACTTGACGAAGTAGTGGTTGACCTGGGCGATCGCGAAATTCGCCGGGTCGAGCCGGATCCGCCACTCGTTCGGCACCGGGGTCCCGTTCGCCGACACGACCGTCGCGCGGTCGCGGTACAGCGCGTGGTGGGGCATCAGGAAGGCCACGTCCGCGACCCTGTGCAGGCTCTTCACGCCCGCATTCACCTCATCGTCCACCCGGGCGGCCCTGCGGAACCGCTCGATCATCAGGCCCGGCCCGTGCGCCCGGTGGCCCGAACTGCCGAAGAAGCGCCAGTTGAGGGCGATCCCGCTCGCGCCGTCGAACCGGTCCAGGAAGGCCGCGATAGTCCGGTCCTGCTTGAGGCAGATCATCTCGTCCACGTCGATGACCGCGACCCAGGACACGTCCGGGCCGAACCGGCGCAGGAAGTGGTTGTAGGCCGCGATCTGCGTCGGCCCGCGCGGGGCGTTCGGCCAGCGGAGGAAGGTGACGCGTCCCCGCGCCGCGCGTCGCGACACGGTCCGCGACAGGGGCGTCGCGCTCGCGTTGTCGTAGACCCAGATATGCTCGAAGCCGATCGCGAGGTGATAGGCCAGCCATTCGCGCAGATACGGGTGCTCGTCCTTGGCGATGGCGACGATGCCGGTTCTGTAACGCTTCATGGCGACGTCTGGCTGGCGGCCGTGCCGCGAGACGACCGGCCGGCACCCCTGTATGACACGCCGACCGCCCCGGCGCGTCCCGCGGCGTCGACCGACCCAACCGAGACGGAGCACGCCATGACCGGAAACGAGCCCGAGCCGCTGGACGACTTCACGCGCCTGCACGCCAAGCTGTCGGCGTTGGAGATCGTGCTGGGCGTCCTGATCGGGCGGCTGTCCGAGGAGAACCCGGAGATCCGCGAGGACGTCAAGCGCGACGTGGCGGCGATCCTGTCCGACATGCCCATCGACGGGCCGAGCGAGGAGATGATCGCCGCCGAGGTGCGCCGGGCCGCCGAGGTGCTGACCAGCGTGTCGATCGGCTGAGCCCCGTCAGCGGGGCGGCATCCGCAGCGCCCCGTCGAGCCGGATCGTCTCGCCGTTCAGCATCGGGTTCTCGCAGATGTGCCGGACGAGGGCGGCGTATTCCGACGGGCGGCCGAGCCGCGGCGGGAACGGCACGCTGCGGCCGAGCCCGTCCTGCACGTCCTGCGGCAGCCCCGCCATCATGGGCGTCTCGAAGATGCCCGGCGCGATGGTGACGACCCGGATCCCGTGCCGGGCGAGTTCCCGGGCGATCGGCAGCGTCATGGCGACGACGCCGCCCTTCGAGGCCGCGTAGGCGGCCTGCCCGATCTGCCCGTCGAAGGCCGCGATCGAGGCGGTGTTGACGATCTGTCTCTGATACACATCTGACGCTGCCGACGAAGAGGATAGTGTAGATCTC
>CAXDNE010000487.1:0-3768 GCA_963990595.1 uncultured Methylobacterium sp.
TACGCGACCTTCAAGGGGGTGGCCGTGCCGGAGGGGCAGCGGGTCTCCCGGGGCGGGATCGGCGTGTTCGAGGTCGCCGCCCGGTACAGCGCCGTTGATCTGGACGCCCGGGGATTCCGCGGGGGGCAGGAGCGGGACGTGACCCTCAGCCTGAGCTGGTACCCCGAACCGAATCTCCGGCTCCTCGCGAACTACGTCCGGGCGCGGGTGCGCCCGGGCGCCGCGCAGGCGGATGCGTTCGGCACCGCGCCGTTCTCGGTCGACACCGTCATCGGACGCCTTCAGGTCTACTGGTGAGCGCCGGCGGTTCCGCGTCCGCGCGGTGACGCGGTCAGACGGCCCGGCGCAGCACCGACCGGAAGGGGCGGCGCTCGGGCTCCGGATCGGTGGGCGGCACAGGGGTGTCGGAGGTCGATGCGGCCAGGACCTCGGCCCGCACCGGCCGCGGCGCCGCGAAAGCCGAGCCCTGCGCGAACGGCACGTCGAGATCGATCAGGTCCGGGACATCGGCGTCGGTTCCGACCTCCGTGGCCACGAGCCGGATTCCGGCCCGCGCCAGGGCCGGCGCGGTGTCCTCGACGGCGAGGTCCGAGAGAGGGCCCCGATCGGGAGCCGGCCGCAGCAGCAGCGCGGCCGGGACCTTGACCTGGCCGATGCCCAGCCCCGCGAGTTCCGCCGCATCGAAGCGCAGGTCGTCGGCACGGTCGAGGCTGAATCCGATCCGGCCGCGCAGGGGCGCGAGCAGGCCGCGCTGACCGGCATCGAGGCCGCGCCAGCTCGCCTGCGGGAGGGCGATCACCAACCCGGCCAGGGCCGGATCGTCCGCCGCCATGCGGGCCAGTTCGCGCAGCAGGCCGGGCTCGAACAGCGACAGCGGCGACAGCCCGTAGGTCAGCGTGGTCTCGCTGCCCCGCCGGGCGAGGTGGCGCGTCACGATGGCCGCCCGCTGCAGCATGCGCCGGTCGAGTTCGGTGGTGCGGCCGTAGCGCTCCAGCACGGGCAGGAAGGCGTCGGGCTCGGCCGAGCGGCCGCCGATCCGCAACCGGGCCAGCGCCTCGTAGGCCACGACCTTACGCTGGGGCAGGGTGACGACCGGCTGGAGGTGGATCTCGAGCCCCTCCCCTTCGAAGGCCCGGATGATCTCGGCCTCGTCTTCGGGCTCCCGGGCTTGCTGCGGCGGGATCGGCCGCGGCGGGATCGGCCGCGGCGCCGCAACCGGCGGCGCGGGCGGACGCGCGGCCGGCACCTCGGGCGGCACCGCCGCCTCGGGCGGCCGGGATGGGGGCGCGGCCGGCAGCGGCTGCGGCGGCGCGGCGGGCTCGGGGCGGATCTCGGGCCGGGCCTTGAGGCTCGCGATCTCGGTATCCTGCGTGCTCACCACCGTGGTGAGGTCGCGCACGATGCCGCTCAGGAGCCCGAATTCGACGGTGAGTTCCTCGATCTGGGCGCGGAGCGCGGCCTCGGCGGTTTCCGGCCGCGGCTGCGCGGCCGCGGTGGCGGCGGCCGTCTCGACCTTGAGCAGGCGCCGGGACAGCAGATCGACCTCGCCGGACAGTTTCTCGCAGCGCGCCTTCAGGGTCGCGATGCGGGTCAGGGCGAGGCCGGCGACCCCGGCAGCCAGGGCGCCGAGCGTCAGGGCGCTCCAGAGCGGCAGGAACACGGCGAGCGGCCCGAACACGACGAGGCCGAGAAGGCCGACCGCCAACAGCCCCGCGTACCGGCCGAGGACCGGGACCATCGTCTGAACACCTGCCAGGGTCACGCACCGGTCGCCGGGGGACATCCCGGGCGAAGCCCCGCCGGGCGAGAACCGCTCGCAGAATCTTTGGCGCCGCGCGGCCGGCGCGGCAAGGCTGGAAGGCCGCCATGGCGGCGCGCCGGGTGTGAATTCCGGGCGGTGTGACGCCGGCGCCCGTTAGAACGTTGCTGAATCATCACGGCCGAGCTGATTGCAGAGCGCTCGGGGGCGGGTTGCGCGGCTTGCGAATGCGGACGGGATGAAAACGCGCCATAAAGCGTGGCCATGACGTCAGTGCCCCTGCGTACTTCCCGATCGCGCGCCGCTCTCGGCGCCGCCGCACTTCTCGCCGCCTGCGGCGCGTCGGCGTCGCGCGCCGCCGATCTCGGCGCGGTTCTTCCGCGTCCCACGCCGACCTTCGCGATGGTCGATCCCAATACCTGGGTCGTGACGGTGAGCGGCTCGATCCAGGCCGTGCCGCGCTATCCGGGTGCCAGCGACTACACGGCCGTGGGCTATCCCTCGATCGACATCCGCCGGGTGGGCGAGCCGCGCCGCTTCTCGACCCCCGACGACGGGTTCAGCCTGTCCCTCTACGACGACCAGACCTTCCGGATCGGCCCGACCGCGCGCTTCGTGCCGGGGCGCTACTACGGCGACGACCGGCGCCACCTGTTCGGCTTCCGCGACGCGCGCTTCGCGATCGAGCCGGGCGTGTTCGCGGAGTTCTACCCGGTCTCCTTCATCCGCACCCGCGCGGAGGTCCGGCAGGGCATCTACGGGCATCACGGCACGGTGGGCTCGCTGGCGGCCGACTACCTGATCCCCGCCGACAAGCTGCTGTTCTCGATCGGACCGCGCTTCAACATCGGCGATGCCAGCTTCGCCCGGAAGTATTTCGGCGTGTCGCCGGCCGAGGCGGCGCTCAACGGCCGCGTCACCCCCTACAATCCCGACAGCTTCTACTCGGCGGGCGCCCTCGGCGCCCTGACCTACACGCCGAACGAGACCTGGGCCTATACGGCCTATGCCGGCTACACCCGGATCCTGGGCGTCTCCGGTGACAGCCCGCTGGTGCGCCGCCCCTTCGGCAATCCGAATCAGTACCAGTTCGGCCTGCGGATCGACTACGCGTTCCGGATGCCCGCCCTGTTCTGACCGGCCCCGACGCTTGCGCGGACCGGATCGGGCTACGACATCCCGGCCTGAGGTTTCTCGGAGACTCGGATGAACGGGACGCACACGGACCTGCTGATGCGGGTGGAGGGCATGACCTGCGACGGCTGCGCCGCCGCGGTGACCCGCACGGTGAAACGCATCGATCCCGCGGCGGAGGTCCAGGTCGACCGGCCGGCGGGGCGCGTGGCGATCCGGACCGACGCGCAGGCCCTGGTCATCGCCGAAGCCCTGACCAAGGCCGGCTATGCGGCCACCGCCATGACCGGGTGAAGCCGGCCGGGTAACGGCCTACGAGCGGGTCAGGAACATTCCGGTCAGCAGCAGGGCGAACCCTGCGAGGCCGAACAGTCCTTCCTTGCGCTTGGTGCTGTCGAGGAAATGCGCGGCGGCGCCGGCCGCGCAACAGACGGCACCCAGGCCGATCGTCAGCGACGCCATCTCGAACTCTCCCATCGCGCAGCGACGCGCGAAACAATCCCCCCGCGAAGCTTCCGGACACCCTTGTCCGGCCAGCATTCCGTGACGGTGCAAGATTTGCACGCACCGGAGCCACTGGCAAGGGCGGTCCGCCAAGTCCTGGCGACTTGGCCGCAAGTATAAAGCCGGCGCCGTGTGGAAGCCCGTCCTGCGTGTCCGAAGAATACTGTATTCCGGCATTCCAGTCCGGCCGATCCGGCCCTGTCCCTTGCGGCGGTCGGCCGGACGCGTTGACCGCCCCGCCCGCGCGCGCTTAGACCGGCCCGCGTCGGGTCCGGCCTGGGACCCCTCCCCCCGCGCCTGGTGCGGGGGCCTTCTGCGAGACTGTCTCTTATACACATCTCCGAGCCCACGAGACAAGAGGCAATGTCGTA
>CAXDNE010000488.1:0-3752 GCA_963990595.1 uncultured Methylobacterium sp.
CAGACTCGCACGTCTCATCGGACGCGTGAATCCTCTGTCCGCGTCACTGCACTAGCACGGGCTTGATCGAGCGCCAATCACTGAGGTTGCGCATGCGATCATGTGCTCCCGAATCTGCCCGCCTGCGCGCGCCGCCTTGGTTCCTTCAGGTTGGCGCGCACCGTCAAGTGCGATGGACGGCCATGCGGGTGCCGGGCAGGCGCGACGGCGCGCGCCCCGCGCGGGCGCCGCTGGGGGCGGCCGGGATCCGGCGCCGGGCGCTGGCGCGCCCGTCCTGTGCGCGGCCGGGCCTGTCAGAAGCCTGACGCTCGCTCGCAGCCGTCGCCGATTCCGCGCCCCGAGCTGTGGTCTCGCGCGGCCAAGCCGATTATCGACACGCACGGGTCCGGCCGCGCGTCAGGAAACCCGGCCGCGCGCGGCGCGCGGAAGCCCAGGAGAGTTGTGACTGTGCCCGACAGTACCCCGCGTCCCGTGATGCTCGTGATCCTCGACGGCTGGGGCCTTCGGGACACGGTCGCCGACAACGCCGTCCAGCAGGCCAGGACGCCGGTCTTCGACGCGCTGATGCGGGAGCGTCCCCGGGCCAAGCTGCGCACCTTCGGCGCGGATGTCGGCCTGCCCGAAGGGCAGATGGGCAATTCCGAGGTCGGCCATCTCAATATCGGCGCGGGCCGCGTGGTCCTGCAGGATCTGCCGCGCATCGACGCCGCTGTCGCGGATGGCTCGCTCGCCACGAACCCGGCCCTCGCCCGGTTCATCGAGGCCCTGCGCGCCTCCGGGGGCACCTGCCACCTCGTCGGCCTGCTGTCCCCGGGCGGCGTCCACGCCCACCAGGACCACGCGGTGGCGCTGGCGCGCGTGCTGGTGGCGGCCGGCGTGCCGGTCCGGCTCCACGGGTTCACGGACGGGCGCGACATGCCGCCCCGCTCCGCCGCCACCTGCCTCGCCGCCGTGGAGGCGGTGCTCCCGGAGGGCGCGCGCATCGCCACCCTGTGCGGCCGCTACTTCGGCATGGACCGCGACCGGCGCTGGGACCGGGTCCGGATCGCCTACGATGCCCTGACCGACGCGCAGGGTGCCCGCTTCGACAGCGCCGGGCAGGCGATCGCCGCCGCCTACGCGCAGGATGTCTCCGACGAGTTCATGAAGCCCGCGATCATCGGCGACTACGCCGGCATGCGGGACGGCGACGGCGTGCTGAGCTTCAACTTCCGCGCGGACCGGACCCGGCAGATCCTGGAGGCGCTCCTCGATCCGGCCTTCGCGGGCTTTGACCGCGCGCGGACGGTCCGGTTCGCCGCCGCCCTGGGCATCGTGCAGTACAGCGTCGAGATCGACGCCTTCGCCGAGACCCTGTTCGGGCCCGTCGACCTGCCGAACGGCCTCGGCGAGACCGTCTCCCGGGCCGGGCGCACCCAGCTGCGCATGGCCGAGACCGAGAAGTACCCGCACGTCACCTACTTCATGAACGGCGGCCGCGAGGCGCCCTTCGAGGGCCAGGACGCGATCCTGGTGCCCTCGCCGAAGGTCGCCACCTACGACCTGCAGCCGGAGATGTCGGCGCCGGAGCTCACCGACCGCGCCGTGGAGGCGATCGGATCCGGACGCTACGATCTCATCATCCTGAACTTCGCCAATCCCGACATGGTCGGCCATACCGGCAGCCTCGCCGCGGCCGTGAAGGCCGTGGAGACCGTCGATACCTGCCTCGGCCGCGTGGTCGACGCGGTCGAGGCGCAGGGCGGCGCGCTCCTCGTGACCGCCGACCACGGCAATTGCGAGATGATGCGCGATCCGGAAACCGGCGAGCCCCACACGGCCCACACCCTCAACCCGGTCCCGGTGATGCTGGTCGGCCGCGACGGGACGGACCTGGCCGACGGCCGGCTGGCGGACGTGGCGCCGACGCTCCTCGCTCTGATGGGCCTCGACCAGCCGGCCGAGATGACCGGGCGATCGCTGCTCCGGAAGGCGGGCGGCCGCTGAGCCCCGGCGGGCGGCACGGGACCTGCTCCGACGGCGCCGCCATGCGCGATGCCCCCGCGACCCGTCCCGCCCTGAAACCGGTCCGCCCCACCGCGGTGCGCGGTCGTCGTGCGCCTGACCGATCCTAGGACATGATCGCCCGGCACAGCCTGATCTATGTCGGCTCGCGCGGCTTCGCGGCGGCCCTGAACATGGCCTCCGTGGCGGTGTTCACGCGGCTCGCGCCGGTGGAGAGCTACGGCACCTACCTGTACGTCCTGTCCTGGGCGCTGGTGCTCTACGGAGCGACCTGCCAGTGGCCCAAATTCGCGTTCTTCGCCCTCTACGACGAGGCGCGCGAGCCGGCGCAGGTCGGGACCGTGGTGCGCATCCTCGGCGGCACCCTGCTGCTCGCCGGGCTCGGCAGCGCGCTGGCGGCCGCCTTCGGGCTGATGCCGGCCCGGATGGCCGCCGCGATCCTGGCGCTCGCCTTCGGCACGACCCTGTTCGAGGGCTCCACCGAGATCGCGCGCACGCGCCTGCGGGCCGGAGCCGTGGCGGCCTCGGTGATGAGCCGGGCCGTGCTGATCCTCGGCCTCGGCAGCCTGGCGCTGCACCTCTCGACCGATCCCCTGCACCTCGCCTTCGCGGTGGCCGCCGCCAACGCGCTCGCCGCGCTGCCGGCCGCCGCCACGATCGCGCCGATGATGCCCGGCCGCGGCAGCCGGGCCGAGGCCCTGCGCCTGTTCGCCTATGGCTGGCCGCTGGTGCTCTCCTTCGGGACCGCGGCGCTCGCCCAGAGCCTCGACCGGCTGATCATCGCCAAGACGGTGGGCCCGGCGGGGCTCGGGGCCTACGGGGCCCTCGCCGACTTCCTGAAGCAGAGCTTCATCGTCTTCGGCGAGGCGATCGCCCTGTCGCTGATCTCGATCGCCAAGCGCGAGGCGCGGGCGGCCGGCCTCGCGGCGGCCTCGGGCGTGCTGAGCGATGCCGCCCGCGCCATGGTGCTGATCGCCGCCTTCGGGGCGGTGTTCTTCCTGTGCTTCGACGACGTCGTGGTCGCGGTGCTGCTCGGGCCCGATTACCGGGCCGAGGCCCGCCAGCTCGCTCCGGTCCTGATCCTGGCGAGCATCCTGATGATGTTCCGCGCCTACTATTTCGGGCAGGTGATCTACTTCACCCGGACCAGCGGGCTCGAGGCGGCCGCGGCTTTCGCGACCCTGGCGAGCGTGGCCGTGCTCTCGCTCCTGCTGATCCCGCGCCTCGGCGCCGCCGGGGCGGCGCTCGCCTTCGCGGGCGGGCAGAGCGCGGCCTGCCTCGTGCTGGTGCTCGGCGCCCGGCGGGCCGGCACCACGATGCCGCTGCCGCTTTCCGACATGGCGGGGATCGCCGGGATCGCGCTCGCCTGCGGCGCCGTGATGGCCGGGATCGGGCTGATGCCGGGCGGACTCATGGTCCCCGGGCAGGTGCTGCGCATGGTCCTTCTCGCCATCGCCGCCGGGGCGACCGCGTGGCGCTACGACGTGCTCGGCTTCGCCGGCGCGATCCGCCATCGGCTCGCCGCCTGACGGGGCGCCATGTCCGACACCGCGACGCTTGCCTCAGGCCTCGTGGCGGCGGTCCGCCCCCTCGATCCCGGGATGCCCTGGATCCCGGCCTGGCGGGCGCTCGGTGCGGCCGCCCTGGTGCGGAACCCGTTCTACGAAGCGGGCTATGCGCTGGCCGCCCGCGGGGCTTTCGGACTGTCTCTTATACACATCTGACGCTGCCGACGAAGAGGATAGTGT
>CAXDNE010000489.1:0-3730 GCA_963990595.1 uncultured Methylobacterium sp.
CGAGATTGCCTCTTGTCTCGTGGGCTCGGAGATGTGTATAAGAGACAGCGGCGCCCTCCTGTGCGACCTGCCCTACGCGGTGCTGCGGCGGGAATCTTGAGGGCGGTCGGATCCGCGGCTCTCGCTCCCCTCTTTTCGGGGGAGGGCGGGCGCCCGGTTGAAACGCCCGTCCGCAGCCTTGTCACGCAACTCTGCTGAGACAGGTCCGGCCGGATCGCGCGGCACACCCGCGCGGTTCGGACGTTACGACACAGTGAACGGGAGCCAGGGGGCAGCATGAACGCACCGACCAAAGCCGCCGCGACATCCGGGGCCGAGGCCGTCCTGCCGGCCGCGCTCGCGCCCCGGGCCGAGGGGCCGCGGATCTACAACCTGTTCCCGCTCCTGGTCGGGCGCGTCTCGGACTGGACCGCCGAATTGCCGCGGATCGCGGGCCTCGGCTTCGACTGGATCTACCTCAACCCGTTCCACCAGACCGGCGGCTCGAAGAGCCTCTACGCGGTCGCCGATCCCGAGCGGCTCGACGAGCGGTTCCGCGACCCGGACGGCACGCCGGACGACGAGCAGATCCGCCGCTTCTGCGCCGCCGCCCGCGCCGCCGGCCTGTCGGTGATGACCGACCTCGTGATCAACCACACCGCCGACAATGCCCGGCTCGCCACCGAGCGGCCCGACCTGTTCATGAAGGAGCCCGACGGCTCGATCATGCATCCGGCGGCGGTGGATCCGGACGACCCGTCGATCCGCACCGTCTGGGGCGATCTGGCCGAGCTCGACTATCACACGCCGGCCGCCCGGGACGAGCTGACCCGGATCTGGGGCGCCTACCTGGCCCGGCTCCAGGGGCTCGGCGTGGCGGGCTTCCGGTGCGACGCCGCCTACAAGGTGCCGCCGGAGACCTGGCGCGTCCTGATCGGGCAGGCCAAGTCCCGCGATCCCGCCTGCCTGTTCGCCGCCGAGACCCTCGGCTGCACCTTCGAGGAGGCGAGGGCCACGGCGGGGGCCGGCTTCGACTACCTGTTCAACTCCTTCGCGTGGTGGGACCTGAAGAAGCCCTGGGCGCTGGAGCAGTACGAGCGCCTGCGGGTGCTGGCGCCCTCCATCGCCTTCCCGGAAAACCACGACATGAAGCGGCTCGCGGCCGAGATCGGCGGCGGCCCCGAGGCGGTGGCGGCCCAGCTGCGCAGCCGCTACGCGCTCGCCGCCTTCTTCTCGGCGGGCGTGCTGATGCCGATCGGCTACGAGTGGGGCTACCGCCGGGCGCTGCACGTGGTCGAGACCACGCCGCGGGACCGCGAGCTCGAGACCGGCATCGACATCTCCGGCTACGTCCGGGCGGTCAACGCCCTGCGGGCGGAGCTGCCGGCTGCCAATGTCGAGGGCGCGCAGATCCGCATCGCCTCCCCCGACAGCGATCTGGTGGCGCTCGCCCGCTTCGACACCGGCCACCCGGCCTCGGCGCAGCACGGGCTGATCGTGCTCTTCAACCCCACCGACCGGCCGGTGCCGGTGGAGGCCGGGCCGCTCATCACCCGCACCGGCGGGATGCTCGGCGCCTTCGTCGACCGGACGCCGGAGGCCGAGCCGATCGCCTTCCATCCCGGCAGCGCCATCGACCTGCTCCCCGGAGAGCTGCGCATCCTGGCGGCGAGCGCTCAAGAAGTCGCCCGCCTCCCCGGGCGCGGCATTCCGGACGGCGAGGGCCGGGTGGTGATCGAGGCGGTCAGCCCTGAGATCGACGGCGGCCGCTCGGCGGTGAAGCGGATCGTCGGGGAATCCCTGCGGGTCGAGGCCGACATCTTCTCCGACGGCCACGAGATCATCGACGCCGCGATCCTGTCGCGGGTCGCCGGCAGCGAGGCGTGGCGCGAGGACCCGATGGTCTTCGTCGACAACGACCGCTGGGCCGGGCACTTCCCCCTGGAGAAGAACGCCCGCTACGAGTTCACCCTGATCGCGTGGCGCGACGCCTTCTCGTCCTGGGTGCGCGACACCCTGAAGAAGCGCGCCGCCGGCGTCGATGTCCGCCTGGAGACGATCGAGGGCGTGACGCTGGTCGAGACCGCCGCGTCGCTGGCCCGCACCCGCGGCGGCCGCGACGCCGAGCGCCTCGCCGCCCTGGTGACGGCGCTGGCCGCCGAGGAGACGGGCTCCGCCGCCCAGCTCGACCGGATCCTCGCCCCCGAGGCGTCGAGCCTCGTGCGCCGGAACGCCGAGCGGGTGAACCTCACCCGCTACCCCGTGACCCTGCCGGTGATCGCCGACCGCCTCGCGGCCCGGTTCTCCGCCTGGTACGAGATCTTCCCGCGCTCGCAGTCGATGGACGTCAACCGCCACGGCACCTTCGACGACGTCATTCGCCGGCTACCGGAAATCCGCGAGCTCGGCTTCGACGTCCTCTACTTCACGCCGATCCACCCGGTGGGCCGCACCAACCGCAAGGGGAAGAACAACACCCTGAAGGCCGAGCCCGGCGATGTCGGCTCGGTCTACGCGGTGGGTTCGGAGGAAGGCGGCCACGAGGCCGTGCATCCCGACCTCGGCACGCTTCAGGATTTCGAGCGGCTGGTCGCGGCGAGCCACGCCTACGGGATGGAGATCGCCCTCGACTTCGCGATCCAGTGCTCGCCGGACCATCCCTGGATCAAGAACCATCCGGAATGGTTCGAGTGGCGCCCCGACGGCACGCTGAAATTCGCCGAGAACCCGCCGAAGAAGTACGAGGACATCTCGAACGTCCATTTCTACGGGGGCGCCCTGCCCTCGCTCTGGATCGAGCTGCGCGACATCCTGCTCGGCTGGTGCGCCCGGGGCGTGCGCATCTTCCGGGTCGACAACCCGCACACCAAGCCGATCCCGTTCTGGGAATGGGTGATCGGCGAGGTCAACGGCCGCTACCCGGACGCGATCTTCCTCGCCGAGGCCTTCACCCGGCCGAAGATGATGAAGAAGCTCGCCAAGGCCGGCTACCAGCAGAGCTACACCTACTTCACGTGGCGCAACACCAAGCAGGAGCTCACCGACTACGCCCTGGAGCTGGCCGGCGCGATGGGCGAGTATTACCGCCCGAATTTTTTTGCGAATACGCCCGACATCAATCCCTATTATCTGCAGACCAGCGGGCGGGCGGGCTTCATCGTCCGCGGCACGCTCGCCGCGACCCTCTCGTCCGTCTACGGCATCTACAACGGCTTCGAGCTGTGCGAGGCCGCGCCGTATCCGGGCAAGGAAGAATACCTGAACTCGGAAAAATACGAGCTGAAGGCCTGGGACTACGACCGGCCCGGCAACATCCGCGAGCACATCGTCAAGCTGAACAAGATCCGGCGCGAGAACCCCGCCCTCTGGGATTTCCGCAACGTCACCTTCACGGGCGCCTGGAACGACACCATCATCGCCTACGTGAAGACCACGCCGGAGCGCGACAACTGCATCTTCACCATGGTCAACCTCGACCCGAAGAACCGCCAGGAATGCACCTACGAGGTGCCGCTCTGGCTGTTCGGCCTGCCCGATGACGGGGCCGTCGAGGTCGAGGACCTGCTGCAGGGCTACCGGTTCGAGCTGCGCGGCAAGACCCACCGCATCGCCCTCGATCCGGCCGAGCGATCCTGCGTGATCTGGCGCCTCCGGGCGCCGCGGCGGGTTGCGGGCTGAGGCCACCCGTGGCACTCGACCATGACACTGTCTCTTATACACATCTGACGCTGCCGACGAAGAGGATAGTGTA
>CAXDNE010000490.1:0-3724 GCA_963990595.1 uncultured Methylobacterium sp.
CGACCCGTCGCCACGAGCGCCGCGACGACAGCGCCGGCATCCGGCCGCACGGCTTGGCGCACGGAGAAGGCGACCGCTTCCGCGTTTCCTGACCGGAAGCAGATCACCGAGGCTTCCGGATCCGTCGCGAGCGCCGCCGCGGCCTGCGTCTCCGCCCCGCAGAAATGGGCCGAGCCGAGCCGCAACTCCACGCCGTCGACCACGGCGCGGACCCCGAGCCCGGCCGCCTCCTGCGCACCCGGGAACGGCTCCGCGTTCCCGGCGGCCGTCGCAAGGGCGGCCGCCATCGGGTGCCGGCTCGACAGGGCGAGCCGCCCCGCCCGCGCCAGGATCACCGGATCGTAGGTCCCGCCAGCCAGGGCCGGCTCGGGCAGGGTCAGCGTCCCGGTCTTGTCGAACACGACCGTGTCGATCTTGGCGAAGCGCTCCAGCGCCGTGCCGTCGTTGAGCAGCACCCCCTCGCGGAACAGGGCCCCGGCCGCCACGACCTGAACGGCGGGAATGGCGAGCCCCAGCGCGCAGGGGCAGGTCACGATCAGCACGGCGACGGCGTCGAGCAGCGCGGCGTGCCAGCCGGCGCCGGCCGCGAGCCACCCGGCGAGGGTCAGCGCGGCCGCGGCGTGGACCAGCGGGACGTAGAGGCGCGTCGCTCTGTCGGCGAGGACCAGAGCGCGCGAGCGCGCCTCCAGGGCCCGCCGCATCAGGCCCTCGACCTCGTCGAGGAGCGTGGAGCCTGCCACGGCGGTCACCCGGACCGTGAGCGCGCCGTCGCCGTTGAGCGCGCCCGCGTAGACCTTGTCGCCGGCGCTGACGGCGACGGCGGCGGTCTCGCCGGTGACGAGGCTCTGGTCGAGATCGGACCCGCCCTGCTCGACGACGCCATCGGCCGGCACGCGCTCGCCCGGCCGCACGAGCACGCGCGCCCCCGGCGCGAGTTCGGCGATCGGGACGTCGCGCAGGCCCCCATCCGCGGTGACGCGGGTCGCGCGCGCGCTGCGAAGCGTCGCGAGGTTCTCCGCGAAGGCGCGGGTCCGTCGGCGCATGGTCTGGTCGAGGACGCGCCCGATCAGCAGGAAGAACAGCAGCGTCACGGCGCCGTCGAAATAGGCGTGCGTGGCCCCCTGGAGCGTCTCCACCACGGACATCACCAGGGTGAGGACGACACCGAGGGTGATGGGAAAATCCATCGTCACCCTCTTGGCGCGCAGGCCGCGGAAAGCGCCCTCATAGAAGGGCCGTCCGGCATAGGCGGCGGCCGGCAGCGCGATCACCGCCTGGATCCAGTGGAAGAGGTCGCGGTTCTCGGGGCTCATGTCCGAGACGTTGCCGGCCCAGACCGAGATGGCCAGCAGCATCACGTTCATCGAGGCGAAGCCCGCCACCGCCAGAGCCCGGATCAGGCGCTTCGTCTCGGCGGCTTCCGCATCCGCCGCCCGGTCGGGGGCGAACGGCTCGGCCTTGTAGCCGAGCGCCTCCAGCGTCCGCAGCACGGTCGCCACATCGGCGTCGGTCTGCGGCTCCCAGGTCACCGTGAGGCGCCGGTCCGAGACGTTCAGCCGCGCCGAGGCCACGCCCGGCAAGGGGACGAGCCCGCGCTCGATGGCGCTCATGCAGGCGGCGCAGCGCACGCCCTCGACCGCGAACTCCGCGCGCGCCGCGCCGTCCGGCAAGGGGGCGACGAAGGCGGCGTAATCCCGGGCGAGCGAGGGCCTCGTATTCGCCTCGCTCCAAGCGGCGTGGGCCTCGATATAGGCGAGCGCCATGTCGGTGCAGCACATCGGCCGGTCCCTCAGTCCAGGATGACCCGGTGCTTGCGCCGGAACGCGACGCCGTCCTCGCCGACGACCTCGACGACGAGATCCCACTGCCCGGGGGCGACGGACCCGACCTGCGCGGCGTAGGTCCCGGCGGCCACCTCCGCGAGGGCGACGTCCACGTCCTTGCGCTTGTCGGTCGGGCGTTCGAATCGGGCGTGAAGGGTCTGGCCCCGCAGCGGCCGCGCCGCCCCGTCCGACAAGGTCACGGTCACCGCGATGGCGGCGGCCGGGAGGCGGATGGCCGACGCAGCGAGATGCCAGCCCAGAGCGTCCTGCGCGCGCGCACGGCGCAGCTCCGCGTTGTAGAGCTGGCCGGCCCTGTAGGGCGAGGCCACCTCCAGCCCGGACCAGGTCCGCGTCGCCGCGATGAACAGCACGGTATCGGCGGCGGCGACGGTCCCGAAGAAGGCGACGAGGATCGCGAGGACTTTGGGCCCGGTCAGGCGGCCCGCGGCCCGCGGCGGTCTCGGCGCGGCGACGGCGGTCATGGCGCGGGTGCCTTGAAGGTATCCTGCGCCCGGGCGGTCTCGCCGGTCGCCGGATCGGTGATGCGGAAGGTGAGCGGGATGCTCGGGGCGGGCCGCGCATCCGCCGCGGCGAAGACCAGGACGCGGAATTCCTCCGTGGCATCGGACGGGACCGGCAGGTCGTCCGGCGCGCCGCCCACGACCTCGACCCGCGCCGCGGGCAAGCCCGCGACCGAGAGGGCGTAGTGCCGCTCGCCGGGCCGCTTGTTGCTGAGCCGGACCGTGTAGCCGTTGCGGATCGCGCCGTCCGACAGGGTCACGTAGAGCGGGTTGCGATCGTGCAGGACGCTGAGGCCCGTGAACCCGCGCGTCGCGAGGCTATAGAGCATGAAGCTGCCGATGCCGGCGACGAGGACGGCGTAGAGGACCGTCCGCGGGCGCAGGATCCGGCTCACCGGGCCGCCGCCGGCCGCCCGGCTCCGGCGGTTCGCCTCGGTGTCGTAGCCGATCAGGCCCGCGGGGCGCCCGAGCTTGGCCATGACCGTGTCGCAGGCATCGACGCAGAGGCCGCACTGGATGCAGTCCATCTGCAGACCGTCCCGGATGTCGATGCCGGCCGGGCAGGCGGTCACGCAGGCGAAGCAATCCACGCAGTCGCCGGCCGGCTGGCCCGCGGCGCGCAGCGCCGCCGCCCGCTTCGCGGCGTTGCGCGGCTCGCCCCGGTCATCCCGGTAGAGGATGTTCAGGGCGTGCTCGTCGGTGAGCGCGGCCTGAATCCGCGGCCAGGGGCACATGTAGGTGCAGACCTGCTCGCGCATGTGGCCCGCGAGACCGTAGGTGGTCGCCGTCAGCGTGAGGATGGCGATGTAGGCCGTTGCCGGTGCCTGGAACGTGGCGAGCTGCACCACCAGGGTCGGCGCATCCGCGAAGTAGAGGACCCAGGCGCCACCGGTCCACCACGCGATGAGCAGCCAGATGGAGTGCTTCATCATCCGCAGCGCGAGCTTCTCCATCGACCAGGGCGCGGCATCGAGCTTCAGCCGCTCGCGCCGGTCGCCCTCGATCACACGCTCCACGGCGAGGAACAGGTCGGTCCAGACGGTCTGCGGGCAGAGGTAGCCGCACCAGACGCGACCCGCGACGGCGTTCATGAGGAACAGGATCAGGGCCGCCAGGATCAGGAGACCCATGATGTAGGTCACGTCCTGCGGCCAGAGCTCGATCGAGAAGAAGTGGAACCGGCCCTTGTCGAGGTCGAGCAGGACGGCCTGGGACGGCTCGCCCGGGCCCCGGTCCCAGCGGATGAACGGGACAGCGTAGTAGATGCCGAGGGTGACCGCGAGCAGCGCCCACTTGATCTTACGGAAAGTGCCGTGGACCGCCTGAGTGTCTGTCCGGCGACATATTGAGTGATGTAAGGGGTTTGTGATTCAAGGCGGC
>CAXDNE010000491.1:0-3720 GCA_963990595.1 uncultured Methylobacterium sp.
ACCATGGAATGGGACACGGCCGCCACGATGTGGTCGCCCGCGGCCGTGTCCCATTCCATGGTCGGGCCGCAGCGCACGTAGATATCCGCCTCGCCCGCGGCGATCAGCCCGAACTTGAGGGCGGAGCCGACCTGGCGCGTCTCCCGCACGGGCAGGGCCGCGAGGCAGGCATCCGTCTCGGGATCGCCGTGACGCCGGCTGCCCAGGGCGACGAGCCCGGCCTCCGGGGCCGGGCGCGCATGCACGGGCCGACCGGCCTCCGGTCGCCCCGCCACGATGGCGGCCTCGGAGGCCGCGGCGCCCGCCCACCAGACCCGGCCGAGCCCGGGGGCCGCGAGCGCCGCCGCCACCGGGCGGTCGCCGGCCACCAGGGCGATGTTGACCGAGTAATCCGGCGTGCCGGCCAGGAAATCGCGGGTCCCATCCAGCGGATCGACCAGGAAGAAGTGCTCGGCTTTTCTCGCGGCGGGCTCAGCGCCCTGCGCGCGCTCCTCCGCGATCACCGCGATCCCGGGAAAACGCTCCGCCAGCGCGGCGATGATCAGGTTCTCGGCCTCGACGTCGGCGGCGCTCCACGGAGAGCCGTCGGCCTTCAGGGCATTGGGGCAGGGGCCGCGGTGATAGCCCTGCAGGATCACGCCGGCCGCACAGGCAATCTCGGCGAGCGCCGCGGCGATCCGCTCCCGCTCCGCCTCGGAGATCGTCGTCGTGCCCGTCATCCGCTCCCTCCCGAACGCCTCCTGCATGCCTGAGGGGGCGCGGGATGTCGACGGGGTCCGGCCGGCAGGGGCGATCCTAGGCGTCCGGTGGCCGCGATACCGACCGCCTGATCTGTGCGAGGAGCGCGCGGCTCCGGCGCCGGTGCCTGCGCAGCTCCGCCGCGAGGCTGCGGGCATCCGGCAGGTTCATGGCCTTGGCGATCTGCCGGGCCGCCGAGTCGGAGGGCGGCGAGGCGGGATCCGTCATCACGAGGCGCTGCCACTGGTAGATGGCGTCGAGGAAGCCGTAGGTCTCGGCCAGGGGCTCCGCCGTCGCGGCGGCCAGCAGGCCCCGCGCCCCGGCCCGGCGCAGGAGGTCCTCCGCGCCGAGGCCGATGCAGGCGGGCCAGTCCCGCGCGTGGCTCAGCACGATGGCCTGGGCCAGGAAGTCGAGATCGAACAGCGCGCCGGGGGCGAGCTTCAGGTCGAAGGGGCCGGCATGCCCGCGCTCCCGGGCGACCAGGGCGCGCATCTCGCCGGCCGCCGCGCAGACCGCCGCGGGGTCGCGCGGACGGGCGAGAATCCCGGCGATCTCGGCCGTGACCGCCGCGCCCAGGGTCTCGTCGCCCGCGATGACCCGGGCGCGGGCGAGCGCCATGTGCTCCCAGGGCTCGGCCTCGTCGCGGTGATAGGCGGTGAAGCCGGAGTGCTGCACGGCGGGCGGGCTGTGGCTGCCGTAGGGCCGCAGGCGCAGGTCGACCGCGTAGAGCCGGCCGCGCCGGGTGGCGGTGGTGAGCGCCGCGAAGAGGCGCTGCGCCAGCCGGTTGTAGGCGACCACGGCGTCGAGGGGGCGCCGGCCGTCGCTCGTGCGGTTCTCCGGATCGAAATCGTAGAGGAACACGAGGTCGAGGTCGGAATCCGCGCTGAGCTGCCGCGACCCGAGGCGGCCGAGGGCGAGGATGCAGCACCGCCCCTGCGGCACCGCGCCGTGGTCCAGGGCGAACCGGCGCGCCTCCGCCTCCAGGCTCAGCGCCACCGTCGCCTCGGCGATCGCCGTGTAGGCCGCGCCGGCCTGGCGGGGCGTGAGGATGCCCGACAGGAGCCGCGCCCCCGTGACGAAGGACATCTGACGGGTGGCGTCCCGGCACCGGTCGAGGAACTCCTCGTGGCTCGCCGGCTGTCCGACGAGCGCCCGGTACTGGGCGCGCACCTGCTCGGGATCCGTGGTGGGCGTCACGAAATCCGCGTCGAGCACGGTGTCGAGGACGTGCGGGCTGAGGCCGACCGTATCGGCGAGGCGGGGCGCGGTCCCCAGGATGTCGGCGAAGAGCAGCCGCAGGCGCTCGTGCGAGCGCAGGATGGCCAGGAGTTCCGCCACCGCGGGCATCCGCGCGAAGGCCCGGTCGAGGGCGAGAAGCGCCGCGTCCGGATCGGCGGTGCCGCCGAGCGCCCGCAGCAGGGCCGCGAGCATCTCGCCGAGGATCTCCCGGGCGCGCCCCGTCCGCAGGGCCGGGCGGCGGCCGCGGTGCCAGCCCTGCACGGTCTCCCAGGCCAGGGGCGGGTCGCGGAACCCGAAGGCCGCAAGGGTCGCCAAGGTGGCGGGGTCCGGCTCGCTCTCGAAGACCAGACTGCCCTCCTCGGCACCCGCCTCCGGCTCGGCCTCGAACAGCAGGGCGTAGTGGGCCTGAACCCGGCCGGCATGGTGGAGCAAGGCCGCCTCGAAGGCCGCGAGCGTCGGGAAGCCCGCGAAGCGTGCCAGGGCCGTCAGCGCCTCGGTCCCGGTGGGCAGGCGCTGGGTCTGCTCGTCGCGGACCATCTGGATACGGTGCTCCAGGGTGCGCAGGAAGTCGTAGGCCGCCGTCAGCTCGTCCCGGGCCTGCCCGTCGATCCAGCCCTCCGCGACGAGGGCGGCGAGCATCTCGACCGTGCGGCGGCCCCGCAGCCGCGGCTTGCGGCCGCCGAAGACGAGCTGCTGCGTCTGGACGAAGAACTCGATCTCCCGGATGCCGCCGCGGCCGATCTTGATGTCGTGGCCGCCGACCGCGATGGTCTCGTGACCGCGGACCATGTGGATCTGCCGCTTCAGGGCGTGGATCTCGGCGATGGCCGGGAAGTCGAAATGCCGCCGCCAGATGAACGGCGCCAGCTCGGCGAGGAAGGCCTCGCCGGCCGGAATGTCGCCGGCGATCGGCCGCGCCTTGATGAAGGCCGCGCGCTCCCAGTTCTGGCCGAGCGTCTGGTAGTAGTCGAAGGCGAAGACGGTGGAGAGCGCCACCGCGGTGGAGCCCGGGTCCGGCCGCAGCCGATAGTCGAGCCGGTGGACGTAGCCGTCCGCGGTCCGGTCGGACAGGAGCTTCACCAAGCCCTGGGCGAGCTTGACGAAGAACGGCTTGGGGTCACCGCCCGTGACGGCCGCGGCGCGCCCGGATTCGTAGAAGACCACCAGGTCGATGTCGCTGGAATAGTTCAGCTCGCAGCCGCCGAGCTTGCCGAGACCCAGGACGATGAGGCCCGAGCCGTCCTGCGGCGCGTCCGGGTCCGGCGGGCTGTAGCGTCCGGCGGCCATGCCCTGACGGAGCAGCGCCTCGGTGGCGGCGCTCACCGACGCGTCGGCGAAGCCCGACAGGGCCCGGGTGACCGCGTCGAGGCCCCAACAGCCGCCGAGATCGGCCAGCGCGACCAGGAGCGCATGCGCCTCCCGGTTGCCGCGAAGCCGGCGGCCGACCTCGGCGAGATCGGGATTCGTCCCGCAGGCCGCGCCGACCGCGCGCTGCCGCGCGATGAGATCCTGGCTGGCCGCGTCCGGCGGCTGCTCGAGAAGGGTCACGAGGCGGTCCGGCGCGCGCATGACCGCTTGCCAGAGGAACGGCGAGTGATCGGCGAGCCCGAGCAGCAGGTCGCGGCAGGGGGGCGTCAGGAAGCCGGCCGGGAAAGCCGGTGCGATCTCGGAAAGGCGCGCCTGCGCGGCCTCGGGATCGGCGAGCTGTAGTCGGGGGCGCAGGCTCTCGCGCAGTGTCGGGGC
>CAXDNE010000492.1:0-3708 GCA_963990595.1 uncultured Methylobacterium sp.
AGCCGACAGGATCCAGCTGCCCAGAACCGCCCGGTCCACCGCCCGCGCCGGCTCCCCGATCCGGCCTCGCCGCAGCCGGGCCAGGAGCCGGCGCCTGTCCCGCAAGCCGAAGGTTGCCATCGCGCGCCTCCCCGCTCAGTTCAGCACGCGGTCCCGCCCGGCCGGGCCGCGCTGCCAGCGGCGGGTGAACGCCGCGGGGAAGCGCGGCGCCGGCGGTGCGGGCGGCGCCGCGCCTTCGTCGAGCGCCTGGAGGGCCGCCAGGATCGCGTCGAGCGGCACGGGCTCGGCCCGGCAGCCCGGCAGGCAGCGCAGCGTCGGGCACGAATCGACCGCGCGCGCGTCCGAGGCCCAGGAGGCCAGGATCGCCCGCTTCTCGGCCCGGGACAGGCCCGGATAGGTCAGCACCTCCCGCGGGTGCCGGAAGACGTCGCCCGGCGCCACGAAGGCCTCGAACGGATCGATCGCCGGCGGCCTCAGATTGGCGGCCGCCACCGGGCCGAGACGCTCGATGTCGGGCTGGACGGATGGGATGGGACAGGTATCGATCCGCTGCACGCGACCCTCCTCCTCGTGAGCAAAGGTTCGGGCGGCCGGTACGCCCGGTCGGGCCGCACCGGCCGCCGCGTCATGCCTTCCGCCGCGACCGCCGGAGCGGTCGCGGGCCTTCCCGGGCTCATCGCCCGGCCTCAATGCTTGGCCTCAGTGCTTGGCCGCCGCCTGGGCAGCGCCGTTATTGATCGCGATGCGGCGCCGGCGCTCCGGCGCCTCGGCGGCGCGCGGCAGCGTCACGGTGAGGACGCCGTTGCGGAACGTCGCCTCGGCCTTGTCCTCCTCCACCGGGACCGGCAGGGCGATCGCGCGCTCGAACCGTCCGTAGCTGCGCTCCGAATAGCCGCGCGCCGTGTCGGCGCTCTCCGCGCGCTTCTCGCCCTTCAGGGTCAGGACGCCGTCCGCGATGAGAAGCTCGACGTCCTTCTCGTCGAGGCCGGGCAGCTCGGCGGAGACGCGCAGCGCCCCATCGGCTTCCACCACCTCGACATGCGGCCAGCCGAAGCTCCGGCCGGCCAGGCTCGGCATGCCGCCGAACCCGCTGAACACGTCGTCGAACAGGCGGTTCATCTCGCGGTGCAGCGTCAGGAAGGGGCTGGCCGGCTCGGCCGACAGGGCGGACGGCGCCGGGGCGGTGCTGCCGCGGTTCCAGGAAATCAGATCTCTCACGCTCATGGTCCTCTCTCCATCGAATGCGATGCAGTCGTGGGAACAGGCCCGCGGGTCCGCGGACCCATGAGGGATGTCATCCGTGTCGGCACGGGAGGACCCGGGCCGGCGGCCGTCAGGCCGCCTCGGCGTCCCGGGCGATCCGCGCCGGGGCGTTGTCCTGACCGGCCACGGCCATCGTGCCGCCGATGGCGATCCGGCGGGGCTTCAGCGCCTCCGGCACCTCGCGCTTGAGCTCGACGGTCAGCAGGCCGTTCTCCATGGACGCGCCCACGACCTTCACGTGCTCGGCCAGGTTGAAGGTCTGGCGGAAGGTGCGCGCCGCGATGCCGCGATGGAGGTAGTGCTTCTCACCCTCCGAGGCGGCCTTCTGGCCCGAGACCAGGAGCGTGGTGTCCTGCTGGGTCAGCTCGATCTCGTCGGGCGTGAAGCCGGCGACCGCCATGGTGATGCGGTACTGGTCCTCGGCGGCCTTCTCGATGTTGTAAGGTGGCCAAGCGGCCGACGCCTCGACGCGGTCGGCTTGGTTGAGCAGCTCGAACAGGCGGTCGAACCCGATGGACGACCGGAACAGGGGCGAAACGTCGTAAGTCCTCATAACCACATCCTCCGATGAGCAACGTGACTACAAGCGACGCCGGACACCGTGGCCGGCGCCCTCACTGCGAGCCCGTTCCTGGGCCTCGCACGCGCGTAACGTCCGTCTCGGGACCGGGTTCCGCGCCGAAGAGAAATTTTAGCGGCCCGCCGCAGGAGGACCGGACCGGGCGCTCCAGCCCGGAAACCGCATCCTGAGGTGTCGGCGCCGGCGGGCCTCGAAGGGGCCCTCCCGGGTGCGCGCGACGTCCGGGCGCCGCTTCCGGGTCGGCCGCATCTCGGGATGCGGCCGCGAACGGGACGGACGGCGGCCGGCGGTTTCGGCGCCCCGGCGGGTCAGCCGACCGCGTCCTCCACGAGGATCTCGCGCTTGCCGGCGTGGTTGGCCGGGCCGACGATGCCCTCGACCTCCATCCGCTCCATGAGCGAGGCGGCGCGGTTGTAGCCGATCTGCAGGCGGCGCTGGATGTAGCTCGTCGACGCCTTCTGGTCGCGCAGCACGACCTGCACGGCCTGATCGTAGAGGTCGCCGCCGGCCTCGCCGAAGGAGCCCTGGTCGAACACCGCGCCGTCGAGCTCGAGTTCCGCCGCGCCGGCCTTGCCCTTCCCGCCGCCCTTCTCGGGCGCGCCCTCCTCGTCGTCCGCCGTGACGGCGTCGAGATAGCTGGGCCGGCCCTGGCGCTTGAGGTGGGCGACCACGCTCTCGACCTCGCTGTCCGAGCAGAACGGCCCGTGCACGCGCGTGGTGCGCCCGCCGCCGGCCATGAACAGCATGTCGCCCTGGCCGAGCAGCTGCTCGGCGCCCATCTCGCCGAGAATGGTGCGCGAGTCGATCTTGCTGGTGACCTGGAAGGAGATCCGGGTCGGGAAGTTGGCCTTGATCGTGCCGGTGATCACGTCCACCGACGGCCGCTGGGTCGCCATGATCAGGTGGATGCCGGCCGCCCGCGCCATCTGGGCGAGCCGCTGGATCGCACCCTCGATGTCCTTGCCGGCCACCATCATCAGGTCGGCCATCTCGTCGACCACGATCACGATGTAGGGCAGCGGCGCGAGGTCCATCGCCTCGTCCTCGTAGACCGCCTCGCCGGTATGGCGGTCGAAGCCGGTCTGGATCGTGCGCGTGATGGTCTCGCCCCTGTCGCGGGCCTCCTTCATGCGGGCGTTGTAGCCGTCGATGTTCCGGACGGCGATCTTGGCCATCTTCTTGTAGCGCTCCTCCATCTCGCGCACGGCCCATTTGAGGGCGATCACCGCCTTCTTGGGATCGATGACCACGGGGGAGAGCAGGTGCGGGATGCCGTCGTAGACCGACAGCTCCAGCATCTTGGGATCGACCATGATCAGGCGGCACTCCTCGGGCTTCAGCCGGTAGAGCAGCGACAGGATCATGGTGTTGATCGCCACCGACTTGCCCGAGCCGGTGGTGCCGGCGACCAAGAGGTGCGGCATGCGCGCGAGGTCGGCGATGATCGGCTCGCCACCGATGTTTTTCCCTAAGCACAGCGCCAGCTTGTGCTTGCTCTCGGCGAAATCCGTGGAGGCCAGGAGCTCGCGCAGGTAGACGGTCTCGCGCTTGGCGTTCGGCAGCTCGATGCCGATGGCGTTCCGGCCGGGCACGACCGCGACGCGGGCCGAGACCGCCGACATCGACCGGGCGATGTCGTCCGACAGGCCGATCACGCGGCTGGACTTGGTGCCCGGGGCGGGCTCGAGCTCGTAGAGGGTGACGACCGGGCCCGGCCGCACCGCCAGGATGTCGCCGCGCACGCCGAAATCGCCGAGCGTCGCCTCGAGCAGCGTCGCGTTCTGCTCCAGGGCATCCGCCGAGATCAGGCTCGCCGGGGCTGTCTCTTATACACATCTCCGAGCCCACGAGACAAGAGGCAATCT
>CAXDNE010000493.1:0-3699 GCA_963990595.1 uncultured Methylobacterium sp.
TCGCCCAAGGAGGCTACGAAGGACGCCGCGAAGCCGCCAAAATCCGAGAAGGACGGCGATCCGGTCCTGCGGGCCCAGAAGGCGCTGTCGAAGCTCGGCTCCGCGGTCAAGCCCGACGGCGCGATGGGCCCGGGCACGCGCGCGGCGATCGAGAAATTCGAGCGCAGCGCCAAGTTGCCGGTGACCGGCGAGGCCACGGGCCGGACCCTGCGCGAGCTGGTCGCCCGCGCCGGTCACGGCTGACACCGCTCCGCTCCGGATTGGGACGGCGCGTCGGGTCTCGCAGGCGCCCCCCGGCCGCCCGCGCGCCCCGTAAACCCTCCGTCGGAGCGGCTTCGCCGCGTGCCGGGATGAGGGGGGCTGATGGGCCGGGATCGCCCGCGACCCGCGCCAGCGAACCTCCGGCGCGGGCCTTCCGCATCGGGATATGGGCGACGTCGGCCTAGTATTGCGTGCCGGTGAAGCGGCAGATCGTCTTGCATCGCGGGCCGCCATTGGCCTGCCAGGACTTCGCGTGGCCGATCGAGCCGGTCATGTCCTGCGTGGGATTCCCACCCGGCCGCAGGACGACGATGTTGCACGGATCGCGCGGCGTCGGCTGGTAGCGCGGGCAGGAGGCGGAGCCGCGCTGGCCCAGTAGATCCATGAGCGTCTCCGAACGCACCGGGGCCGAGGCAGCAACTCCACACAGGCCGGCGACGATCAGCGTGGCGAGCGGGATCATTCTCGGCATCGGAGTGCTCCTTATATCATCGCGACATGCGCATTCGGGCGCCCTTTGCTCAGTTAGTCAGCAGCTAATACTATATATGTGCGATAGCACACAGCGGAGGCTGCGGTTTTAATCCCGATAATTACTAAAAATCACGTGGGAATATTTCAGCCCGCGAAGCGTACCGGAGACCGGAAGGCGACCCCTGAGGCGGCCCCAATCTCGGAGCAGCACGCCGGGACCGGCTCGCGACGGGCCGCCAGGCGGCGTGTGGTTCGAGTTGCCAGAGCCAACCCTTCGCGCATGCCGGTGGCGCATCCCCGGGCCTGGACGAAGGCGGTGGCGCTCCGATTGGGCCCCGGCTCATCGGAATGGCTCAATGGCCCGCGCATCGTGCGCGGTACCCCGCCGGCCCGGCCCTTCGGACGACGGAGCGATCTTCGGGGGCCGATCGTCTCGTGGGGCCGTAGGACGTCCGGCGCACACTCTGGACTGGAAAGTCTCAGGATGAGGGGACGGGCAATCCTGAAGAAATCGGGCGCTTTCGTCAGGCGCTCAGGATCACCGCGACGGGCGAACGGGCGTGAGTCCGGGCCATGTCTTGCGTTGGCGGGCATGGTTATACACGCCCCCGAACAGCTGGCGGGACTGGGAGTTGCCCGGATTCCAGCGAGGAGAGCGCTGGCCCGTGGCATCCAGGCGCATGGCATCCCTTACGCACCAGGCGCGGATATTTCGCGCAAGCTGGATGCGAGCCCCAGCCGTCGCTCTATATTGTTTACGCTCATTAAAGTTGTGAGAGAGCCGCCATGCCCCGAATAAAATCTCGCGCATCATGTTAGAAATACATTCATCTCCATCGATTTCTACTTCGACTGAGCCGAAGCCTCTCTGATCGTCTTCAAAACGAATCTACTCATCTCCATGGCTAGTTTTGCCGGCATTTCACGCCTGATATCGAGTTCGTGTTGCAGTTCCGCTAAAATCGGCACCAGCATGTATCTGAGAAATTCTACTCCGAAATCATTGATGCTTCTCACTTTCTCCGGATATCTCAGAGCATCTTGCAGTTTATTGACGAAAACTCGACACCCGAAATTCCAACTGGACCATGACCAAGCCTGGTCGTGCATCATATGCCAGAAATCCTGGCCCTCTAAGAATTTCAGCTCGAGCCCACCGATCAGGGCACTGATTGGCAGCCAGTAATCCCACCACGGCGAGCCGAAAGCGAAGACGTCCGGGTCGAGATTCCCTGCTTGACTCGCGTGAAACGCAAACACGTCATGGCCCCACGGTTGTGGAGATCCGAATGCCGCGCCCAGGGCCGGGACATCGAACCGATTAGCCACCAGGAACGCATTCTGGCCAACCATCGCTTCGATCGACTGCAGGCGCCATGGGCCGGATGCAAAGAATATATCTGAATTGGTCAATAGGACGATTTCGTTCTCGCACTGCTTAGCGACTTCGATCGCGCTGGAGATGCCCGGCAACGGCCTCTCACCCGGCATGAACGATCTGGTTTCCACGCATACGAACGTGGCCTCGTAGCCGAGGCGCTCCAACCGATGAATTTCCTCATCCGCGTTGACCGATACGACCCGTGCTCCGGCGTTCCGCCAGCTCGCCAGACACTGCCGCTGATAATCTATCCCTATATCATTTCCATCCGAATTCGGGCGCCTGATGCCCGGATTCAATGATGTTATTACCGTGACCATAGTGGATCTTGTCCAGCAGGCGCAGAGAATTCGATTTTACTATCATGCAATCGACGTTACCGTCAACTCGAGAACAGAACCGCTCTACGGACAGCGTTTTCATTCGGTATTTACTATAAGTATTTGATTTATTTACTCAACATACGGTCGATGTTCTATGCGCATTACAGAGAGTCATGAGACATCGCGAGTACGATGACATCCAATATTCGTGAATGCTCCACCGCGCCGCCGCAGGCTTTCGGTCAGAAGAGGGGCGATACCTTTCAGGTCACCTGCCTCAGCGATGGCTCGACCGGTTGCACCATCCCCGAAGAGAGCCTGATGAGGAGAATGTGCATCCCTCCTATCGACCTCGATCGATTTTTCCGAAGCTGGCCGGGAGGGAATCTTGTCTTCGAGCTCATTGCCGCTCCATGACGGAGATCACCGGCAGCAGCGCAAAACGATGACGCAGGCAGATTTGCGTTGGGATGCTTTTCTGTCAGAAAAATCGATGCGAATACCTTCAATCCGCAGCACCTGTCCCCGTCAGAGCAGCGGCGACTTCGACGGCAGGCGGGTTGACGTTGAAGCTATCAGGCGAGCGGGGACGCGAGCCCGACGATCCCTTTGCCTGAGTTGTCGGGGCGCTGGAAACCGATCCATTCCGGATGCCCCCATTGCTCCGGGCCGCGCTTTCGCGCATCCCGAACGCGCTTCCAGGAGGCCCGATACGCATGCGCCTGCGCTCCGATTTCTGGGTCTCGGCCCATCTGCGGCGCCTCGATGTCGAGGGCATCCCGGCGGTGCTGCGCCGGCGCGGGGCCGCGGAGGCGGGCGCGATCTTCGTGAAAGTCGACCGCCTCGACGGGAGCGCCGACCTCTACGGGCCCGCACCGCAGGCCCTGTTCGAGGCCGAAGAGAGCGGCGAACGCCGCTTCGTCCCCCTGGTTACCGGCGGCAGCCCGCTCGACGTGGAGGCGCGCCTGACCAAGGAGATCCGGTTCGATTCCGACCTCTGGATCGTCGAGATCGACGACCGCCAGGGCCGGCATTCCCTGGATTTGGCGGAGTAGGACGGTGTCCGGCCGGCGGCGGCGTCGACGCCGCCGGCCTCGTGCGTGCGGTGAGGCGGCTCAGGGCAGCACCGCGCTCATCGATGTCGCGCTGCCCTGGGTCACGGCGCGTCCCGCGCGATGACGGGGAGGCCGTCAGCCCTCGATGATGCGCTCGTCGAGCTTCCGGTCGACGATCTCGACCGTGCGGTCGATCTCGGCATTC
>CAXDNE010000494.1:0-3695 GCA_963990595.1 uncultured Methylobacterium sp.
AGACTCGCACGTCTCATCGGACGCGTGAATCCTCTGTCCGCGTCACTGCACTAGCGTGAGGCCGCATACCGACGACCCTGGCGCGCCCACCCAAGGCCGGCCCGGCCGATGGCCCACCCGGGCCCTTTGCCGGCCGCAGGCACTCGGGCTGTTCACCACAGGCTGTCTTGATCCTGCTCAGAGGAAAACTGTGGTTGCATCCAAGCTCTTCTCGGACGGGTATTTCAACGAGGCTCTGCTCGCCGGTGCCGCCCCGTCCGATGTTGCCGCAGCCGTTCTCGCCAAAGACCGTTGGCACATGGTCGTGCACGGCGACTCGCTCACCCTCCCGCGGCCAATCCGCTACGACGATTACAGCGCACAGAACCCATATCTGGCGACGCGCTTCGTCGACACGTTTCCCAGCCTCGTCGCGAGGAAACTGGAGGCTGAACTTTCCAAGCCCGTGTCCATGACGAATACATCGTACCGTGGCATGCGGTGGGATCAATTCTCGCTCGGAGTCGGCCGGGGGCTCGAGGAGCTTGTGACGAGTTTTGAGGCCGATATCTTCGTAGCTTTTTTGGGATATACGGAGATGTGGCAGAACCAGGACGGCCATGAAGGGGTCGATCTGGTTGCGGAGCAGTACGCGACCGTTCTCAACAGGCTTATGGACCGGATGCCGGCCCTCATGGCGGTCGTGATCGCGCTTCCTCTGCCCGGGGCAAGAGTTCGTGAGCGTTTCGGGAGCAGGGCCGACGCGATCGCGCGCTTCAACGACCTGACCGAGTCGCGGCTGCACCCCGATATTGCCCATGTGGCTTTGCCGAATGAGCCCGGTGTTCTGCATACGGATGAGCAGCATCTCTCAACGATCGGCCATTCGGTTCTGGCGGATCACGTGTTTGCGGCCATCATGCAGCGGCGGGCAAAGCTGATGGCGCTATCTGCCGGCTGATGGGCTTGCATGCTCATGGAGTGTCGCGGGAACAAGGCGGGCACCCGGCACGATGCCCGTTCCGAAGGCATCCGCAGCGTGAGCGCGCCGCAGCCGGAGCCAGGGCGTCCGATGCCATCCGGCCGAGGGTGCCGGCGCCGGGCGGCCTGTCCGCTCGGTCCCGCCCCGACCTGCTCGCGGACCGAGGACGCGTCCGACCGCACCGGCGGTCAGCGGAGCCGATACCCGACGCGCCTCGCAACCGAGGGGGCGCCGCCCCCGTCGTCGGGCCTTGCGGGCGTCCCGGTTCGAGACCGCGGAGCGTGGCGCGAGCCTCGGCCACCAACGCCGAACTCGTGCGTTGTCGGCACGGACCGATCTCGTCCGGAGCGTCCGATGCTGACCCGATCCGCACTGCTGTTCATCGTCCTCACATCGGGCGCTCAAGCCGCCGCCTTCGATGACCTGAAAGGGTACTTGGCGTCCTGCCTCCGGTTCGAGATGGGCGGCGCCACCGCGCAGCGTGGCGGGCCCCCCTCGGCCAGGGTCCGCCACGCCCTGGATCGATGTGCCGACGACGTCGCCCGCCTCGAACGGGCAGACGGGCGCCGCCTGCGCGGTGACGGCGGGATCAGCCCGTCGACCAAGGCGGTGATCCTGAGCGTCATGGGCCGCAACGGGAGCGGGATCCGCAACGCGGGCTACTGACGCCTCCGGTGGCCGGGACCGGGGAGGGCCCCGCCCGCGAACCTATGCCCCGGACCGCGGGATCCCGGGCCGCGCCCGGCCGGTTCCGATCGGCGGATGCCGCCGCGCACGGCGCCTGTGCGCGTCGCCGCCCGCCGGCACGCTCAAAGCTCTCGCGCACCCGACGCCGGCCTCGTCCATGCGCGTTCCAGGATGGCGCCGCTAATAGATCTCGACCTCATCCAGATGAAGGCACGTGCGTTCGGCCAGGCGCAGGGCGATATAGCGTGCTGCATGCTGCTCAAGCAGGATCCGGAGTGGCCGTCCAGCCGCTCCGCCGAACGAGTACCCGGCCTGATCGTGAATCTCCTGCCAGGTTTTCGAGTCCCTGGACGTCAACACCTTCAGGGTTCGGGCACGTGCCCGATAGGGGCCCGGACGGTTATAGATCCGCAGCTCCGACAAGGTGTGGACTTGTCCGAGATCGACAAACCACCAGGGATTGTCCTCGATATCGGTATGGAAGCTGCAATCGCCGGTGATTTGCCCGTTGACGGCCTGCCCGGCTTCCTCCGCCACGGTCGGGCGCGACCATTCGGAGAGGCTGCTCTGCGCCGCCCATTTGCCCAAGGCCACGTTGCCACCATAGGTCGGCAAGATCTCGGCTTCCGGGGCCGGCCGTGAGAAGAAGGCCCGCCCGCGGCCGGACCGGTCCAGCTCCAGCCACCGGGGCAGCAGGCCGTAGGGGATCAGGAAGATCTGGATCTCCGTGAGCGTGCATCCGCCTGGATGCAGCGGCGCCTCGCTGACCGAGAGGAACACGCCGTCCACGGAAGCCAGGGTCCGCAGCGCCCCCCGCAAGACGCGCAGCTCGGAGCCGGGCACATCGATGACGAGCAGATTCGGACAGCGTCTCGGGCTATGGTTCTCGACCAGATCATCGATCGTGCAGAGCGCGGACGCGCGGTCATCGACGCTTTCCGGTGCGACGGGAGACGCGTCGAGCCCGGCGTCCCCGGAGGCGCCAGCGCCGCGTCGATCGGAGCAGGCGGCCGCGACGGCGATGTGCCAGGGATCGTCCGCGAACTGGTCGGCAAGCCTGTTGTGTATCGCCGGCTCGGGATCGACATAGATGCACGGGCTCGCTCCACACGCCCGGTAATCCGGGAGCGGCTGATCCGCGCGCACGCCCACATGCAGCACCCCATCGACGGGGTGGCCGGCGGTCGTCATGCAGGTCAGGGGATCGGGCATATGTCGGTTCTGGAGATCGGAATACGCGTCCTGACGCGTCGGCAGCTGGACGGCAAGATCGCGGAAAGAGGCCGCGACCGGTTTTCTCATCGTGGTGTTGCCGTGATCTCAGGGACGGCGACCCATGTCGGTGCGCAGCGCCCGCTCTGCGGGATTGCGGCGCGGGCGCGCCAAGCGCCCAGCTCTGCGCCGCGCGCCGGACCGGAGGGCAGCGGCGTTCCGAGACGATGAGAGCGCCGCGCGCCGCGGCCAAGCGTGCGGCTCTCTCCGGGGTGGCTCACGCAGCGCGGCGGCGCCGGCGCCGCCCTCCCGGTCCACGACGAGGGTGCCGGCCTGGGCGTCCGTCACGCGGCGGCCGCCCTGAATGGGCGCGCGGTGAGCCGTCCAGGATCGGGCGAGTCCCGACAGCCCCGTCCGGAGCGCGGCTGCTCGCGTGGTGTGGCGATCTGGCGGCGCGCGCTCAGCGGCCAGAGCCGCGCACCAGGCTCTTGAGGCGCTGGTCGGCCGTGTCGAGGCGGGTGGCGATGCCCCGCCGGATGCACTTGTCGACGGAATCGCCCGCGTAGAACCCGACGGTCCGATCCTGCTCGCGGCAGGCCTGGACGGGCGGCCAGGTGACCACGCCCGCCACGACCAGCAGAACGATGAGCCCGTCCACGACGAGCCAGCCTTTCCAGCCGAGCCGGAAGCCGCGCCCCTGTCCGGGGGGGCTGCTCCGGCGGCTGCGCGGGGCCGCCCCGTCCGGGCCGAGCCGCGCCATGCGGGCACGGAACTGGGCTTCCTGAAGGGCGTCGGGCGGACCGCCGGACGAGCGGAGGGGGCGGCTGGACATGGC
>CAXDNE010000495.1:0-3692 GCA_963990595.1 uncultured Methylobacterium sp.
CTACACTATCCTCTTCGTCGGCAGCGTCAGATGTGTATAAGAGACAGGCCCGGGCGTATGGCGCGCGCGGGCCTAGCGCGCCGATGTTCGGATTCTCCCTCAGCTCCACCGAGCCCGACAGCATCGCGCACATCATCCAGGTGGCGCTCGCGCCCGCCTTCCTGCTCTCGGCGCTCGCGACGCTGCTGAACGTGTTCTCGACCCGCCTCGGCCGGATCTCCGACAAGGTCGATGCCCTCTCGGCGGAGGCTGCCCGGGCGACGACCGCCGAGGCGGCGCGCCTGTCCCGCCGCCTGACCTACCTGCGGCGGCGCTCCTTCGTCCTCGACGTGGCCGTCGTGCTGGCCTCGCTGGGGGGCGGATTGATCGGCATGGCCGTGCTGACCCTGTTCGTCGGGGCGCTGCGCGACGCCGCCACCGCGTCGATCCTGTTCGCGTGCTTCGGGGCGGCGCTGATCTGCACCGTCGCGGCGATCGGCGCCTTCATGGCCGAGATCCTGATGGCCGGCCACGGCGTCCGCGGCGAGGTCGACCGCCAGCAGGACCGGGTGCCCGCGCGGCGGTGAGCCCGCCGCGAATCGGGCGCGCCGTCCGGCGCCGGGTCCGTCCCGGCGGGCGCGCGGATGCCCGCCGCTCCGGTCCCTGGACACGTCCCGGGAGCCGGTGCGGGGGCTTCGATCCGGCCTGCGACCGCCGGCCGTGCCGATTTCGATTGCGTCTCCCGAAAACCGGGCCTTAATCTCGCCGGTGCTTGATGCAGCCGCACGCTGCGCCCGAGTGTTCCGTCATGAGCATCGCGATCCTGGTTGCCTTCGTTGCCGGAGCACTCTGCCTCGGAGTACTGTCGTCGCTCATGCCTTTCCGGCGTCGGGAAGAGGAAGAGCTTGAAGACGGCCCGGTGTTCGAGGACGAATTCTTCGATGTCGGTGGCCCGGTGATTGATTTGGAACCGAACCGCTGAGGCGCATCGGCCGCCTCCTGCGGCGGGGCGCCTCCGGTGGGGTCCTAGGGAGCCTCGGGCGCCCCTGCCCCGGTCCCTGCTTCACTCTCGGGCGAAGCGTTCTGCCGCGTGGACCAGACGACCCGTCCGGCCGCATCCCTCAGGGCCGCCGAGCCTGAACGGCCGGCGAGCAGGTGCGCGAAGCGGGCTTTGGCGTCGGCGACCGCCGCGTCCGCGGAGTGTCCGAGGATCTGCTCGTCGTGGATGATGATGCCGCTGGCGCTCTCCCGATGCACCACGCACTGGAGCCGGTAGCGCGCCGGCGGCTGAGGCGGGACCATGGCGCTCTCCGGATCGGTCACGGCGCCGGCGCGGTCTTCAGGCCGCGCGGCCCCGGTCCGGGCGCGGCCGGCCTGGAGACGGCGCCGATCCCGGCTCGGGACGCGGGGCTCGACGGAGTCGATGCTTCGCCATCCCGGACGGCGAAGACACAGCCGGACACCCGTACCTCCTCGACTCGCTGCTTCAGGACCGATCCATAGCAGAATATTCCGCGCCCCAAACGGTCCGGAGCGCGGCGAAGACCGTGTCGAAGGGCGCGGTGCGGGGCATCCGGGACGAGGTCGTCCACGGCGGCCGGCCTCAGGCCGCTGCGGCACCCAGGCCGGGCGTCGCCTGCGCGGCCCGCAGACAGGCCTCGACCCCGTCCCGCAGCGACGAGACGTAGACGTCCGCTCCGACCGCGCGACCGAGCGCGGCGTCGGTGAGCACCTTCTCCCCCACCGGCCAGAGGCCGACCAGCACCGGAACGCCCGGAGCGCGGCGCTTCAGGCGCTCCAGCAGGTAGCGCAGGTGCGCCGGGTTCCCGCTGATGTCGAGGTAGGAGATGCAGATCATCGCGACGCCGGTCAGGTCGAGGTCGCGGATGCTCTCGCGCGAGACCGCCTGGTAGGGGGTCACGCGCGCGCCGAGCCCGTGCTTGCGCAGCAGCTGGGCCAGCATCGCCGAGGAGGCCTCGTCGAGGGGGCCGCGCCCGGCCACGCACAGCACCGGCGCCTCGCCGCGCCACGCCTCCGGAAGGGCTTCGCGCGGCGGCGCCTGCCCGGGGACCGCCTCGGTCCGGGTGTGGGTCCGCTCGGCCAGCGTCGGGGTCTCGCTCGGGTTGACCGCCTTGTCGTCGCGCGCCGGCTCGGCGTCGGGATGATCCTCGAAATCCTCCACGAGGGAGCGGGCCGACGCCCGGATGTTCTCCAGCTGCGCCGGCGTGACCACGCCGCGCGCGAAGTCGTTGGCGGCGAGCTGCAGGCCCTTGAGCGCCACCTCGTCGTAGTACGAGGAGAGCGAGCGCGCCTTCAGCATCGCCTCCGCGACCTCCCGCACCTCGTCCGGGTCGCCGGCCAGCATGCGCTGGTAGAAATTCTCCACCGGCGTCAGGGGCGGCCGGTCGCCCAGCAGGACGTCGAAGAACTCCAGGCTGTCGACGTGGCGGCCGAGCACGACGAGGCAGACGGTGAACGGGGTCGCCAGGATCAGGCCGATGGGGCCCCACAGGAAGCCCCAGAACAGGGTCGAGACGATCACCGCGAAGGGCGAGAGCCCGGTGGAATGGCCGTAGAGCAGCGGCTCGATTACCTGCCCGAAGACCGGTTCGGCGATCAGGAACAGGGCCGCGGTCTCGATCACCATCGACCAGCCCGGGTCGACGGCGGCCGCCAGGGCCACCGGAAGGAGGCCGGAGGCGAAGGCGCCGATATAGGGGATGAAGCGCATGATCGCCGAGAACACGCCCCACAGGAGCGGGTTGGGCACGCCGATGAACCAGAGGCCGACCCCGACGAGGACCCCGAAGGTCGCGTTCATGCCGAGCTGGGCCAGGAAGTAGGTTCCGAGCCGGCCCGCGGCGTCGTCCATGGCCACCGTCGTGCGGTGGAGGTCGCTCGATCCGAACAGGCGGATCATGCGGTTGCGCAGGTCCTCGCGCTGCATCAGCAGGAACACGACCACCACCAGCACGATGCCGACGTCGGTCAGCGGCGAGACGATGGGCCCGAGCACCTTCTCGGCCAGCGCCAGCGGCGAGGGCTCGGGCTCCTGGACGCGCACGAGCTGCGCCTTGGGCGTGTCCCCGGCCGGCCCTGTCTCGGCGGTCGTGCCGGCGGCGTCGGCCTTCCGCGTCGCGTCGTGGACCTGATGGTTGAACTTCTGGAGGACGCGGTTGGCCTGACCGAGCCAGCCCTGCTGGAGCCCCGCGACCTTCCTCTGCACCGTGGCCTGATATTGCGGCAGGTTGCCGGCGAGCCCCGCCACCTGAGTGCCGATGACCGCGCCGATGCCGCCGATGATCCCGAGGGCGAGCAGCACGGCGACGATGACCGAGGGGATGCGCCCGAAGCGCAGCCGGCGCAGCAGGTTGACGACCGGGGCCAGGACGAAGCTGAGCAGGACGGCCAGCACGAGGGGGATGAACACCTCGCGCCCGAAATACAGGGCGGCGACCATCACGACGCCGACCGCGAGGGTCAGCAGGCCGCGCAGGCCCGGGACGAGGGGCGGCGGCACCTGTGCGGGCTGGCGTGGGGCGGCGCTCGGCTCGGCTGCCATGGGGACTCCGGTGGGCACGCGCGGACGGCCCACGCTCCTGAGCACAACTGCACGTGGGCCGGTTTGGTTTAAAAGCAGACCCTTTTCCCGGTCCCGGCTCCCGATCCTGTCTCTTATACACATCTGACGCTGCCGACGAAGAGGATAGTGT
>CAXDNE010000496.1:0-3630 GCA_963990595.1 uncultured Methylobacterium sp.
CGACATTGCCTCTTGTCTCGTGGGCTCGGAGATGTGTATAAGAGACAGGCCCGATACCCCGCCGCCGCCGCCGAATGCGGTGACCGGACCGGTCCAGGTGATCGACACCGCAACCCTCAAGGTCGGCGGCAAGGTGGTTCATCTGTTCGGCGTCGAGTGGGTGCGGGGCGGTCAGGCGGAGGAACTGGCCCGCTACATCGGCGGCCGGCCGGTGACCTGTCAGCCGGCCCCCGGCAGCGAGACGATGAACTGCCTCGTGGACGGGCGCGACCTCTCCGAGGTGGTGCTGTTCAACGGCGGCGGCCGGGCCTCTCCGGAGGCGAGCCCCGAACTCGTCGCCGCCGAGGACCATGCCCGGAGCGAGCGGCTCGGGGTCTGGAAGCGCTAGCCGGATCCCGGCGGAGCGGAGGGACGGCATGCCGGGCGAGGTCTTCGGCCATACGGCGGACGGGCAGGCGGTCACCCGCCACATCCTGAGCCGCGGCGGCCTGCGCGTCGGCATCATCGATCTCGGGGCGGTGGTCACGGCGATCGAGGTGCCCGACCGGGCCGGCCGCCTGGCCAATGTCGTTCTCGGCCTCGACACGCTTTCCGGCTACGAGACCGTGAGCCCGAGCTTCGGCGCGATCGTCGGCCGCTACGCCAACCGCATCGCGGGCGGGCGCTTCAGCCTCGACAGGCACACCTATCAACTGCCGGTGAACGAGGGACCCAACACGCTGCACGGCGGCCCGAAGAATTTCGGCACGCGCCTGTGGCGGGTCGAGGGCTCCGACGCGACGCGCCTCGCCCTGGCGCGCCGCTCGCCGGACGGCGAGGAGGGGTTTCCGGGCAACCTCGATGTCCGTGTGACCTACAGCCTGCCGGCGAACGGCGTGCTGCGCCTCGACTACGCCGCCGTGACCGACCGGCCCACGATCCTGAACCTCACCAACCACAGCTACTTCAACCTCGCCGGGGAGGGGACCGGCAGCGTCCTCGGCCACAGCGTGCAGATCGAAGCCGACGCCTTCGCGCCCACGGACGCGACCCAGATCCCCACCGGCGAGATCCGGCCGGTCGCCGGCACCCCGTTCGACTTCCGCGCGCCGCACCCGCTGGAGGCGCGGATCCGCACCGGGGAGCCGCAGCTCGCCTACGCCAAGGGCTACGACCACACCTTCGCGCTGCGCGGCCCCGCCGGGACGCTGCGGCCGGCCGCCACCTGCATCGACCCGGGCAGCGGGCGCCGGCTCGACGTCTGGACCACGCAGCCGGCGCTGCAGCTCTACAGCGGCAACAACCTCGACGGCACGCTGATCGGGCCGTCCGGGCGGATCTACCGGTCCGGCGACGGCGTCTGCTTCGAGACACAGAACTTTCCCGACGCCCCGAACCACCCGAACTTCCCCTCCGCGGTGCTGCGGCCGGGCGAGACTTTCGCGGCCGCCACGGAGTTCCGGTTCTCGGTGGCGTAGGCCCGGACGTTCACAGATCGGCCTCCGCGCGGCGCGACGGACCCCCCTCCCGCACGGGAGAGGGGACCCGCGCGCGATCCCACGATCGTGTTGCCGGGCACGATGTGCGCCTCGCGCCGGCCTCAGCGCGCCGCGGGGCCGGTCAGCGCCCGGAAACCGATCCAGCCCCGTTAGACCCGGTGATGGGCAAGGCGGCCGCCGGCGCTGTCCATCACCGCGACGCGGTCGACCTGATCGCCCTGCGGCGTCGCGCGCGGATATGCCCAGCTGTGCTGCCGGCCGTCGGAGAAGAACGTCCCGGGGCGCGATACCGGCGGCCGAGACCGTTTCCCGCCGCGCGGAGCCCCGCCGCGAAGAACGGCCGGATCTCAGACCGGCCCCGCAGGAGCCCGATGGCGCGCCTGTCGGCGTCACGCGGATCGGGGGTGAGTCGAGGTTGGCATCCGCGGCACAGAGGTCCATCAGCCCGTCGAGGCCGCGGGCCACGACGGTCGCGGGCCAGCGCTCGTCGATGGGGCGGCTCTCCGCATCGTCCGTCCCGGTCGCGGTGGTCTCCGGCGCGGGTGGCGACGATCCGGAGCCTACCGGCGGCGGCCGTCCGATGCTTCGATGCGCGTCGAACCATGCGGTGGGTTCCCGTGGCAGGATGGGCCGGTTCCGCGGGAGATCGCCGATGGGTCTGCACCCCAACATCACCACCGCCGCCTTCCTGATCGCCGATCCGGCCCGGTCGGCCATGCTGACGGCCCTGCTCGACGGGCGCGCCCGCCCCGCCGGCGAACTGGCCTACGCGGCCGGGGTGACCGCGCAGACGGCCAGCGCCCATCTCGGCAAGCTCCTGGACGGCGGCCTCGTGGCGGTCGAGATCCAGGGGCGGCACCGCTATTACCGGCTGGCCGGCCCTCCGGTCGCCCAGGCGCTGGAGAGCCTCGCGGCGCTGGCGCCGGCAGCTCCCGTCCGCAGGAAGCCGCTGAGCCGCGACGCGCAGGCCCTGCGCTTCGCGCGCTGCTGCTACGATCACTTGGCCGGGCGCCTGGGCGTCGCGGTCACGCGGGCCCTGGAGGCGCGCGGCTGCCTCGTTCCCGCGGAGGGCAGGCGCTATCACGTGACGCCGGACGGCATCGCGTGGTTCGCCGATCTGGGCCTGGACGTCGGGTCGGTCCGGCCGGGCGGGAACGGCGTGGCCCGGCAATGTCTGGACTGGACCGAGCGCGAGCACCACCTCGCCGGTCCCCTGGGCGTGGAACTGATGACGGCGCTCTGCGCCCGGGGCTGGCTGCGCCGCTCCGCGACGACGCGGGCCGTGCAGGTCACACCCAGAGGCCGGGAGGGCTTGCGGGCGCGGCTCGGCATCGAGGCCGCCTGACGGGTCTCAGGCGGCGCTCGGCAGCTCCGCCTCCCGCACGATCGGGACCGCGGCGGCCGGCGCCGCGGGGTGCGGGCGCCACGCCGCGCCGAGCGCCAGGAGCGCGGCCTTCACGGCGTCGAGCTGCGACGGCTCGCCCTCCGCCATGCCCTCGGCGGCGGCGACCTCCTTCAGGTACTCGTCCCAGGCCCAGCGCCGCAGGATCTCCCGCCTGCAGCTGGGCAGAAGCCGGGGATGATCGAGCACCGCGGCCGGCGTGTCGAACACCGCGGCCGGGTTGACCAGAGCCCGCTCCAGATCGGGCAGCCCCGCGGGGGCGGGATCTCCCGCGCGCCGGTTCGATTGCCAGATGCGCAGAGTCCGCGCCCGGACCCCGCAGGCGGGCTCGACGCCGTCGGCGCGGTCCTGGCGCTCGGCATGGGCCGCCGCCCGCGTTCGCGCCGGGAAGGTCACCTCCGCGGCGGGCGGGTCGTTGTGTCCGATTCCGATCCCATGGTCCTGCATGGTTGCCTCCCTGTCGGGCGCGCTCAGCCGCCGAAGAGGCCGAGGCGCGCCGCCGATTGCACGCCGAAGCTCGCCGCGAAGGAGAGCAGGGCGGCGTCCCAGGCGGTCAGGTGCGGGGCATCCGCCGGTGGCCCGGCCCGCGTGATCGCGACGCCGAGCCAGGCGAAGCCCGACAGGCTCAGCAGGGCGGCGAGCACCCAGGGCAGGGCCGGCGCCGGGCAGGGCGCGGCCAGGGCGAGGCACAGCACAGCCGACAGGATCCAGCTGCCCAGAACCGCCCGGTCCACCGCCCGCGCCGGCTCC
>CAXDNE010000497.1:0-3625 GCA_963990595.1 uncultured Methylobacterium sp.
GCACAGGCGAAACCGCGGCCGAGGCCGCGGTTTCGCCTGTGCCGGTCGGCACGGCGTCGGCGGAGGCGGTGCCCTTCCCGCTCTTGCCCGCAGCCGCCGACGGCGCACCGGTCACGCCGGCGATGCCGGAACCCGCGGCCTCGCCCGATACGGTGCCGTCCGTCGCCCCAGCGCCGGGCAGGCCCGGCAGCGCCGCGCCCGGCGCCGCGGCGTCCGGACCGCCTGTGGCTGGGGCTGACTCCCCGCCGTCGGATGCACGCGGCGTGCCGCCCTCGGCCAGCGCGGCGAGGAGGGCCAGCAGCGTGCTGGCAGGATCGGCGCCCGGAGCCCGCGCCGCCGTGTCGGCCGGCACCGCTTCCCGGGGTGCCGCGTCAGGCGCCCCGTGGGACGCATCCTGTACGGGCTTGGCCGTCTCGGCCCCCCGGAGCGCGGCGTGATCCGCCTTGGCGGTCCCTGCCGGCTCCGAAGCGGCGGGCTGTCCCCGCTCCCCGCGCGGCTTGGTCGGAGCCGACGCGGTTTCGGCCTGCGTGGCGCCCAAAGGCTGGGCCGACACGCCGGTCTGCGTGCCGGTCGGCTTGGCGGTGCTCGACCGCCTGTCGTCGGCCCGGGCCTCGGTCAGCCGGGCCGAGTCCCGCGCGCGGTCCGACGCCGCGCGGGTGGCGTCGGCTTCATCGCGCTGGGTCGCTTGGCGGACCCGCGCCGCGTCGGACTGGTCGCGCTGGGCCGCTTGGCGGACCCGCGCCGCGTCGGTCTGGTCGCGCTGGTCGGCCGCGCGGGCGCGCGCCGCCACCGCGTCGTCCCGGGCCCGCGCGGCGGTCAGGGCCGCGCCGAAGTGATCCTGCGACGAGTCCCCGGCCCGGGCGGCGATGCCCGCCGCCTCCCAGCCCGAACGCGCGGTGGAGGCGCTCCGCGCGGCCGCGATCCACGGGGTGACATCCAACCGATCCGCCGTGCCGCTCGCCATGCCGGGCTCCTCTCCAGCGCCTCCGCAGCAAGGCGCGCGCCACCGGCCCGTTCGGATAAGTGTCTGACGGATCTGGGCTTGCGCCGCCGGCTCCGCGCCGCTGCAGGGCCGAAGCTGCCGCGCACCCGGCAGGATCTGCCGGGCGGCCGAGGCTCCGCGGACGGGCCGCCCTGGAAAGCCGGGCGGAGTCCCGCTATAGACGGGCCGTGCAGCCGGGAAGCTCCCGGGCCGGCGGCTGCGGACCCTCGTGATGAACGCCCTCGATCTTCCCAAAGCCCCCCACGAGACGCGCGTCGTCGTCGCCATGTCGGGCGGCGTCGATTCCTCCGTGGTCGCGGGTCTCCTGAAGCGCGACGGCTTCGACGTGGTCGGCGTCACGCTCCAGCTCTACGATCATGGCGCGGCGAGCCACCGCAAGGGGGCGTGCTGCGCCGGCCAGGACATCCACGACGCCCGGCGGGCGGCGGAGCATCTCGGCATCCCCCACTATGTCCTCGACTACGAGGACCGCTTCCGCGACGCGGTGATCGAGAAGTTCGCCGAGAGCTACCTCGCCGGCGAGACGCCGATCCCCTGCGTCGAGTGCAACCGGACGGTGAAGTTTCGCGACCTTCTGGGACTTGCCCGGGATCTGAACGCCGACGCACTCGCCACCGGCCATTATGTGGCGAGCCGGGCCCTGCCGGGTGGCCGCCGGGCGCTCCACCGCGCCCTCGATCCCGCCCGGGACCAGAGCTACTTCCTGTACGCCACGACGGCGGAGCAGCTGGACTTCCTGCGCTTTCCCCTGGGCGAGATGTCCAAGACGGAGACCCGCGCGCTCGCCAAGGAGCTCGGCCTGGCGCTCGCCGAGAAGCCGGACAGCCAGGATATCTGCTTCGTGCCCCAGGGCCGCTACAGTGACGTGATCGCCCGCCTGCGCCCGGACGCAGCCCGGCCCGGCGAGATCGTCGATCTCTCGGGCCAGGTCCTCGGGCGCCACGACGGCATCGTGCATTACACGGTCGGCCAGCGCCGGGGCCTCGGCCTGTCGGGCGCCGAGCCCCTCTACGTGGTCCGCCTGGAACCGGATTCGGCCCGGGTGGTGGTCGGTCCGCGCAGCGCCCTGGCGACGACCCGCATCCGCCTCTCGGACCTGAACTGGCTCGGCGAGGGGCCGGCCGAGTCCGTGCGCGACCTGCCCGTTGCGGTGCGCGTGCGCTCGACCCGGCCGCCCCGTCCGGCGACGCTCTCGATCGGGCCGGGCGGGGAGGCCGAGGTGGTGCTGGCCGAGCCCGAGGACGGCGTATCGCCGGGCCAAGCCTGTGCGATCTACGCGGATGACGGGCCCCGGGCCCGGGTCTTCGGCGGCGGCACCATCCGGCGCGTCGACGCGTTGTCGGCCCGGTCCCGAGAGGCCGCCTGATCTCAACCTCTGGAAACTTCGAACGATGCTGAGCGAGCCGCAGATGGCCGGGCCGAGCACGGCCCTGATGCGCAAGGCCTATGCCCGCTGGGCGCCCGTCTACGACGTGGTCTACGACAAGCTCACCGAGCCCGCGGCCCGCGCCGCCGTGGAGGCGGCGGCCGAGCACGGCCCCCGGATCCTGGAGGCGGGCGTCGGCACCGGGCTGGCCCTCGGCTACTATCCCAAGAACAGCTTCGTCTGCGGCGTCGACCTCTCCGAGGACATGCTGAAGCGCGCCCGCGCCAAGGTCCGGCGCCGGAACCTCGCGCATGTCCGGGGCCTGCAGGTCATGGATGTCTGCCACCTGGGCTACGCGGATGCGAGCTTCGACGCCGTGGTGGCGCAGTTCCTGATCACGCTGGTGCCCGATCCCGAGGCCGCCCTGTCCGAGTTCCTGCGGGTGATCCGGCCGGGCGGCGGCATCGTGCTCGCCAACCATTTCGGCCAGAGCGACGGCCCGATGGCCCGGGTCGAGGAGATCGTGGCGCCCCTCTGCACCAAGATCGGCTGGTCGTCGGACTTCAAGGCGACCCGCATCGAGGCCTGGGCCCGGCGCAACGGCGTCGAGGTGATCGGCTTGAAGCCGACCTTCCCGGGCGGGTTCTTCAAGATCCTGCGGATGCGCAAGCCCGGGTGACCGGCGCCGGGCCCGCACGCACCGTCGAGGGGCGCTGGCGGCGGCTGCTGCGCTGGCTGCCGCTGGTGCTGCTCTTGAGCGTGTCGGCGATCGTGCTCGTCTCGGGGGCATCGCAGCTTCTGAGCCTCGATCGCCTGCTCGCCTCGCGGGCGTGGCTGCGCGGCTTCGTCGAGGCCGGCTACCTCCGCGCCCTCGTCGCGGCCTACTGCCTCTATGTCGGCGCCGTGGTTGTGTCGGTGCCGGCCACGCTGATCCTGACCATGATCTGCGGCTTCCTGTTCGGGATCCTGCCGGGGGCGCTCACCGCGGTCTGCGCCGCCACCACGGGCGCCGCCATCGTGTTCGCCATCGGCCGCGGACCGGGGGCCGACCTGATCCGGCGGGTGGGCGGGACCCGCTTGGCCGGCCTCGCCGAGGGCTTCCGCCGCGACGCTTTCGGCTACATCGCGGTCCTGCGGCTCCTGCCGCTGTTCCCGTTCTGGGTGACCAACCTCGCGCCGGCCGCCTTCGGGGTCAGGATGCGGGTCTTCGTCCTCGCGACCTTCCTGGGGCTGTCTCTTATACACATCTGACGCTC
>CAXDNE010000498.1:0-3615 GCA_963990595.1 uncultured Methylobacterium sp.
TGTCGCTTGGCACTTAATTGTAAGAATGCGTCGGTTAGGCTCAAGCGTGGCACCTAATTGTAAGAATCATTGCTGCAAGATTCTCAAATTAAGTGCATCTGCGAAGAGGCACTCGACCTGCGAGCTCGGGCTATCATGTTCTCGGTGGCGTCAGTGAACCGGACCCTGTTGTCGCCCATCATGTACCCCCGTAGCATCCGGAGCATCTCCGGTCCGGCACGCTCGACGATGGCAACGCCGGCGAGCAGAGCCGGCCGCAGGTGGAGCGGCAGGATCGGCTTTGCAGGTGTAGGCAGGTTCTCCTGTCGCTCGGCGATGACATGGTCGAGATCGGGGATAATTGCGCCGAGCAGCCGGAAGCGCCAGAGGTCGTGCTCGCGGGGTACAGGCGTTGGAACGCGTCGCATCAGGAGAAGCCGAGCAATGTCGGCTGGTGAGGTCCAGGTTCCGATACCCCGTTCGGCTTCATCGTCGAGCAGCCTTTCGCCATGAACGGCCGCAAGGCGATGTTGCCGGAAAGGGGAGGCGAGTTCGCGACTGCCGGCATCCCGAAGTTGGTTTCCACACAAAGCGCACGTAATACGCCACCCCAGAAGCTGGCTTCGCAGGATCGGCGCCGGTTCCGCATGTCCCGGGCTGCAGCTCGTGCAGACCTGCGTTGGCCGCGTGGCGATGAGCCGACGCGATGATTGCGCGACATTTGTGAAGATCATTCGACGCACCACGGCCGGTTCGGTGCCGAATATGTTGGCGAGGCGGATTTCCTGATCACTGCTCAGATGGAGATCGGCCGCGCGCAACGCGGAGGTCTCCGGCAGGCAATGGCGAAGCATGACAAGCGGAGGGACCGCGTAGAAGGCGGCATGGCGACTGATCCAGGAGGACAGGAGTTCATCAGAATGGGGCGGCAAGCACACCGGCAACTGCCGTGGCGGTGGGTTCTCAATCATGCGAATGCCGCCTCGGCATCGAACTCTGGCTCCCAGTTCTCGACGGCTTCGTCGTTGATGTGCTCGCGGCCGCTCTCGATGGCTTCGACGGCCAGGCTGTTGATCACGTGGAAGATGTTGGCGGTGATACCCTCTGTGATCTGCAGGATCCGTCGCAGCGATTTCGGCGTAAGCATCGAGGGTCGACGCAGCGGCGTGTTGCGCAGGATCGAGGCCACCAGGGTCTCGAACTGTTCGTTTGCAGCCCACCGGCTCAAGGTGAACTGCTCGAACCGGCGCGCAAGCTGGACGTCACCACTGATGGCCTCCCGCGCATCGTTGACACCGAAGCAGACCAGGGAGATCTGCAGACGATTGCTGAGGAAGCGGAGCGTATTCAGGACGATGCGTTGCTCGCGGTAGGACCCGGCGAGGATGTTGTGAACCTCGTCGATGACCAGCACCTGCACGCCGATCGCTTCCATGATCCGCAACGCCGCCTGTTCCATCTGGGCGATGTCGGCGCGAGGCCGCTGCGGCGCGCCGAGAAGAGTAAGTAGTTCGGAGTAGAACCGTCGCTCGCCGGGACGGCTGGTCATTTCCATGGCCAGGACCGGTGTCTTTAGCGTGCCCGTCAGCGGATTGAAGCTCGGCGGGTGCTCGTCCCGGAACCGCTTCATAATCATGGTCTTTCCCATGCCGCTGTCGCCATAGATCGCGACCGAGGGCATGCGCGTGCCTCGCGGATGGTCGAGGAGGCCACTTAGCCGGTCGAGCGCCTGCTTGGCGCGCGGGTAGAGAATCCAGCGGCGTGATCGTATCGCTCGAATGCGTCGCTCGTCAGTTTCGGCGAGCAGTGCGGCTGCGCTCGCAGTCAGGTGGGAGACTTCATCGTTCATATTCACTCCAGCTCAATCCGTATCCTCAACAAAGGGTACAGGTTTGCTGGAGTCGACACCGCGGAGCGAGCCCCATCCCTGATCGTCCACCTTCGATTTTGACGAAGCCTTGCCGCGGCGCGCCGCCGCCGTCTTTCTGGTTGCGGCATCGACCAGTTCTCGCTGCACCAACGCGGCGCGGACGATGGCGCGGGTGTCGACTTCACGACGGCCTTTCGCCAGCAGGGTGCGTCGGGCGGTCAGCGCCTCGTGCAGCGTTATCGAGGGCAGGGTGATGTCGGCATAACGGGCTTCCACAAAGTTTCCTGATGGCCGTCGAACGAAGATGCGCGCGAGGTCGCGCGGATCGTACTTCACAAGCAGGCGGCGCTCAGAATGCCCGACGTCGGCGGTGAGCGCTGCCGACCAGTAGCGCAGGCCGAACAGATGAATCCCGGTCGGCCGCAAGGTGCGCTCCTGCTCAGGCAGGAAGGTCAGCCAGAAGCGGAGCCGATCCTGTGGCAGTCGAAGCGGGATCTCGCCTTCGTGCTCCCGCCAGACCGCAATCGGCGGGCGGCCCAGGGAGCTGTGGATCGACTGATGGTAGGAGCCGACGATATCGAGGGCGATGTAGCGCTCGAGTTCCCTCAAAGTCAGCGCTGCGTGCCGCTTGGAGTTGTATTCGCCGAGCTCCTGTTCGTTGCTGAATGTTGTCCCGGGCAGCAGGTGCAGCTTTCCCATCTGAGTGCCGATCAGACGCTCGATGTGACCACCGAAGCGCGGCTCGCCCGGCGGCCGCCATTCGATTGCCATCCCGGCATCCTCACAACCTCTCTTGAATGCTCGACTTCGGAAGTCGGATCCGTTGTCGACATGTACCGTGTTCGGCAGGCCGGCCACGGGCCACGGCTCCCTGATCTCGCGTTCTCTCAACCATGCCGACTTGTCGAAGACGGAATGCAAGAGGCACAGGCTGGTCGACAGCCGCGACGGTGCGTCCATGGTGAGATGGAACCCGGTTACCATCCGACTGCAGATGTCCATCGCCAAGGTCAGCCACGGCCGGCCGATCGGCTGCCGGGTCTCCTCATCAACAACGAATACATCGGCCTTGGTATGGTCGATCTGGACCACCTCGAGGGGGCGGGAGGCACCGAACGCTCCGGGAACGGCCGTTGTCGCCTTGACGATCTTCTGTTCACCGCGTCGCCTGGCACGCTTCTGGAGGTCTATGTGCTCAAGGCGAGCGACGATCGTTCTGCGATGCGGCGGCTTCAGCCCCGCCGACATGCAGTTCGTCTGCACGTCCCGGACCAGCTGCGAGACCGTCGGTCGTGTCCGCTTCAGGTAGAACGCATTGATGGTCCTCCGAACGATTTGCTCACGCTTCTCATCCAGGGTGCGATGGCCCTCCGGCCGCCCGCGTTTGCGGTCCACAAGCGACAGGACGGTTCCGCCGGCGCGGAACAGCTTGACCATGCGGTAAGCTGTAGCTTGGCTAAGGCCGAGTTCGGCCGCGAGTCCCGCAACATTTCCGGCCGTAGTGCGACCGGGGTGGCGCCTTAGAAAGCCACGAATCGCATCCGCACGCCGGCACGCTTCATCCCAAAGCGCCTCATCAATTTCGTCGGGAAATGGGTCGCTCATAGAGGCTCGCGAGTGAAAAAACTCTGTAAACCAGATTCTCACATTAAGTGGCAAACGCCAAGGGTCATTATCAAATTAACTGCTAATTCTCAATTTAATTGCCAGCCTAAGCATTTGGAATTGTTTATATGTAATTCTCATAATTAAGTGCCAAGTGACAG
>CAXDNE010000499.1:0-3564 GCA_963990595.1 uncultured Methylobacterium sp.
CCCTCCCACCCTACGCTTCTCAAACCCGGACGCGGCGCTTCTTTGGCGAGATGATAGTACGGTGGCTTTCCCAACTGGCAAGGCCAGCGGAGTAGCAGACGCCGCTCTATGATCCCTCAGTAAGTCCGCGGGATGGCGGGGCCAAGATGCGCCGCGAGCACCTAAACACGCGGTCGTGCAGACGACTCGGCGGCCTCTGTGATAGCTTCTGCAAAGAGGAATCAGTAGGCTTGGCAGTCAGAAGATGAGACGGCGACAGTTCCTAGTTTCTGGAATCGTCTATGCGACTTCCTTGGGCGGCGCGAGGGGTTTTCAGGCAGGCCCTGTTCCTACACTTGCAATCATACACCCCTCGGAACCCGTTGGAAACCCGACTACCAGCAGCAGTAACCTTGTTGGAAATGCGCTTAAGCACCTTGAAAAACTTGGTTACTATGAAGGCAAGAATATCGATATTCGACGGTATTCCGCTATGGGTTCAACAGAGAAGCTGCGCGAACTGGCTTCAACTGTTGTCCTGTCAAAACCCGACGTGATCCTCGCCATTAGTGGAAAAACAGTTTCGAAGCTGGCGAAGTTAACGAATAATATCCCGATAGTTGGTGTGATGAGCGATCCCGTTGCCTACGGACTAGTTACCTCACTTTCGCACCCAGGAGGCAACATTACGGGCGCTTCCGTGGATCCAGGGATTGATATTTGGGTAAAACGGATGGCCCTTTTGAAGGAAGCGGTGCCGGGTATGTCCAGGGTTTTCTATGTTGCCCCGGATTCCACTTGGACCACGGCTGTTGGAATCGAAGTCAAGGTGGCGGCGCAGAAGATTGGCGTTGAACTGATTGGCCCACCTGTTGAGGATCCCCACGGCGAGGCCGAGTACACTAAGGCTTTTACAGGCGTATCAGAGCGGGCAGATGCAGTGCTAGTGAGTAGTGCAGCCGAGAACCGCACGGTCGGAAAACTAATAGTCAAACTGGCACAAGCCAACCGTCTTCCTGCGCTGTACCCTTACCGTACCTACGTTAGCGACGGCGGGTTAATGGCTCACGACCTGGACATTGCGGATATTTGGACAAGGGCCGCAGATCAGATTGCCTGGATATTCAGAGGCGACAAGCCCGGAGACATCCCCATCTACCAGCCAAGGCAATACCATTTTGTCATCAACATGGAAGCAGCGAAGGCCATTGGCTTCGAGTTCAAGCAAAATCTGATTGCTATGGCCGACGAGATAATCGATTAAATGGTATCGGAGTGACGACCGTACGTAGAGCAAGCAGGTGTTGGAGCCGGATTAGCCTCCAATGGCCGCTTCTCTTTGAAAGTTCGCGGAAGCTCTGCTAAGCCTACTAATATAACTGCTATTGACCCGGGCGCGTAACGGCTTCGGATCGGCATCGTTTAAGCCTGACCATCATTCGGGAGGGTACGGCGAACGGTCTGTGAGGCTTGTCGGGCCGAAGGACGATCCAGAGCGATCCTAAGGGCATCGTGGAGTCATGAAGGCGCGACGGACGACAAAGAGGGTGGGGTTGGGGACGACCGAGACAATCTGCCAGGACCGCTCATTGGTCCCCGTTGTGGGTCGCCCCTACCTATTTAGACCACCGCTGACCTGTAGAGACCCCACAGGATCGACCGACGCTTCCTCAAGGGCTTTGAAGGACGATCTACGGGTGGTCAGGGCCCATCCCAATAACTGTTGTGATACCAGACGCTTGACGGTTCTCGGATCGGTATCGTCAAGGCCGGCCGACCATCAATGATGAAAGGGACCGTCCGATGGCTTCAAGGACGCTAGGGATGATGCAGCGATCCTGAGGGCTTTGTGGAGTCATGAAGGCGCCTCGGACGATCCTGAGGGCATCGTGGATCGTCCGTGGTGCCAAAGGCGTCGTTAGATCATGCTGCCAGATCGTTCGGCCAGAACCCCTCTTGATCCTGAACGAGATATCTGAGAAGGGCGTCGTATCGAGTGCGTGTCTCCATCTGGTCCAACAGGATCAGGTAGCGTGAGAGGGTGAGACCTTCTACGATCATTGCCATGTGCATTGGCTTGATCCCACCACCCTCATCTTGATAGTCTTCGATGCTGCTCGCCATCTCTTCCAGTTCATACGAGAGGCGCCTATACTCTTTGGCCTTCTCGCCGGCACACAGATAGTAGCGACGGTCTGCTTCGTTTGACGCTCTGAACAACGTCATACGCAAGAGATAGGTAAAATCGCTATCCGCGCCGCATCGTCTGTTGCGGAAATCTTCTGAGATGATGTCATAGTTGGGGTGCAGCATAATCATGATATCCTAAAGCGTTTGTATTTTTGTGAAATGAGCAAGGGCACCGACCAATGCGCTGAGTTATTTTCAGGCGCCCTCGACGTAAGATGATTGATCGTGCAGGAAAACTAGACAGAGTCGATTGCGAAGTGTCTAGATCGATACTTTTCTAGGTCGCTCATCAATCTATCGACCTGTTTAAGCCCGTCATTAGGCGAACTGGCCGTACTAGCTGCGAACCTCAACCGTTCGCCCATCAAATCCAGAGGAAGATGCAAGTCACGTAGTCGACTATAGAGGGTCCATATTGCATCATGGCCTTCACCGGGAAATGTACCAATCGAAAACTGACCTGACCGGTCCTTTGGACCGAGCCGATTGAGAGGCTACTGTATGGCCGCTGCCATTGGTAGCCGGAAGGCCAGATCCGGGTAGCTGACAGGCGCGGGTGGCCGACAGCCAAGCGACGAATGTGGTCGGATGCGGTTGTATGTGTTCTGCCATAGACCGATCACGATCTGTGCCTCCTTCAGCGAGTAGAAGATCTCCTGGCTCAGGCACTCGTCGCGCAGCTTGCCGTTGAAGCTCTCACAGTACCCGTTCTCCCACGGAGAGCCCGGCGCGATGTACTGGATCTGCGCCCCCGTCTTGGCGACCCAATTGCGTAGTGCCTTTGAGATCATCTCAGGGCCGTTATCGCAGCGGATGTGCTCCGAGATGCCGTACAGGCACATGGCGTCGGCCAGCGCCTCGATCACGCCGACGCTGTTGATACGCCGCGCCACCTTCAGCGCCAGGCACGCCCGGCTGTGCTCGTCGATCAGCGTCAGGATGCGCAAGCTTCGGCCGTCGTGGGTCTGCGCCTGCACGAAGTCGAAGCTCCAGACGTGATTGCGGCGGAGCGGCTGTAGTCGCACACACGAGCCGTCATTCAGCCAAAGCCGGCTGCGTGGCCTATGTCGATTGGGGACCTTCAGCCCCTCGCGACGCCAGATGCGCTGAACCCGGTCCTTGCCCACCCGCCAGCCAGCTGCCTGCAGTAGCGCGGTGACGCGGCGATAGCCGTAGCGCCCGTACTCGGACGCCAGGGCGACGATGGCTCGGGTCAGCGCATCCTCGTCGGCCGGCAGGGTGGGCACGTAACGCTGTGTGCCCCGATGCTGGGCGACGATCCGGCAGGCGTGACGTTCCGAGAGGCCGTACTTCTCCCGGATCCCATCCACCGCCTGCCTGCGTCGCTCGGGGGCTAGATGGGGTATTCGGGGTGCCTCGCGCAGCGGAAGCGGC
>CAXDNE010000500.1:0-3514 GCA_963990595.1 uncultured Methylobacterium sp.
TCCGGATGCGCTTCGGCAACCTGACCATGACCAACCACCCGATCCACGTCCACGGGGTCGACTTCCATGTCACCGGCACGGACGGCGGCTGGATCAACGAGGGCTACCAGTTGCCGGAGGTGTCGGTCGACGTCGCCGTCGGGCAGATGCGCGCCATCGAGTTCAACGCCGACAACCCGGGCGACTGGGCGATCCACTGCCACAAGTCGCACCACACCATGAACGCCATGGGCCACAACGTGCGGACCTACATCGGCGTGAACCTGAAGAGCACGGCCAAGCAGATCCAGAAGATCGCCCCCGGGTACATGCCGATGGGGTCCACCGGCGGCGGCATGATGACCGAGATGGAGATGCCGCTGCCCGAGAACACGCTGCCGATGATGACCGGCACGGGCCCGTTCGGGTCCGTGGAAATGGGCGGGATGTTCACGGTCCTGAAGGTCCGCCCGGGGCTGGCGGCCGGCGACTACCGCGACCCCGGTTGGTACAAGCACCCGGAAGGCACTCTCGCCTACGAGTGGACCGGCGAGCCGATGCCGGAGCCGGCCCGGGCGCCGAACACCCCGAAGGGCCGCCGCGCCCGCCAGACCGACCTGCAGGTCGTCGATCCGCGGACGCGCCGTACGGCCGCGAACTCGGGCGGTCACGAGCACTAGGCGGAAGCCTGCAACGCGCCAGACGGCCTGCCGGAGCGCCAGGGGCGCGGCAGGCGAACCCGTTCGGAACGGGAGCGATCCCGTCCGAAGTCCGCCGCGCCGGTCGCCGAGTCCCCTCAACGGCGCCGGCGTGGCGGTTCAATCGACCTGAGGAGAAGAAGCCATGAGAAGCAAGTTCCCGCTCGCCGTCCTTTCGGCGGCCTTCCTCGCGGTCGCGGCGCCTGCATGGGCGCAGTCCGTGAAGGGGACGGTGACGAAGGTCGACCCGGCGGCGGGCAAGGTGACGCTCGACCACGCGGCGATCCCGAAGCTCGACATGGACGCGATGACGATGGCGTACCCCGTCAAGGATCCCGCGATGCTCAAGGATCTCAAGGCCGGGGACAAGGTCGACTTCGACGTCGACGGGACCGGCGGCGCCTACACCGTCACGAAGATCCAGAAGGCGAGGTAGCGCCCTGGAGGGAAGCCCTGGCGCGGCTTCCGCCCGGTCCCGCGCGAGGGCTTCGGAGCCCTGAGATGGAGCAACCATGCGACGCCTGATCCTGACCACCGCGCTCGTGGCCGCGCTCGTCGGCCCGACCCCGCAGCATGCCGGCGCGCAGCCGGCCAAGGGCGCGCCCGCAGCGCTGGAGCGGGCGCGCGAAACGATGGCGAACCGTTTCCGGGGCACGAAGCTGACCGGCGACCCGGACCGAGACTTCGCCGAACTGCTCATCGCCAGCTACGAGGAGACGCTGTTCCTGGCCAAGACGCAGCTCGACTACGGCGGTGACCGGCAGCTGCGCGAGATCGCGCAGAAGATCCAGGACGAGCAGCAGGCGAAGATCGACGCCCTGAAGCAGTGGCAGGTCCGCAGCCGCGAGGCCGGCTACCGGCCGCAGCCGAACCAGACGCCGTCGGGCGAGGGACCGTTGGACCGTCAAGCGAAGGGCGACCCGCCCCAGGGTCAGCCGGAAACGCCGCCCGCGGAGAAGGCGGCCCCGCAGCCCGCTCCGCAGGCGGCGCCGTCGAACGCCCCGCTGGTCGCCGGAACCGTCAAGAAGGTCGACGACGCCGCGGGCAAGGTGACCCTCGACCACGAGACCATCCCGAACATCGGGATGGACGCGATGACGATGGCCTACAAGGTCCAGGACCCGGCCATGCTCAAGGGCCTGAGGCCCGGCGAGCGGGTGCGGTTCTCGGCCGACCGCGTGAACGGTTCGATCGCCGTCACCCGCATCCAGAAAGCCAAGTAGTGGCATTCGGCCGGAACCGCCCACGCCCGGCCGCGGTGCCTCGCGCCCTGGGCGTCCTCCTCGGCCTCGCCGCGGTTGCCGGCGCCGGGCCGGCCGCCGCGGAGGGGACGGAGGGCACCGCGGGACCATCCGCGACGGCCATGGCCCCCGGGAACGCCACGGCCCGCTGTCGCACCGCCTATGGCGAACTCCTGTTGCGGGAGGCGACGGCACGCGGGGTCCCGCCCGCACTCGCCGAGGCGGTCGCGTTCGTCGAGAGCGGCTACGACGCCGGGGCGGTCGGAACGGTCGGCGAACTCGGGCTGATGCAGGTCCGGCCGGCCACGGCGGCAATGCTCGGTCATCGCGGGCCGGCTGCGGAACTTCTCGACCCGGCCACGAACATCCGCTTCGGCGTCGCCTACCTCGCACGAGCCTGGAGCCTCGCGGGCGGCGACGTCTGCCGTGCCCTCGCCAAGTATCGCGCCGGCCACGGCGAGGAGCGCATGACGCCGCGCTCCGTCGATTACTGCCGGCGCGCCCGCGACCGGCTGGCCGCCATGGGGTCGCCGCTCGCGGCGGTCGCGGCGACGGCCGGTCCCGGCATCCCGCGGACATCCGCATCGAAACCCCGCGCGGCGCCGATGGCCGTCACGCTCCTCGCGAACCGGTTCTGGGCCGCGCACGTCGCGCGCGTCCGGGCCGTCGAGATCCGGACCGCCCGGATCATGGGGGGCGGCTGATGCGGCCCGAATGGGCGGCGCTCCCGCCGCTCCCCTGGGTGCTCCGGAGCGCACCGGTCATCCGTGCGCGTCGACGCATGGCCACCCCGGCGCGCCGCCCGCGAAACGAGGGAGGCTCGGCATGACGTTCAAGCCCTACCCGCACGCGCGCGGCGACGGCTCGCTCGGCGATGGATTGGCGATGCTGCGCGCCAGGGTGGCCCGGCGCGTCGCCCTGGGCCCCTACTCCAGGCGGGTCTCGATAGGTTTTTGGCGGGACCTGTCGGTCGCCATCGAACCGCCGGTCGCCAAAATCCCGGTGCGATTGCGCGACTTCCGGCCGGACGACCTCGCGGCCCTCTTCCCCTCCGGCGGCGACGAGGCGGCGAAGCGCGAACGCGATGACGTCGAGTGGCGATTGCGTGCCGCCGCGCACGGCGTCCTGCCGAGCCGCTGCTACGTGCTCGACGACGTCGGGTCGGGCCGCCCGTGCCACGTCCAATGGCTCACCGACCCGGGTTACGGCGACGCGGTCCGGCGGTCCGGCGCCCTGCCGGTTCTGGCGGCCGATGAGGCCATGCTGGAGAATGCCTTCACGCCGAAGGGCTTCCGCGGCCTGGGCGTCATGGCCGCCGCCGTGCACCTGATCGCCGAACGCGCCCGGTCACTGGGCAAGGGACGCTTGGTGGCCTTCGTCGACGCCGACAACGCCGCCTCCCTCAAGGCGGTCGAACGGGCGGGCTTCAGACCCTGTTCGATCCGCACGAGACGCCAGTTCGCCTTCGGGACGTTCCGAACCGTCCGATTCGAACCGAGGGCGGGGGCCGGGGGTCGCGGCGCGCGCGCCACGCCGGGGGACGAGGGCTACGGCGCTCACCCGGGGGACGGCATCCCCTCGGAGGTGGACGCACGA
>CAXDNE010000501.1:0-3508 GCA_963990595.1 uncultured Methylobacterium sp.
AGCGTGCGAGGCAGGCCGAGGAGGCGCGCAAGGCAGCCCAGGCCGAGCAGCAGCAGCGTGCGAGGCAGGCCGAGGAGGCGCGCAAGGCAGCCCAGGCCGAGCAGCAGCATGCGAAGATGGCAGAGGAGGCGCGCAAGGCGGCCCAGGCCGAGCGGCAGCAGCGTGCGGACGAAGTGGTGAGAGCTGCGGCGGAGGCGGATCGCGAGCGGATCGCCAATGAGGAGGCCGGACGCAAGATTCAGCGCCGACTGGCAGCAGAAGCCTCTCGCCGGCCGCAAGCGAAGGCTTGGTCCGCCCCCGTCGTCGTCCCAACGCAGGCCCATCCCCCTGAGGTGCCTCCGCCGGCGAGCGATGTCGCTGCAGCCGCAGCCGAACCCGTGTCTCGCTCGGAAGACCGCGGACGGCAGAACCGGGCCGACAACGTCGTGCAGTTCCCGGGGCCAAAGCGCTTGAGCCCGGGGCCGGGCGCCCTGCAGCCGGACATCGACGCAGCACAGCCGAAGCGGCGCGGCCGGCCGCCCGGGAGCAAGAACAGGGTCCGCCCACCTGCGTCGCACTCCGCGACCGCGCCCCCGGAAGCCAGACCTCCAACGACGCCCGTATTGCGGACGACGAGCGCCCTCTCGCCTGCGCCGGCGCTGCGGCCGCTGCGTCGGCTGTCTTCGTCGGCCTACCCGCTGCTGACGGCGTCGTTCCCGCTGCCCTCGTGGCGCTCCATCAACGCCCTTCGGGACAGCTGGTCCCGTTCGCTCCCGTACGACACCGATGTCCTCGAGCAAACGCGATCGGCGCTCCCGTCGGATTGCATCCGATGGCGCGTCCGGAACGGCGAAGTGTCGTTCTCCGAAATCGTGGCTTCGGTGATGACCGCCGGCGGCCAGGGTGCTCGCCTCCTCCTGTTCCACGACGTCCATCTCGGGGTCGCCGCGATCGACGTCCGCTGCCCGCGGCCGCAGCTGGTCGAGCGGTGGTCGCGGTGCATCGACGCCGCGAAGGCGAGTCTCCCGGCCGGGTGCGAGATGCCGTCCCACGCCGTCATGGACCAAGTGCAGCGCCTGCGGGTCGATCTGACGGTCTCGACGCTGGTCGAGTGCCTCTGGGAGATCGGCCTCGGCGTTGCCGTCGGGCCCGTGGAGACCTGAAGGGCTTCGGTCCCGCCGAGAAGGCGACCCCGTCCCGATCAGCCGAGATCGCCCAGGTCGGCGAAGAAGGTGCGCTCGAAAGCCGGCCGGTTGAGCTCGAGGTCCCGGTGGTCCGCCATCCAGTCGAGCATCTTATGTTGGAGTCCCATGCCGAGGCTGCCGCCTCCGGCGACGTAGCCGGTCGGCAGTCCGAAGGCCTCCTCCAGACACCGGATCCGGAAGGCGCGGTTGACCTCCGCTTCGGCTTCGGCGGCCCAGGCGGCCGCCTCGTCGCGGAAGGACCGCATCCGCCAGATCAGGATGTCCCCGGGGCAGCCACCGGTTCGATGCAGCAGCCGGCTGCCGATAGCGGCGCGAGAGTCTGTTCCGGCCGCCATCATGGGCCCGCTCACCATTTCGGCTCCATTCTGTGGTCGTCCTCCTCCTCGTCGGGCTTCGGAAGGAGGGCTTCGGCAGCCCTGCGCATGGGAAGCGGCACTGCGGAGAGATCCGCGCCGTCGAACTTCAGATTCGGCAGGCGTTCCGTCACGATCTGCGCCACCAGCCGGGCCTGCCCCTCGTCGCGCTTCTTCTTGATCGGCTCGCGGTCGTCACGAGTCGACAGCCAGGCTTTGTGCATGGCGAAGGTGCGCGGGTCGGGAACCGACATCTCGAGCGGATAGCCGCGGTCGTCGATGACGACGACTTCGTGCTTGGGGCTGTTGACGAGCCACGCGAGCCCCTCGATCTCGACGGCGTGCAGATCCTCCCCGCCTCCGATGCTCGCGGGTCCGACAGTCGAGAACCGATCCCGAGGCGTCGGTTTGATCAGGTCGACCATGAAGCCGTCGGCGTTGACCGCCCGGTAGCTGCGACGACCCATGGAGGCGAAAGACTTGTCGGCTTTCCGGAGCAGACCCAGCAGCCCTTCCGAGGACATGCCGTCGCCCGTGAGCTTCAACTTCCTCCTGGCGTCGAACAGAAGATCGACGTCCCCCGTCGCGAGCAGCCCACTCTCGACCTGGACGCCCGCCATCCGCTCGTAGGCGAACAGAGCGTTCGTGCCTACGACATCGATGGCTCGTCCCATCAGACCGCCGCCATCCAGCTGGCGGAGGACCCGTGCGCAGACGCCGGGGACCCGGCCGATGCCGAGTGCCCGGTTGACCGGAGCCATCTCGTCCAGGCGCTGGACCAATCTCCGGACCCGCTCGCGAAGCCGTTCGCGTCCCTCGTGGAAGCTCGCGTAGGCCCGGTCCGTCTCGTCCGATTTGGGGCCGAGGGAACGACTGACCCCCTTCACCTTGCGGTAGAGGTAGGTGCCGCCGCTGATCTCCTTCCAGGACATCCCGCCCGCGAAACGCTCGTCCAGCTCGGTTCGAGCTGCGCGATAGGCAGAGAAGACCTGCTCGACGTCGATGATCTGACGGGCTTGTTCGTTGCGCAACTCGCTGTAAAACATCGATTTAACCCCGATCCGGAGGATTTTCATCGTTCCGGGGTTAAAGATGGCGCGCGACGACGAAAAACGGAAGGGGCGGCGGCACCCGCTGCGCGCGAACTAAGGGTCCGCAGAGTCAGGTTTTAACCCCACGAACCAAGAACATGCGACGACGGGGGTTAAATAATTTCGAATCAGTATCTTAGGGCACGTTTTGCCGCCCTGCGATGCCAGGCTTGGAATGATCGATGCCGGGCTTCAGGCGCTCATGTTCGGCCCTCCCCTCCTCCGTCACCGCCCAACGCGCGAAGCGCTCCCGCACGACCCAGCCGCGGGCGAGCATCTGACGCATCCGGTTGCCGCCGAGGGCGCAGGCGCGTTCCGTATTCAAGGACGGATCGAGCGCACGGCCTAGATCCCCGGTGCTGACGATCCTGGGCTCCGCCACCATGGCGGCGAGCGCGCGGCGCATGTCCTCGCTCGGCTCCTTCGCGGACGGCGACGGCTTCAACGCGTTCAGGGCGGACGCGAGCACTGCGGCGATGCGGTCGCGATGCGGCATCGGCGCGCCCGGTATCGCGAGCTCCGCGAGCATGTCCTCGACGGCCTTGATCGCCCGGGCCTGGGCGGCGCGGGAGCCGCGGACCGCATCGTCGACTTCCGCGGGTTCTTTCCGCGGGCCGGACGGGACCGCTCCGGCGCCAGGCATCTTCCAGGAATCCGGGCTCGTGCGCGTCGCGGCGTGTTCGGCCTCATCCGCACATTCGGCACTGCAACCGTCGGTCGGCATCGTTCAGGCCTGCAGGCGGACGCCGAGCGCGGTTTCGATCTTCGAGATCTGATCCGGCGACGGCCAAGCGATCTCGTTCTCGGCGATGTTGATCACCTTGCGGTCCACGCCGGCGCGTTCGGCCAGCTCCCTCTGGGTCCATCCGCGCTCCCATCG
>CAXDNE010000502.1:0-3502 GCA_963990595.1 uncultured Methylobacterium sp.
GATTGCCTCTTGTCTCGTGGGCTCGGAGATGTGTATAAGAGACAGCTCCTCGACGCGCCCTGCTCGGCCACCGGCACGATCCGGCGTCATCCGGACGTGGCCTGGACCAAGTCGGAGGCCGATATCGGCCGGCTCGCCGGGCTTCAGGCCAAGCTCCTCGACCACGCGGCCGGGCTGGTGCGGCCGGGGGGGGGTCTTGTCTATTGCACCTGCTCGCTGGAGCCGGAGGAGGGCGAGGCGCAGGTCGCCGCCTTCCTGGCACGCGACGCCCGGTTCACCCGCGTCCCGGTGCGGCCCGAGGAGGTCGGCGGGGCGGCGGAGCTGATCGACGCGAATGGCGATCTGCGGACCCTGCCATGCCATCTCGCCGAGGTGCCCGGTGCCCGCGGCGGGCTGGACGGGTTCTTCGCGAGCCGGCTGCAGCGCGCCGGATGAGGATGGCGGGGCCACGTGCGTAACAATGCGCGAGCGGGTGGGGCGTTGGAGCGCGAAGTGTGATCCGGTAGCCCGCACGGCAGAAGGGAACTTGCATCCCTTCAAGCTGGCGGGCGCCCGAAGGCCGATCGGCTGAACCGAGATCCCGATCATCTGAGTTTTCTATAAAGAATTGTCTCGAACGGCCCGAACATCTCAAGCCGTCGATGAGCCGCGACTGGGATCTACAGCCTTTGATTGGACCTCCCTGAGCGTTCTGTTCGAGTATAACCGTCTATTGGTTGACCTCAGGCCACACCTTTGCTTTGCTTGCTGGGCCGGGGCATGAAGCCCGGTGCCGAAGGTCTGTGGGATGCCGCGGCGTCCCGCGTCCCGCGTGTTGTCGTTCTTGGGCCATGCCCCCGGCGCCATAGGCGGGCGGGGACGATGACGCGCACGTTGAGGACAGGCTGGGGCAGGCACCATGGGCCAGGGATGTGCCGCACCGTTGTTCCCTCGCCGCGAGAATCGGTCTACACGGCCGCTCCCCCGAAGACGCTTACCTGCCGCGTATGCAGGACTGAGCCTGGAGACGCTGAGTCATGCCGATTCTCACCTTCCCCGACGGCAACACCCGGGAGGTCGCCGCCGGCACCTCCGGCCGCACCGTGGTCGAGGGCATCGCCAAGTCGCTGGCCAAGCGCACCGTCGCCATGGCGCTCGACGGCACGGTCGCCGATCTCGACGATCCGATCGCGCGCGACGCACGGATCGAGTTCCTCGACCGCACCGACCCGCGCAGCCTGGAGCTGATCCGCCACGATTGCGCGCACGTGCTCGCCGAGGCCGTGCAGGCGCTCTGGCCGGAGACGCAGGTCACGATCGGCCCGGTGATCGAGAACGGTTTCTACTACGACTTCTACCGCGAGACCCCGTTCACGCCCGAGGACTTCCCGAAGATCGAGGCGAAGATGCGCGAGATCATTGCGCGCGATGCCCCCTTCACCAAGGAGGTCTGGAAGCGCGAGGACGTGCGGGCGCTGTTCGCCGACAAGCAGGAGAAGTTCAAGGTCGAGCTGGTCGACGCGATCCCCGCGGGCGAGGACCTCAAGATCTACCGGCAGGGCGAATGGTTCGACCTCTGCCGCGGCCCGCACATGACCTCGACCGCCAAGGTCGGCACCGCCTTCAAGCTGATGAAGGTGGCGGGCGCCTACTGGCGGGGTGATTCGAACAACCCGATGCTCACCCGGATCTACGGGACGGCCTGGGCAAGCCAGGCCGATCTCGACGGCTACCTGCACCGGCTGGAGGAGGCCGAGCGCCGGGATCACCGTCGCCTGGGCCGCGAGATGGACCTGTTCCACTTCCAGGAGGAGGGGCCGGGCGTCGTCTTCTGGCACGCCAAGGGCTGGACGATCTTCCAGGAGCTGATCGCCTACATGCGCCGCCGCCTCCGGGGCGACTACGCCGAGGTGAACGCCCCGCAGATCCTCGACAAGGCCCTGTGGGAGACCTCCGGGCACTGGGGCTGGTACCGGGAGAACATGTTCGCCGCGCAATCGGCGGGCGAGGAGGCCGAGGACAAGCGCTGGTTCGCCCTCAAGCCGATGAACTGCCCGGGCCACGTGCAGATCTTCAAGCACGGTCTGAAATCCTACCGCGACCTGCCCCTGCGGCTCGCGGAGTTCGGCGTCGTCCACCGCTACGAGCCGTCCGGCGCCATGCACGGGCTGATGCGCGTGCGCGGCTTCACGCAGGACGACGCGCACGTCTTCTGCACCGAGGACCAGCTCGCCGCCGAGTGCCTGAAGATCAACGACCTGATCCTCTCGACCTACGCGGATTTCGGCTTCGACGAGATCGTCGTGAAGCTGTCCACGCGGCCCGAGAAGCGCGTCGGCTCCGATGCCCTCTGGGACCACGCCGAGGAGGTGATGACCCGGGTGCTGGCGCAGATCGAGGAGCAGTCGGCCGGCCGGATCAAGACCGCGATCAACCCGGGGGAGGGCGCCTTCTACGGGCCGAAATTCGAGTACGTGCTGCGCGACGCCATCGGGCGCGACTGGCAATGCGGCACCACGCAGGTGGACTTCAACCTGCCCGAGCGGTTCGGCGCCTTCTACATCGACGCCGACGGCGCCCGGAAGCCGCCCGTGATGGTGCACCGGGCGATCTGCGGCTCCATGGAGCGCTTCACCGGCATCCTGATCGAGCACTTCGCCGGGCACTTCCCGCTCTGGCTGGCGCCGATCCAGGTGGTGGTGGCGACGATCACCGGCGAGGCCGATGCCTACGCGCAAGAGGTCGTGCGCACCCTCGAGCGGGCCGGGCTGCGGGTCGAGGCGGATCTGCGCAACGAGAAGATCAACTACAAGGTCCGCGAGCACTCGCTGGCCAAGGTGCCGGTGCTGCTGGCGCTGGGCCGGCGCGAGGCGGAGGAGCGGACGGTCTCGATCCGGCGGCTGGGCAGCCAGCAGACCCGGACGCTGCCGCTCTCCGAGGCCGTGGCGTCCTTCGTCGCGGAGGCGACCGCCCCGGATATCCGCCGGGCGCAGGCCGTCGCCGACACGGTCCCGACCAGCGGCACGGTGCTGGACGGGCACCACGTCGCGCACGACGCCCCCTGAGCGCCCGCGGCGGACCTCAGCAAAGTCCAGCCCGGAGCCGCATCGACAGGAGTCAATCTCGGCTTTCGCGATCCATCGATCGCGAAAGCCGCTCCGGCGCGTGCTGTGGGCTATCTCGATCGCTCGTCAGCGCGTTCGGCGCGGCTGCGGGCCGCCGCACGGGACGCGGAGACGCTGCGGCGCTCCTCGGCCGTCCCTCCCTGGACGAAGCGGCCCCGGTCGACGCGCGGCCTGCGGCGCGGCTCCGATGTGTCGCGGAACACGCCCGCCCCGAAAGCTTGAGCTTATCTCAGGTCCACACCGCGAAGACAGACACGCTGTGAATGGAGACTGACGATGAGCTGGACCAACCGCATCACCCTCGCCGCCACCCTGATCGGCGGCGGCGTCGCGCTCACCCTGTATGTGCCTGTCTCTTATACACATCTGCCGCTGCCGACGAAGAGGATAGTGTAGAT
>CAXDNE010000503.1:0-3499 GCA_963990595.1 uncultured Methylobacterium sp.
TCCCCCCCGCATCCCGAGGTGCGGCGATCCCGCCGCGAAGGAGGCGCCGGGAAGCGCGCGCGTGCCGGCGGGCTCCTTCGAGGCCCGCTGACGCGGGCACCGGGGGATGAGGGGAGGGTTCGATCCCCGCCGCGGGGCCCGCGAGGCGGTTCAGGCGCCGATCACCGCGGCCATGGGCTTGAGGGCGATGCCGCTGGCGGCGAGCGCGTCGCGCAGCCGCGCCGCCATCGCCACGGCACCCGGCGTGTCGCCGTGGACGCAGATGCTGTCGATCCGGGTCGGGATGCGGTGCCCGGATTCGCAGGGGATCGCACCCTCCGCCAGCATCCGCACGACCCGCTCGGCCACGGCGTCGGGCGCGTGCAGCACCGCCCCGGGCCGCTTGCGCGAGACGAGGTTGCCGTTCTCCGCATAGGCCCGGTCGGCGTAGACCTCCCGGACGAGTTTGAGGCCGAGCCGCTCCCCCGCCCGCTCGGTCTCCAGGCCCGGCATCACCACGAAGATCAGGTCGCGGTCGAGCGTCCGGATCGCCCGGGCCACCGCCAGGGCGAGATCCGCGTCCTCGTTGGCGAGGTTGCCGAGCGCCCCGTGGGTCTTCACGTGCCGCACCGGGCAGCCGGCATCCTGCGCCAGCGCCAGGAGCGCGCCCACTTGGTAGAGCACGGCCTTCTCGACATCGGCCGGCCGCTCGCCGTGGATCGGGCGCCGCCCGAAGCCCCAGAGATCGAGAAAACCCGGATGCGCCCCCGCCTGCACGCCGTTCTCGGCGGCCCGCCGCAGCGTCTCGTGCATCACCAGCGGATCGCCGGCGTGGAAGCCGCAGGCGATGTTGGCCGAGGTGGCGATCGTGAGCATCCCGGCATCGTCGCCCAGGCGGTAGACGCCGAAGCCCTCGCCCATGTCGCAGTTCAGATCGACGATCATCGCGGGGCTCCTCCCGGGCGTGGGGGCCTCACGGCGCGCGCCGGTGCGGCCAGACATCCGGGTTGACCAGCCCGCCCGGCCGCCGGCCGGCGAGGACGTCGACCACGCGGGCGGCGGCGGTCTCGGCGGTGCGGATCAGGGCCGCCTCGGTGGAGCCGCCCACATGGGGCGTCAGGATCGCCCGCTCCTGGCGGGCGAGGGGATGGTCGGGCGGCAGCGGCTCCTGCGCGAAGACGTCGAGCCCCGCTCCGGCGATCGTGCCGGCCTCCAGCGCCGCGATCAGGGCCGCCTCGTCGATGAGGCCGCCGCGGCTGGTGTTGATGAGGAATGCCTCCGGCTTCATCCGGGCGAGCTGGTCGCGGCCGATCAGCTGGCGCGTGCTCGGGGTCAGCGGCAGGTGGAGCGAGACGATGTCGGCCTCCGCCAGCAGCGCGTCGACGGAGGCCGCCCGCAGGGCGCCGGCATTGGCGAAATCGGCGTCCGGGCGGCTCGGACCGTAGGCCAGCACCCGCAGGCCCAGGGCGGCGCCCAGCCGGGCGGTCGCCTGCCCGATCGCCCCGAAGCCGATGAGGCCGAGCGTCAGGCCGGCGAGCTCCACCAGGCGGGTGGTGAACTTGAAGCTGTCGTCGCCGCGCCGGACCGACCGGTCGGCGCCGGGCAGGGCCTTGGCCAGGGCGAAGATCAGCGCCAGCGTCTGCTCGGCCACCGAGACGGCGTTGGCGCCGGGCGTGTTGACCACCACGATCCCGGCCTCGGTCGCCGCCGCGGTGGCCACGTGGTCGGTGCCGGTCCCGTGCACGCCGATCACCCGCAGATCCGGCGCCTCCGCGATGGCGCGGGCCGGGAAGCCGGTGTTGCGGGTGATCACGGCCACGCAGCCCGCCACCTCGCGGGCCAGGGTGGCGGCATCGGTGCCGCTGGCCCGGCGCGGCTCCAGCCCCGCTGCGCGCAGCCGGGCGAGACCCGCCGCATGGATCGGCTGGACGATGAGACACGGACCGGTGATCACGGAAGGGGCATCCTCGGCCGAAATAGGGGAGGGCGCGCACGTCTTGCGCCGGCCTCGTCTAGGCGGGGCGCGCAATCCTGGCAACGGGCCGCCCGGTCATTCCGTCCGGGAGCGCGCGGCAGGCAGCCCGGTCCGGCCCTCGGATCCCGGCCTGATCCACGCAGCCGACCGCCACGTCGGATCAGGCCGGAGAAGTGCGAAACTGACCAATGTTATAGTCTCGGCCTCGGTCCGCGATCATACCGGACCGAGGTTCGAGATCGCACCGGGTGCGGGGATCAACTTATGTCGGCGCTGAACTATACTGGAAGGTGATTGGCGGATCCCGAAACATTCGAGTGCGTGTATCGGTCTGGACAATCAAGGGACGCGATGGATTTCAGCGCGCAGAAGCTCGTTCTTCTGGCCGAGGCGGATCCCCTCATCGGCCTCGACGTGGCGGATGCCCTGGAGACGGCCGGGTACCGCGTCGCCGGACCGCTGCGAACGGCCGTCGAGGTCGAGGCTTGGCTCGACCGCTGGACGCCGGCCCTGGCGGTCATCGATGTCCAGCTGGCCGACCGTTCCAGCGCCGCGGCCGTCTGATCCCCTTCCTGGTCCATACGGCCGTGGCGGAGCACGAGACCCTGCCCGAGGTCTTCGCGGGGGCGCCGCGCCTCAGCAAGCCGGCCTGGACGCACGACGTCGTCGAGGTTCTCGGGCACTTGCCGCAGCCCGCGCCGCTGCCATGCTGATGCCGCCCGCGACCGCCGCCGGCGTCAATCCCGTGATCGCCAAGCTCGACGGCCTCGCGCCCCTCGGTGCGGCGGACCGCGCGCGGCTGCGCGCGGTCACGGCGGAGCGGCGCCTCGTCACCCCGGCCAGCGACCTGATCCGGCAGGGCGAGCCGACCGACGCCGCCTTCGTGGTGCTGGACGGGTTCGCCTGCCGCTACAAGCTGCGCAAGACGGGCATGCGCCAGATCACGGCCTATCTGGTCCCCGGCGATATCTGCGGCCTCGGGGCGGCGGCGCTGGCCTGGTCGGATCACGCCGTCGGGACGCTCGCGCCCTGCCGGGTGGCGCGGATCGGGCCGGAGATGATCGGGCCGCTTCTGGAGCGCCCGTCGATCGCCGCCGCCCTGCGGCTGAGCCGTCTGGTCGAGGCGGCGATCGCCCGCGAGTGGCTGGTGAGTATCGGCCGCCGCTCCGCGCCGGAGCGGCTGGCGCATCTGTTCTGCGAGTTGCTGGTGCGCCTGCAGGCGGTCGGGCTCGTCGGCGCGGACGGCTACGCGATGCCGGTCACCCAGATCGATCTGGCCGACACGACGGGCCTGACCAGCGTCCACGTCAACCGCTCGCTCCAGGACATGCGCAAGGAGGGCCTGATCGAGCTGCGCAAGCGCCGCCTGCGGATCCTCGACCTGCCGCGGCTGCGCACGCTCGCCGAGTTCGATCCGGCCTACCTGCACCTGGCCGCGCGGAGCACCGGGTAGGAGAGGATCCCACCCCGGTGCTCCGGAGAGGCTCCGGCTCAGACGATCCGGGGCGGGGCGTCGGCCGTGAGGGGGCCGACCGGGCGCCAGAC
>CAXDNE010000504.1:0-3486 GCA_963990595.1 uncultured Methylobacterium sp.
GCCTGGAGGGGCAGCGCGGCCCCGAGCAGCACCACCCCGATCCTCAGCGCCCCGCCCATCCCGCCCTCCCCGCTCGCCGATGCCGTTCCGGAGACTATCCCCGTGCGCGCGCCCGGATCATGAAGTTGTCGTAGGTGTACTCCGCCACCTGGAACCAGAGGTACTCCTCGTTGCGGAAGGTGCGCATCGCCTCGTAGACGCGGCGGAAATCGGCGTTCTTGGCGGCGATCTCGGCGTAGACGTCGTTGGCGTTCTTGAGGGCGGCCTCCATCACCTCCTGGGGGAAGGGCCGCAGCTGGGCACCGCCGGCGACGAGCCTGCGCAGGGCCTGCGGATTGCGCGCGTCGTACTTGGCCTGCACCTCGGCGCCCACCTCGGCGGCGGCCGCCCGCAGGATCGCCTGATAGGTCTTCGGCAGCGCCTTCCACTTCTCGGCGTTGAACCAGAAGTGCAGCATCGCGCCGCCCTCCCAGAAGCCCGGGTAGTGGTAGACGGGCGCGACCTTCTGCAGCCCGAGCCGCTCGTCGTCGTAGGGGCCGATCCACTCGGCGGCGTCGATCTTCTTGGTCTCCAGGGCCGCGTAGAGCTCGGGACCAGGAAGGGATTGCGGCTGGACGCCGAACTTGGCGAGCACTTGGCCGCCCATGCCGCCGATGCGGAACTTGAGGCCCTGGAGATCGGCGAGGCTCTTGATCTCGCGGCGGAACCAGCCGCCCATCTGCGCGCCGGTGTTGCCGCCCGGCAGGCAGACCAAGCCGGATTTCGCGAAGACCTCGGCGAACAGCTCCGCGGCGCCCCCGGCCTGCCACCAAGCGGCGGCGCCCCGCGCGTTGAGGCCGAACGGGATCGCGGTGGCGAGCGCGAAGGTCGGATCCTTGGCCATGCCCAGCGTCGCCGGCCCGTGGCCCATCTCGACGCTCCCCGCCGCCACGGCATCCAGCAGCCCCTCCGCCGGCACCGGCTCACCGGGGCCGAGCACCTGGATCTGGAAGCGCCCGTCGGTGGCCTCGGCGACGATCCGGCTGAGCGCCTCGGGCGCGCCGAACAGGATGTCGAGATTCTTGGCGTAGGCCGAGGACAGGCGCCAGCGCAGGTCCGGACCGCCCTCCGCGCGCGCCGGGGCCGCCAGCGGCCCCGCGAGGGCGGCGGCCGCCCCGAGGCCGGCGGTCAACACGGCCCGGCGCCGCGTCCCGGTCGTGGGGGGAAGCGCGATATGAGTCTCGTCCAACGGCATCTCGTCCGAGCGTGTCCGATCCGTCCGGTGCGGAAGCGGGGGCCGCAGGTAACATGTCCGCACCGGTTCTCGAAAGCCGCGGGGCGGCACGGCAGTTCCGTCACGCCGCGAACACGCCTCGAAACGGCCGGCCGCCCGTGCTAGGCGCCCCGGATGCGATCCGAGCCTGCCCTCACCCTGCACACCGTCTGCGGCCTGGAGGAGCTGGCCGGCCATGGCGCCCGCGGCGTCAGCCACGTCCTGTCCCTGCTCGACCCCGGGACACCGGAGCCCGAGGCCTTCGCCGCCTACGGCGCCCATGCCCGCACGACCCTGCATTTCCACGATTGCCTCGGCCCCGGCGAGGGCCTCGTGCCGCCCGAGCCCGAGCACGTCGCGGCGATCCTGGATTTCGGGCGTGCGCTCGACGGCGCCGGCCATCTCCTGGTCCATTGCCATTACGGCCTGTCGCGCTCCACGGCGGCGCTGCTGATGCTGTTCGCGCAGGCCGAGCCCGAGACGCCCGCCCCCGTCCTGGTCGAGCGCCTGCACGCCCTGCGCGAGCCCGCCTGGCCCAATGCCCGGATGATCGGCTTCGCCGACGCGATGCTCGGCCGGGAGGGGGAGCTCAGCGCCGCGGTGCGGCAGCTGCACGCGCTCCAGTTGCAGGTGCGCCCCCATTTGGCCGACTTGCTGCGCGGGCTGGGGCGGGGTGCGGAGGTCGACGCCGCGGGCGTCTGAGCCTGTGGTCCGGCGCGCCCCCGCGGCGGCCGCCGGGACGCGTCCGGTCGGGACCCGTCACTTCCCGGCCGGCGTGAAGCTCCCGTCCTTCCAGACGTAGAGCACGTAGCCCTGGGCGGTGACGTCGCCCTTGGCGTCGAACCCGACCGTGCCGAGCACGAGGTCGAACCGCTCCGTATGGAGCGCCTGGGCGACGGCCTTCGGCGCGGTGGAATGGGCGAAGTTGCCGGCTGCGACCAGCGCCTGCATGGCGGCGTAGCCGTAGATCGTCGACCCGGTCGGATCGCCCCCCTCGGCCTTGAAGGCTTTCACCACGCTCGCCGCGGCGGGCTGCCGGCTCGGGTCGAGATAGAAGGTCATCAGCACGCCGTTGCTCGCCGCCCCGGCGATCTTGGCGAAATCCGGCGTGGCGATCGCCGAGGTGCCGAACCATTGCGGGCGATAGCTCCGATCGGCGGCGATCTTCACCAGCCGGCCCATCTCGGCGGCATCGCCGCCGTAATAGACGACCTCGATCCCCGCGGCCTTGAGACGGTCCACGAGGGCGGCATCGTCGGCATCGCTCGGCGAGAACGACACCGACAGCGCCTCGTTGACGCCGATGCGGTTGAGGTTGTCCTTGGTGGCGGCCGCGAGGATACGGGCCGCCGGCGTCTGATCCTGGATCAGCGCGATCTTCCGGTCGCGGAACCGCTCCGCCAGCACGGCGGCCGACAGCCGGGCCTGGTCGTCGTCCCGCCCGCAGACGCGGAAGACCGTGGGCAATCCGCGGTCGGTGAGCCGCGACGCCACGGAGGCCGCGGTGATCATCACCACGCCGTTCTGCGCGTAGATGTCGGAGGCGGCGATCGAGGCGTTCGAGCAGACATGCCCCACGACGAGGCGGACGTCGGAGCGCACGAAATGGTTGGCCACCGCCATCGCGGTGTTCGAGTCGCAGGCATCGTCCTGGACATCGAGAGTCACCGGCTGGCCGTCGAGGCCGCCCATGGCGTTCGCGTCCCGGGCCGCGGCCTCGACCCCGCGCAGCACCTGCTCGCCGACCGCCACGTAGGGGCCCGAGCGCGGGACCGCCACGCCGATCACCACGTCGGCCGCCGCCGGGACGGCGGACAGGAGCGCGACACACAGGCTCAGGGAGATCAGCGCGGGCCGGGACAGCCCGCCTGTTGGGACGACGGGTCCGATCTTCATCGGGCTCTTCTAGGCATCCTTGCGCGCGTCAGCCACAGGCGAAACGGGATGCGGCGTCTCACCCCGTTCCCGCACCGCACCTTAAGCCCATACGCGAGGATGCGGAGAAACGCGATTTTTTTCCGCCGCGGCCCAGCGACAGAGGCGCCTTTACTTCGCGTAGGAGTAGGCCAGGGCGGCGGAGGAGAGCGGCCCTGTGACGCCGGAGAAGGCGGCGAGCACCTTCGAGACCTCGGTGAAGGGCGCGTTGGAGACGTAGATCAGGTCGCGGTTGCGCATCCGAAACGCCTGGGAGACGAACAGGCTGTTGGGATCGCGCATGTCGATCCGGTAGACCA
>CAXDNE010000505.1:0-3450 GCA_963990595.1 uncultured Methylobacterium sp.
TCGCCGGAAACTGCAGGATCAGCGACCTGCTCTCTATGCTAACCTAAAACCCTCGGTGGTGAGGAGGGCGATCCGCATCTGCCGAGGAGGGTTGATGGCCGAGGAGAAACTTGTCGGCGGCCCTGTACCACGATCCAGGGGAAACGGCAATATTTATCCCGGTTATACATGATTTATATTTCGTAAATAGAGCCGAAAACACCTGGTCAGCTAGAGATTTCGTCAGGCGTACTGGAGCGGATCAGGCCAACAATTGAACCCCACACCTCACCTGCAGTCGAGTCGGCCCCGTTCGATCCAATCGTGCCTCGCCGTGGCTTCGGCTCGGGCACGAATCTGCAGGTCCTGCTTCATGTTTCTCCACACCTGAGTCGGCTTGCAAACTTGCTCAGGGCTTGCATGGGACTCGACTCTCGTACCGAATCAGTCTCATCTCGCCGCTAGCGGTGGTATGGCGTAATCTGTCGGTTTAGCGCTAGCGAGAGGGGTCATGAACCAGCACGTGCTCGTGGATGGCACCGAAGCGCACTCCAACGAGATCGCAGCGAGCCACGCCCGGCTGCTCGGCGACAAGCTGCAGGATCTCGCGGTCGGCTTCTATCCTCCCACCGCGCAGAAGACCCTGCGGCGGTTCTCGGCCGGCGAGACGGCGCGACTCCTCGGCATCACCGAGGTGCGCCTTCGTCAACTGCCCTTCGACCGGCTCACGCCGGATCTGGAGATCGGGCCGGCGGGACGTCGCTATTTCACCCTCGCCGAGATCCATGCCGTCCGTCGACACCTTCACGAGATCGATCGCGTCGGGCGAGGGTACCTCCCCCATCGCAACGGCGAGAAGGGTGAGCACCTCCAGGTCATCGCGCTGACGAACTTCAAGGGCGGCTCGGCCAAGACCACGCACACCGCCGGATTGGCGCACTACCTCGCCCTCCACGGTTACCGCGTGCTGGCGATCGACGCCGACCCGCAGGCCAGCCTGTCCACCCTGCTCGGCGTGCGCGCGGACGACAGTGGACCGACGATCTACGACGCTGTCCGCTACGGCGAAGGTCAGCGCCCGATGCGGGAGGTGATCCGCCAGACATATTTCACCGGGCTCGACCTCGCCTCGGCGAACCTCGAACTCGAGGAGTTCGAGTTCTACGCACCCCTCATGTCGAGCCCCGAGCGGCGCAAGTTGGGCGGTCCTCCGTTTTTCGCCCGCCTCCCCGTCGCGATCGAGAGCATCGCTGCGGACTACGATGTGGTGGTGATCGATTGCCCGCCCCGGCTCGGCTACTTCGCGATCTCGGCCCTGTGCGCGGCCACCGCGACCCTGATCACCGTTCATCCCCAGATGATCGACCTCGCATCCATGCGTCAGTTCCTGACGATGATGAGCGATCTGATGGAGACGGTTCAGGAGGAGGGCGCTCCGCCACCGACCCAGGATTGGTTCCGCTACCTCATCACGCGCTACGATCCCCAGAGCGTGCCGCAGACCTCGGTGGTCGGAATGCTCCAGGATCTGTTCGGAAGCTACGTGCTGCCGAAGGCGATGCTCCAGACCCCGGCCGTTTCGACGTCGGGCCTCGTCGGTCAGACGATCTACGAGACGTCACTGGGCAAGGATCGCAGCGACGAGGTGAGCCGCGCGACCTATCGGCGGGCGCTGGACGCCTTCGACGACGTCAACCGTGAGATCGAAGCGCTCATCCGCGGCGCGTGGGGGCGGGCATGAGCAAGAGCATCCGCCATCTGATGGCCCGGCCCGCGCCGGAGCCGGTCTCGACCACGATATCATCAACGGAATCAATGACTTCGACCCCCTTATCAGGTGGTAATCCCCCCTCTCCTCGCCGCACGGGCGCAGCTCGCTCGTTCGGTGCTGCGTGGCAGGCGCAGGAGCAGGCGCGCGCGGCCACCGATGCCGAGCGCGACGGCAGCGTGATCGAACTCGATCCGGAGATCTGCGATCCCTCCGCGATCGCGGATCGGGTGCCCGATACGACCGACACGGCGTTCGACGCCTTCGTGGAGCAGATCCGCGAGGAGGGCCAGCGCAGCCCTGCGCTGGTTCGGCCCAAGCCCGGTGAGCCCGGTCGCTACGAGATCGCCTACGGCCGCCGCCGGCATCGCGCGGCGCGGATCCTCGGTCGCCCGTTGCGCGCCATCGTGCGCCCCTTGAGCGACACCGAGCTTGTCATCGCGCAGGGATCGGAGAACCTCGCCCGAGCCGACCTGAGCTACATCGAGCGGGCGCACTTCGCTCGGAACATGGTGCAAGCCGGTGTCACGCGCGAGATCGTCGCCAAGGCGATGGGCATGCAGGCTCCCCATCTGTCGAGCCTGCTGACCGTCGCCGACGCGATCCCCGCATCGGTGCTCGCCATCATCGGTCCGGCGCCCAAGATCGGTCGGCCGAACTGGCTCACCCTCGCCGATCGGATCAAGGCCGCGACACCCGAGCAGATCGACACCGCCCTCGCCGCCTCGGGTCTCTTCGGCAAGACGTCGAATGAGCGTTTCGGCGTGGTGCTGGCTGCCCTCACCCCGGCGCCGAAGGCGACCAGGAAGCCGAAGGCCGAGACGCTGAAGGATTCCAAGGGCCTGAAATTCGCCCGCGTCGAGCGCAGCACGTCCGGCGTGCGCGTGACGACCGACGAGGCGAGCGAGCCGGGCTTCGGTGACTACCTCGCCCGCCGGCTTCCCGAGATCCTTGCCGCCTACCGGGCGAGCAAGGCCTGACCCCTCCCCTCCCCTCCCCTCGAACTGAAAGGAGACGAGGACACCGCAAAAAGAAAGGGCCCCCGAACCGACGCCCGGAAGACCCTCTCTGTCTGTCGCAAAGTCAGAGAACCACACCTCCCGGCACATCGCAAGGCGGAACAGCGCCGTTCGCGAAAATTTCGCGGCGGCGAACGCCCGGTCTTTGTCCGGTGCTCGACAGAGCATGCTCCACATCACGACGCCCTTCGGGCGGCGATCGCTGACGGCTGCGCAGGTGAAGGCGCAGGCGACCGCGGACGGCTGCCCTCGCGAGACAACGGTCGAGAAATGGGCTGTTCTCCGCGACATCACCGAGGCGCGGGCCCAGCTCGGCCTCTCCGCGTCCAGCTTGGCCGTCCTCGACGCGCTCGCGACCTTCCTGCCCGAGACGGCATTGCAGATCGGAGAGACGCCGAGCCTCGTGGTGTTCCCGTCCAACCGTGCTCTCGTCATCCGGACGAGGGGCATGGGAGAGGCGACCATCCGCCGGCATCTCGCCGCGCTGGTCGAGGCCGGCATCGTCATTCGCCGGGACAGCCCCAACGGGAAGCGCTACTGCCGCCGCGGCCCGGCCGGCGTGATCGCGCAGGCCTACGGCTTCGATCTCTCTCCCCTGGTCGCGCGCGCCGCCGAGTTCGCGGGCCTCGTGTCGCTTGGCACTTAATTGTAAGAATGCGTCGGTTAGGCTCAAGCGTGGCACCT
>CAXDNE010000506.1:0-3396 GCA_963990595.1 uncultured Methylobacterium sp.
GTCCGGCGGTTTCGGCGGCGGGTTCTCGGGCGGGGGTGGTTCCTCGGGCGGCGGAGGAGCGTCCGGTGACTGGTAGCGCGGATGTGCTGACGCCGGCGGCGCGGGCGCGCCTCGCCCAGGCGGTGTCGCGGGCCGAGGCGGGCACGTCCGGCGAGATCGTCGTGATGGTGAGCCGGCGCGCGGGCGCCTATCGCTCGGTCATCCTGCTGGCGACGCTGGTGGGGGCGCTGATCCTGCCCTGGCCGCTGATCGCGCTGACGAGTTGGAGCGCGGCCTCGATCCTGCTGGCGCAGGCGGCGCTCGTGGCGGCGATGCTGGTGGCGAGCCAGAACGAGCGGCTGCGCCTCGCCCTGGTGCCGCGCCGCCTGCGCAGCGCCCGGGCCCGGGAGGCGGCTTGGCGGGCCTTCTGGTCGCGGGGCCTGAGTCTGACGGAGCGCCGCACCGGCGTCCTGCTCTATCTGTCGCTCGCCGAACGGCACGCGGAGATCGTCACCGATCTGGGGGTGCTGCGGGAGATCCCGCCCGTCGCCTGGGACGGCATCCTCGCCGACCTCGTGCGGGCGCTCGGGCGCGGTGAGGCCGAGGCCGGCTTGACGGCCGCGGTCGAGCGGGTTGGACTCTGCTTGGCGGAGCGCCTCCCGGCGTGCCCCGGCGATCCGGACGAGTTGCCGAACCGTGTGATCGTCATCGATTGAGGCCGTTCCCGGTGGCGGAACCGGCAGGCCGTTGCGTGCGCCGCCGCACGCAACGTCCCCGGTCCCGTAACCGGGCCGGCCCCCGGACGATTTTCATGCACGAGACCGGCGCGCCGGGATGCCCGGAGCATCGCCGAACGGAGGCGCCGAGACCGAGACGCGAGGCGATGCCGGCACCGCTGGCCTCGCCCAAGGAGGCCCTGATGAAGATCCTGATCGCCGCGACGCCGCTCACCGGCCACGTGAACCCGCTCCTCGCTGTCGGCCGCGCCGCAGCGGCGCGCGGCGACGACATCCTGATCCTCACCGATCCGACCTTCCGGCCGAAGGTCGAGGCGGCGGGCCTGCGCTTTACCGCCTATCCGGACAACCATTCGGCCGAGTTCCGCGAGACCGAGCTGCCCGCCGGACCGGAGCGCTACCGGATCGAGTTCCAGCGCCGCTTCGTCGATCCGATGCCCGTGCAGGCGGCCACGCTGCGGCGGCTGATCGCCGAGGAGGCGCCGGACGTGATCGTCGCCGGCAGCATGTTCCTCGGCGTCCTGCCTCTGCTCCTCGACACCGCCCCGCGGCCGCCGATCGTGACGGTCAACGTGAGCTTCCTGTTCCTGGAACGGCCCGACCACGCCCCCATCGGCCTGGGCCTGCCGCCCGCCAAGGATCAGGCGGAGCAGGGCCGCTACGCCGCCATCAAGGCCGGCATGGATGCGGCCTTCGCCAACCCGGTGCGCGCCTATACGGACGGCCATCTCGCCCGGCTCGGCCTGCCGCCGCTGCCGGCCTCGCTGCCGCACTCGGTCGTCGTCCTGCCGGACCTGTTCCTTCAGCCCACCGTGCCGGGCTTCGAGTACGATTACGGCACGCTGCCGCCGGGGGTACGCTTCATCGGCCTGCTCCAGCCCCCCGCCCCGCCCGCGCCGCTGCCGGATTGGTGGCCGGAACTGGAGCAGGCGAACGCGGCGGGCAAGCCCGTGGTGCTCGTCACGCAGGGCACGCTGGCCAACGCGGATTTCGGCGAATTGGTCGAGCCGGCGCTGGCCGCCCTCGCCGACCGGACCGATCTCCTCGTCCTCGCCACGACCGGCGGCCGGCCCGTCGCGGCTTTGCGCGGGCCGGTCCCCGACAACACGCGCGTCGCCAGCTTCCTGCCGTTCCGCGATCTGCTGCCGCGGGTGAGCGTGCTGGTGACCAACGGCGGCTACGGCAGCGTCTCGCAGGCCCTCGCCGCCGGCGTGCCGATCGTGTCGGCGGGGCTGACCGAGGACAAGGCGGAGGTGAACGCCCGGATCGGCTGGTCCGGTGTCGGCCTCAATCTCGGGACCAACACGCCGAGCGTCGAAGCCCTGCGCGAGGCGGTGTCGCGCGTGCTCGACGAGCCGGGCTTCCGGCAGCGCGCCGAGGCGATGCAGGCGGCCTTCGCGGCCCGTGACGCCATGGCGTCCATCCTCACGGCCGTCGACGATCTCGCCCGGTCGGGGCCGGCGCGCGGCGGCGCGGGGCTGGCGAGCCCACTGGCGAGGTCGGCATGAAGCCCGATTCCGAGCGCACGGCTCTGCGCGTCGTCGTCGATCTCAACCGCTGCCAGGGCTACGCGCAATGCTGCTACGCGGCGCCCGATGCCTTCGCCCTACGCGGCCACGAGATCCTGTTCTACGATCCCAACCCGCCGGCCGCGCGGCGCGGCGCGATCGAGCGGGCGGTCCATGCCTGCCCGGTCCGGGCCATCAGCCTCCAGGCCGGCGCGGATGATGGAGAGCCGTCGTGAATCCTGAGGCCGCCGGCATCGTCGTGGTGGGTGCCTCGCTCGCGGGCCTGCGCGGCGCCGAGGCCCTGCGCCGGGCCGGCTACGGCGGTCCGCTGACCCTGGTCGGCGCGGAGCCGTACCGGCCCTATGACCGTCCGCCCCTGTCGAAGCATGTGCTCGTCGGGGAACTGGACGCCGATGCGACCCGGCTGCCGGAACTGGCGCCCCTGCGGGCCCGCTGGCGGCTCGGGAGCCCGGCGGTGGCCCTCGATCGCGGCAGCCGGACGATCCGCCTCGGGGACGGATCGGCTCTGGCCTACGATAAGCTCCTCATCGCCACCGGGGCCGAGGCCCGGCCCTGGCCGACCGAGACCGGCGGCGGGCTGAGCGGGATCTTCACCCTGCGCGGCCGCGACGACGCGGCCTCCCTGCGGACGGCCCTGCTGGCGGGGCCCCGCCGCGCCCTCATCGTCGGCGGCGGCCTGATCGGCTGCGAGGCGGCCTCGTGCCTGCGCGATCTCGGGCTCGCCGTGACCCTGGTCGATCCGAACCCCACGCCCCTCGCCGCGGCCCTCGGTACCGTCGTCGGCGGGGTCATCGCCCAGTGTCTGCGCGATTCCGGAGCCGAGTTCCGGCCCGGCACGCTGGTGCGCGCCTTCGAGGGCGATGCGGCCGGACGCGTCGTTCGCGCCCGGCTGGCGGATGGCAGCGCCATCGAGGCCGACCTCGTCATCGCGGCGCTCGGCGCGACCCGGGCCACCGGCTGGCTCCAGGGAGCCGGCCTGATGGCGGATCCCGGCGGCCTGACCTGCGACGCTGCCTGCCGGGCTCGCGACGCGGACGGGGCGCCCTGCCCGGATATCTACGCGGCCGGCGACGTCGCCCGCTGGCCGATCCGGCTCTACGGCGGACGGCTGGTCTCGGTGGAGCATTGGGGCAATGCCGTCGAGCAGGCGG
>CAXDNE010000507.1:0-3385 GCA_963990595.1 uncultured Methylobacterium sp.
AGCACACGATCCTGGCCATGATGGAGAGATGGCTGAAGGAGATTGAAGGCGTTCAAAAGAAGCAGTCCCTGATGATGCACGCGCTCGCGGTCAGGGAGTTCGCTCAAACTCAACCGCCTACCCGTACCGTCCTCAAGGTAGATCGTCGGAGAGCCGGTGAATTCGTCAGCGAGATCCTCTTGCAGTCAGGCGTCAGCCGGAAGACCGCTAACCGGAAAATTAGTTCGCTTTCTTCTATGTGGCGCTGGCTCCGTAAGCGCGGCTTTGTCAACGACAATCCCTGGCAGGGCCAAGGGAGCTTCTCGAATGCAGCGACGCGTGATCGTCTGAAGAGAGCCTACAGCCCGCGCGAGCTTGTCACGCTCCTCCAGGCCGACCCTGTCGCGGAAATGGGCGAACGCTATGGAACAGTGCTGCGCGACCTCATGCGCCTTGCCCTCCTGACAGGCTGCCGGATCGGCGAACTGTGCCAGCTTCGGACAGAGGACATCCTTGTCGAACAGCGGGCATTCCGCATCCCGGATGGCAAGACGGAAAATGCACGCCGCATTATGCCTGTCCACCGGCTCGCATGGCCGGTTATCCAGAGCCGTCTCATCGGCTCGACGGATGGCTGGATTTTCTCTGGGCTGACGCCGGGAGGACCAGACGGGAAGCGAAGCTGGATCGTGGTAAAGCGGTTTGCCACCTTCCGACAGAAGGTGCTCGGCCCCAGCAAGGAGGTCGATTTTCACAGCTTCCGGCGATGCTTCGCGACCTACCTTGAGCGCGCCTCTACCCACACCGTCGCGATCAACAGCAGCGTCATCGCCGAGCTTATGGGCCACGCGAAGCCGACGCTCGCGCTCTCCGTATACTCGTCAGGGCTCGTCCCTGCGCAGCTTCGCGCCGCTATAGACGCCCTGGATCATGTGATGGAGCCAGAGGTCGTTCGGCACCTCGTACTGCCAAGAGGCGCGTAGCTGCCGGTTCCGATCCAGATTGAACGTGCAGTGTTGCAGCCTGAGCACATACCCGCCCTTCAACAGCAACCCTAGTCTGAGCTTGTTGTGCGGTTCCACCGCACAGCGCAGGCTGGCAGGATGGAGCGCGCTCCTCACTACAAACCCGACTGGCGGAGCGACTTCATGAGCGCCGTCATTCCCCGGATCGCCGCGACGGCTGCCAGTCTCTCGCTGCTGATCAGCGCTGTGCCTGCGCTGGCGCACGGCATTGTGGGCGACCGCTTCTTCCCCGCCACCCTCGCGGTCGATGATCCTTTCGTCGCAGACGAACTTTCCCTGCCCACCTTCGCCATCTTCAAGAACGGCGACAACGCCCGCGAGGTCGATCTCTCGTTCGAATACTCGAAGCGGTTCACCGAGTATCTCGGCGTCTCGTTCGGTGAGACGTGGACGCACCTGCGCCCCGGCGGCAGTGGCTGGCAGAACCTGGAGACCACCTTCCGGTATCAGGCGATCACCGACCCCAAGCACGAGTTCATCTTCTCGGCAGGCTTGAGCGTCGAGTGGGGTGGAACGGGTGCCACGCGCATTGGGGCTGAGAACTTCAACGTGTTCACGCCGACGATCTGGTTCGGCAAAGGCTTGGGCGATCTGCCCGACACCCTCTCCTGGGTCCGGCCCTTCGCGGTCACCGGACAGGTCGGCTACGCCATTCCCGGTTCGAGCCGGACGGTGACCTTCACCGGCATCGATCAGGATAGCGGGCTGGCCACCTTCGACATCGAGCACAACCCGCGCAACGTCGTCTGGGGAGTCACTCTCCAGTACAGCCTGCCCTACCTCAAAGCGAACGTCGTTGACCTCGATCTACCCGATTTCGTGAACCACCTGATCCCGCTGGTCGAAGCCACGTTCGTGACACCCGCGAGCAACAACTTCGCTCACCTGCCCACCACCGGAACGATCAACCCCGGCGTGATCTGGGTCGGACAGAAGGTGCAATTCGGCCTTGAGGCGCTGATCCCGGTGAACCGGCAGAGCGGACGGCACGTTGGCGTGCTCGGACAGGTACACTTCTACCTCGATGACATTTTCCCGACCACGCTTGGGCGGCCGATCTTCTGAGGGCGCTCAGATGCGCACAAAGCTCCTCCCCATCCTTGCGGCGCTTGGGCTGAGTGCGTCCGCCGTCTCGGCCTGGGCTCACGCCGAGTTAGTCACGGCGACCCCGCGCGTCGGCAGCACCGTTCCAGCGCCGCCCAGTGAGGTGCGCCTCAGCTTCAGCGAGGCCGTCGAGCCGCACTTCTCCGGGATTGAGGTCACTTCAGCCGATGGCCGCTCGGTCGCGGCCGGTCGTGTGCAGGCGCAGGGCTCGGAGATGCGGGTTGCGCTCGTGCGAGGGCTGCCTGCGGGCCGCTACCGCGTGACGTGGCACGTGGTCTCGGTGGATACCCACCGCACTCAAGGCAGCTTCACCTTCGAGGTCAGGTCCTGAGCGGTGGAAGCGGCTCAGATCACGATCATCCTCGCACGAGCGGTCTATTACGTTGCCCTGGTCATGCTGTTCGGCGCTTCGGTGTTCCCGCTCTACGCGGGTCGGAGCACCTGGGCCGCGCTGCCCCGCTCGCTCACCACAGCCCTGGCGGTTGCCGTCTTCCTGGCGCTGCTCGCGTGGCTTCTCGCGCTCGCGGCGACGCTAGACGACACGGGCGAGGTGCTGCCGACCGTCAAAGTCATCCTGACGGAGAGCAGCTTCAGAGCGGTCTGGCTGGCGCGACTCGGAGCGGCGCTCCTGCTGCTGTTGGCGACCCTTGCTCGCGCGCCGAGCCTTGTGATCGCGCTACCGGCGGCAGTTCTGCTGATCAGTGAGGGCTGGAGTGGGCACGCCGTCGCCTGGGGTACGCTCGGCTCCGTGAACCTCGCGCTGCACGCGCTCTGTGCCGCCCTCTGGCTCGGCGGATTGGTGCCTCTGTGGCTGGTCGTATGGGCTGCTTACCGGGGCGATCCCGACCTCCAGTCCGCTGATCTGGCGCTACGCCGGTTTTCCGTCGCCGCCGCGGTCGCGGTGAGCGGCGTGGTCGCAACGGGAGTGGTCAACACATGGCATATGCTCGGCGGGTGGCCGAACTTCACGGACACCTACGTGCGTGTCCTCGCATTCAAGATCGTGCTCGTCATGTTCATGAGCGGGCTGGCCGCGCTCAACCGCTACGGCTTCCTGCCGCGGCTACGAACGGCTTTCCCAATGACGAGCTTGCGGCTCCTCGTCGGCAGCGTCGCGGTGGAGCAGCTACTCGGCCTCTCAGTGCTACTCGATGTGAGTGCGCTCGGCATGATGAACCCGCACGCCTGACGAGCACGCCAAGATGGACGACGACGGGTGGTGTGAACGCCTTCAATCTCCTTCAGCCATCTCTCCATCATGGCCAGGATCGTGTGCT
>CAXDNE010000508.1:0-3365 GCA_963990595.1 uncultured Methylobacterium sp.
CGAGAGTGCCTCTTGTCTCGTGGGCTCGGAGATGTGTATAAGAGACAGAGCCCGATGATGGGCGGCGGCGCCAGGGGCACCACGGTCCCGCCCTGGATGTCCCGGAACTGCCGACCCAGCCGCGCGATGACGGCCGCCGCCCCGTCGGCCGCGCCGGTGCGTTCCTCGAAGGGCTTGAGGGTCACGACCAGGAAGGCCGCGTTGCCTTGCGAATAATTGTCGATGAAGTTGAGGCCGATCACCGATGTCGTGTCGGCGACCGCGTGCTCCTGCCGCAGGATCGCCTCGGCGCGCGCCACCACCTCGGCGGTGCGCCCAACCGCGGCGCCCTCCGGCAGCTGCACCACGACGAAGAAGGCGCCCTGGTCGTCCTCCGGCAGGAAGCCGGTGGGTGTCATCTTGGCGAGCTGCAGGGTGCCGTAGGCGGCCGCGCCGGCGAGCACGAGGCCGATCACCGAGAGGCGGACGATCCGCGCCACGGCCGCGCCGTAGCCGTCGCGCACCCAGTCGATCGCCCGCATGATGACGCCCATGAGGCCGCGGCGGGGACCGTGATGGGGCCGCAGCAGCACGCCGCACAGCGCCGGCGACAGGGTCAGCGCGTTGACGGCCGAGATCAGCATCGCGACCGCAACGGCAACGGCGAATTGCCGGAAGAGCTCGCCGGAGATGCCGGGCACGAAGGCGACCGGCACGAAGACCGAGAGCAGCACCAGGGTGATCGCGATGATCGGCGCGGTGATCTCGGCCATCGCCCGCTTGGTGGCCTCCCGCGGGGAGAGGTCGGGATGCTCCTCCATCACGCGCTCGACGTTCTCGACGACCACGATGGCGTCGTCGACGACGATGCCGATGGCCAGCACCAGGGCGAGGAGCGAGACGGAGTTCGCCGAGTAGCCCACCGCCTTCAGGGCGATGAAGGTCCCGATCAGGCTCACGGGCACGGCGAGCGTCGGGATCAGCGTCGCGCGCAGGCTGCCGAGGAACAGGAACACCACGATGACGACGAGCACGAAGGCCTCGACCAGGGTCTTGCGGACCTCGTGGACCGTCTCGGTGATGAAGGTCGTGGGATCGTAGGTGACCTTCCAGGCGAGCCCCTCGGGGAAGGACTTGGCCAGGGCGCCGACCCGGGCCTCGACCTCCTTCAGGGTCGCGAGGGCGTTCGCGCCGGGGGATTGGTAGATCGCCACCACCGTGGCGGGGCTGCCGTTCAGCCGCGTCTCCCGGTCGAGATTGGCGGCGCCGAGCTCGATCCGGGCGACGTCGCCGAGCCGCAGCACGGACCCGTCCGGGTTCGTGCGCAGGATGACGTCGCGGAACTGCTCCGCGGAGCTCAGGCGCCCCTGCGTCTGGATGCTGAGCTGGAGCTGCTGCTCGTCGGAGATCGGGCGGGCGCCGATCCGACCCACGGGCGCCTGCACGTTCTGCGCCCGGATCGCCGCGATGACGTCGCCCGTGGTCAGGTTGAGGCCGGTGAGCTGGTCGGTCCGCAGCCACGCCCGCATCGCGTAATCCTGCGGCCCCCACAGGGTCGCGTCGCCGACGCCGGGCGTGCTCTTGATGCGGTCGAGCAGATTGATCGTCACGTAGTTCGAGATGAAGAGCGGGTCCTGCACGGATTTGGGCGAGTAGACCGCCAGCACGCCCAGCAGCGCGGAGGACTTCTTCTTGACCGTGACGCCCTGCTTGCGGACGTCCTCGGGCAGCTTGGCCAGGGCGATCTGCACCCGGTTGTTGACGTTGACGGCGTTGATGTCCGGATCGGTGCCGAGCTCGAAGGACCCGGTGAGCGTGTAGCTGCCGTCGTTGCCGCTGACGCTCTTCATGTAGATCATCTTGTCGACGCCCACGACCTGAGACTCGATGGGCTGTGCGACCGTGGATTCCACCACCTCGGCAGAGGCGCCGGGATAGGTCGTCGTCACCGAGACCTGGGGCGGCACGATGTCGGGGTATTGCGCCACCGGGATGGTGAACAGCGCCAGCGCGCCGGCGATCGACGTGACGATGGCGATGACCACCGAGAGGCGCGGCCGGTCGACGAAGATCGCCGAGAACATGGCCTCAGATCCTGCTGGCCGACTGGGCGATCGGGTTCGCCCGCACGGCGATCCCGGGCCGCACCCGCTGCAGCCCGTCGACGATGACGAGTTCACCGCCCGACAGGCCCTCGTCGATGACGGCGTCCGGGCCGGTGCCGCCGGAACCGGGCTTGACGCGCCGGATCACGGCCCGCCCGTCCTCGACGACGAAGACGTAGACGCCGCCCTGGTCGGCGATGAGCGCCGCCTGCGGCACGACGACCTTCTGCTCGGGCTCGCCGATCTGAAGGGCGACCCGGACCAGTTGCCCGTCGCGCAGCACGCCCGCCGGGTTCGGCATGACGGCGCGGACCAGGACCGTGTCGGTGGTGCGGTCGACGCTGATGTTGACGAAATCGACCCGTCCCAGCTGGCCGTATTCCGAGCCGTCCTGGAACCGGATCCTGACGCCGACCTTGCTGCGGTCCGGGCTTCTCGCGCCCTGCTGGTAGCGCAGGAACTCGCGCTGGCTCACCGGGAAGGTGACGTAGATCGGGTCCTGGCTGACGATCGTGGTGAGCACGCCGCTGTCGGGCCCGACCACGTTGCCCTTCGTCACGCTCGTGCGGCCGATCCGGCCGGCGATGGGGGCGGTGATGTCCGTGTAGCCGAGATTGATGCGGGCGGTCTGGAGACTGGCCTCGTCGCCCGTGACGGCGCCCTTCGCCTGATCGAGCGCGGCGCGTGCCTGGTCGCGGGCGACGACGGTCCCCGAATTCCGGTCGAGCAGCTCCTGCGCCCTCTGCAGCTGGATGGCGGCCAGAGCCTGCGCGGCCTTGCTGCGCTCCAGCGCGCCTTCGGCCTGCTTGACCGCGGCCACGAACAGGTCACGCTCGATCCGGTAGAGCGGGGCGCCTGCCTTGACCGGATCGCCCTCCGTGAACAGGACCGCCTCGAGATAGCCGGTCACGCGGGCGCGCACCTCGACGCGCCCCACCGCCTCGACCCGGCCGACGAAGTCCAGCGCCTTGTCCAGGGCCTTGCGCTGCGCCGTGACCGTTCCGACCGCCAGCGCCGCATCGGGCTCCCCCGCGCCGCGAGCCTCCGGGCCGAGGCCGGCGGTCAGCAGGGCGACCAGCAGGAGAGCGAGGAGGCGGACCATGGTTCAGCCTTGCCGCAGCATCGTGCGGCTGCGGGGCACCAGTTTCGCAGCTCTCAGGCCCGCTGCTTGATCGAGCGGGACGCATCCAGCGGGATCCGCGGCCTCCCGGCTCACGCGAGGCGATGCCCGCTGGACCTGTCTCTTATACACATCTGACGCTGCCGACGAAGAGGATAGTG
>CAXDNE010000509.1:0-3291 GCA_963990595.1 uncultured Methylobacterium sp.
CCCCGCCCCCCCCCGGGCGGGGAGGGAGCCGGCGCCGCGCACCACGCCGGCGGCGCACCGAACCCCGCCCGGACCCTGCCCCGGGCCGGCGCCACCCCCGCGGCCGAGGCCGCGGCCGCGGGGCCGAACCCGGTCGGCCCGCCCGCGCCGGGGAGCAGGCGGGAGGACGGACCTTTAACGTTTCATCAACCATGTCCCGGGCAGATTTTCCCATGGAGGGATCAGCCATGACGCGACGCCGGGATTTCGACGCGCTGAGTGAGGCGCAGATCGCCGCGGGGCGCACGCAGAAGCGCTGGGTCGAGCCGAAGGCCGGGTTCCGTCCCGCCGCCCCGCAGGCGGTGGCCGAGCTGCTCGACACGATCCAGCACGTGGCCGAGGCGGCCACCGGCGAGCGCAGCTTCCTGCATCTGCGCCCCGCGGCGGGCCGGAGCCGCGGCCGCTGAGCGGAGGAACGGCCTTCGAGACCGCGGAACGCCGTATCCAGCGCCTCATCCAGAGGGCCGGAGCGCCGCGAAGGGCGCGGCGGCCTCCCGGGAGCGCGCGACCGGCGGGAGGGGGCTTCGAGGCTGCCGCGCAGCCCCTCAGGACGGGGCCGCGGCTGGGAGAACCCGGGTCCCGCGGGCCCTGGGACGATCCGCCCCGCCCGCGCGCGACGGGCGATACCCGGCGCACTGGCAAGGGCCGGCCGGTTCTGCAACAAGGCCGGCATGAGACGGCGTTCCGCCTCCGATCCCGCTGCCACCGCTGCGCCGGCCGTGTCCGGCCCGCCCGAAGCCGGCCGCATCCCATGAGCGCGGACGCGCCGGGCCTGCGCAGGATCGCCACGCCGTTCCCGGTGGAGGCGCCGGCCGCGCGGGTGCGCGCGACGATCGCCGGCCTCGACTGACCGCCGATGTCCCTCACCACGCGGATCCTGCTCCTGGTCCTGCTGGCGCTCGCGCCGGCGCTGGCCATCCAGGGCTACAACGAGGTCGCCCTTCGGGCGAGCCGCAACGCCGCCGTGCGCGCCGATGCCCTGGCCAGCGCCCAGGGGGTCGCGAAGGATTTCGCGCAGATCGCCGAGCGGATGCGGCAGGCCCTCGACCTGATCTCGGGCGATCCCTCCATGCGGGCGCGCGACCCGTCATCCTGCGCCGCCTATCTGAGGCGGTCCGCCGCGCGGCTCCCGCACATCCTCCTGCTCGCGCTCACCGATCCCGACGGCACCCTGGTCTGCGACAGCGCCGGCTCGGCACCGGGCGCCTATTCGAACGGCGCGCGCGCCGATCACCGCGGCGCCCTGGAGGCGGCCGGCTTCGCGGTCGGCGGCTACACGGTGGGCCTCGTGTCGCGCCGGCCCTCGATCCACTTCGCCCGGGCCGTGGGGCACGAGGGGCCGGCCGGGACCGGGGCCGAGGGCGGATCCGAAGGTGGTGCCAACGATAATCCCAACGGCGGCCCCAAGGGCGTGCTCCTGGCCGCCGTCGACCTCGACTGGCTCTCCGACCATCTGGATCAGGCGCTGCATCAGGCGGAAACCTCGATCACGGTGACGGACCGCGACGGCCTGATCATCGCCCGCCGCCCAAATGAGGCGGCCTGGATCGGCAGGCCGATCCCGCCGGAGCGCGTCGCCATGCTGGAAGCCCAGGGCGCCGACGTGCGCGTCGCCGCGGGCCTCGACGGCCGGGAACGGATCATCGCCACCGCCAAGCCGGGCGGCCCCCTCGCGGGGGTCCGCGTCGTGGTGGGCCGCGACTGCGCGACGGCCTTCGCGGATATCGACGCCGCCACCCGGCGCGGGCTGGTGCTGATCGCGCTGGGCGCCGTGCTGGCCCTGGCGGCCGCCCTCGTGGCCGGGCGGATGTTCATCCGGCGTCCGATCGACCGGCTGCTGCGCACCGCGGCGGCCTGGCAGGCGGGCGATCTCGGGACCCGCACCGGCCTGCGCGGCACCACGGAATTCGGCCGCCTCGGCAGCAAGCTCGACGCCATGGCGGGCACGCTCCAGCGCAGCACCGACGATCTCCACGCGGAGATCCGCCGCGGGCATGCCCTGCAGGAGCTGCAGGTGACGATCCTCCACGAGCTGAACCACCGGGTGAAGAACACTCTGGCCACGGTGCAGGCCCTCGCCCGCCAGTCCCGCGGCTCCGAGAAGGCCCTTGAGGCGCGGATCCTGGCGCTGTCGAAGACCCACGATCTCCTGACCCGCGAGGCCTGGAGCGGCGCCCCCTTGCGCGAGGTGCTGGAGAACGAACTCAGCCCCTACCGGACCGGCGGCGATCAGATCGACCTCGTCGGGCCCGCCGTGTCGCTGTCGCCTCGGGAGGTCCTGGCTCTGGGCATGACGGTCCACGAACTGACCACGAACGCCGCCAAATACGGCGCGCTCTCGGTGCCGGAGGGACGCGTCCGGGTCGGGTGGTCGCTCGCGACCGCCGGGGCCGGGACGCAGCGCCTGCGGCTCACCTGGCAGGAGAGCGGCGGCCCGCCCGTGCAGGCGCCGACCCGGACCGGCTTCGGGACGCGCCTGATCGCCGCCGGCGTGCGGCGCGAACTCGACGGCACCGTCGAGATCGCCTTCGATGCCAGCGGCTTGCGCTGCGATCTCGAGGTGCCGCTGGAGCCGGCTCCCGGCGCGATGCTGGTGCCGACCCGCTAGGGGGCGCCCGCCCCCGGCCGCTCGTGCGGCGTGGGAAAATCCGGTCGCATCCGGTTGTTCGAGAAGAAGAAACGTCGATCCGGACGTCAGGCCCGGGTCCGCGCGACCTCCCGGACATCCCGCTTCACCTGCCGCCACGTCCGCCAGGGTTCCAGGTTCGAGAGCGCCATCCGGCGCGCCCCGAGCCAGCCGAGCACGAGGGCCACGGCCAGGAACGGCGCGGCGACGATCAGCGCCGCCGGCGCCTCGGAGCCGAACGGCACGGCCAGCAGCTTCACCACGGCGTCGAGGCCGAGGAAGAAGATGACGATCAGCAGGATCGGGATGGTCCCGACGATGGCGACCAGCGACACGATCGCCCGGACGTTGCCGTCGACCTCGGTCCGCGCCAACGCCAGCATCGCCTCGATATGGGCCGCGCCCTCGCGCAGCGCCGCGACCAGCAGGGCCAGGGTTCCGTCGGGGCTTTGGCGCATCGGGCGGACTCGTCCTCTCGCTGTCTGCGGCGAGCCCGGGCCAACGGGGCCGGCGGCCGAAGCGTTCCGCCCCGATCCCTCACAGCATCAGCAGAACGGCGCCGAGGACGAGCAGCGTGGCGCTGTCTCTTATACACATCTCCGAGCCCACGAGACAAGAGGCAATCT
>CAXDNE010000510.1:0-3287 GCA_963990595.1 uncultured Methylobacterium sp.
GCACGTTCTCGGCGACCAGAGCGTCGAGGCCCGGCTCGTAGATCGGCATGCGGCCCGCCTTCAGCGAGGCGATCTTGTCGGCATCCTTGTCGACGCAGACGACGCTGTGGCCGAAATCGGCGAAGCACGCGCCCGAGACGAGCCCGACATAGCCCGAGCCGACGATCGTGATCTTCATCTGGATCTCCTCCGTTGAGTCCTAGGGCGTGCTGGTCAAGGTGAGGCGCGACGGCCCGCGGCGGCTCGGTCCGCTCAGGCCGGCGCGGCGACGAGGGTGCGGCGCGCGGCCGGTTGTCGGGGGTGGGCCAGGCAGCGCGTCGCGATCCCCGGCATGAGATCCGGCAGGAGCGCGACGAGCATGACCAGCGCGAACATCTCGACCCCTGAACCCTCGGACCACATGTAGGCGGCGATGGGCGTCAGGATGATGAGCATGCAGCGCGGGTAGAAGGTCTGCCCGTACGCGCGATAGAACGTGATGCTGTCCGTCGCGGCGAGATAGAGCGTCCTGAACATCGGTATAAGCATGAACACCATGCCGAAAATGCCGTGCTCGGCGAGGACCCTCCAGAATTCGTTATGCGCCACGCCGGTCAGGAATTTCGGATAGTTCGCAAAGTGGCTCCGGGCGTAGTTCACGGTCGATTCCATGCCGGAACCGAACAGGGGATTGTCGTGGAAGAGCTGGCTCGCGACTTGGATGCCGAGCTTCCGCTGGGCATCGCTGAGCGAGGCGGGGATGCCGCCCTGCAGGATGTAGAGCGGATCGTTGCGGGCATCCGAGCCCGCGAAGATGCTGTCGATCCGGCGGAAGACGTAGCCGTCCAGGATGATGTCCCCGGCGATGACGATAATGAGGCCGGCGCCGGCCGCCAGCGCGAAGCCGCGCAGGCTGTTCAGGTCGAGGAAGACCGCGAGGCTGATCAGGAAGAAGGCCGGCAGCGCCTTGCGCTCCCCCGACATCAGGATCAGCACGCACAGGAGCATCCAGGCGGCCATGGTGAGCCCATTGCGCGGCAGGACCTTGAGCACGATCCCGACGCCGACGCAGGCCGGAAGGAAGATGAACAGCGACTTCGGGTCGCCGAGGCGCTTCCAGTCGGTGAGATAGCCATTCGCCACGTGCCACCCGACATTGACGGCGACGATGCAGGCCATGACCGCGAGGGCGATGAAGTAGTGCCTGCGTGTGAGCGCGGCCGGGTTCACGTTCAGCAGCACCAAGCCGTAGGACACGAGGATCAGCACCTGGATCGTGCGGCGCAGGCCGTAGAGGAAATCGTTCTCCACGCAACTCGGCACCGTGCAGACGAGATAGAAGATGATCATCAGGATCAGCCCGGCACTGATCCTGAAGTCACTCAGCTTTCTGCTCGCCAGGCAGGGCACCGTGATCAGCATGATCAGGATGTCGAACGGCTTCAGGCTGCCCAGGGGCGTGTTCGCCGTGATGCCGCAGAAGAGCATGGCGAGCGCCAGGACGAGGCCGGTCGCCACGGCTTTGTCTATCGCGGAGGGCGGCCTCACCGGCCCGCTCCGGTCCCCGGGTTGCGTTCCCCCTGCGGCTTGCGGTCGGGGGCTGTCCGGACGGGAGGCGTCCGTCCCGGTTCGTTGGCGGCCACGGTCGCGGGCCCGCGCGCGCCGTCCCGCGGCTCCGCGGCGGCTGCAGGCTGATCGGCCGGGGCCGTCGTCTTTTCACCGGTCAGGCGCGCCTCGGAAGGCGCTGGCGGGACCAGCTCGGCCTCAAGCCTCACTTCCAGAACGTCGCCGGGCAGGAGTTCGGTGTCGTCCCGCGCAGGGCGGCGCACCCGCCCGGTCGGCGTGCGCCGGGATATCTTGAGTTCGGGTTCCGCTCCCCGGCCGCGGACGAGCTGCGACTTGACGAGACCGGTATAGACCAGCTTGTCGCCGACGGCCTCCAGCTTGTTCCGGAGCGCGGCGATCTTCGAGACCGAGGCCTGGAGATCCTGCGTCAGGTCGATCTGACGCTTGTCCGACGTCCTCTGGAGGTTCCGCCGGGCGTCCTCGCGATCCTTCTTGACCTGCTCGATCTGGTTCTGTGTCTGGAGCGAACGGGTGGCGGAGAGCAGCATGGAGCGCCGCGCGTCGGTCAAGCGGGTGATCGGCACCGCGCCGCGCTGGAACAGCTCGCGGATCCGCTCGTAATCGGCGCCGTCGAGGTCGGCGCCTTCCTTCTCGTTCTTCTGCTGCTCCGTCAGCACGGTCAGGTTGTTCTCGGATTGCGCGATGGCGCGCTCGAAGAACTCCCGCTCCTTCTGATAGTCCGCGTTGCGGGCTTTCATCTGCTCCGCCTCGAGGCGGATGATCTGCTGCACGGCGGCCGGACGCAGGGGGGTCCCGTGGATCTCGAACCCGCCCAGATCGGCCTGGCCCTTCAACTCGGCCTCGAGACGGGCGATGCGGGCCTGCTCGTGCACGAGGTCCATCCAGAGCGTGTCGTAGTCGCTCTTCATGTCGGCGGTGTCGAGGAACGGGTTGCTGAGCCGGAAGCGCATGATGTCGTAGCCGCCGGCCAGGGTGATCGCTTGGCTCACCAGGATGCCGGGGCGGAAGGGGATCTCGCCGGGACGCGCCACGTCGCCGCTGATGTAGATCGGGCGATACTCCGCGATGGTGACGGTCACGTCGTCCGGCTCGATCGTCTCGACCGTCTCCCGACCGTCGGGCGTGCGCTGCTTGAGCACCTTCCGCGACAGCGCCGTGCAGATCTGCCCGCGCAGCTCCTGCAGGGTCAGGCCCACCGCCGGGATCGGCCCGGCGAGGTTGAGCTGGACGTCGCCATCGAGCCCGACCACGACGCGCTGCTTCAGGTCGGAATTGCCGACCACATTGATCTCCAGCACGTCGCCCGGCTCCATCCGGTGGGCGGCCGGAGCGTTCGAAGCCATGGGCGTCGGCGTGGTCTCGGAACCGGCCAAGCTCCGCCCGGAGACCAAGCTGGTGGCGAGGATGATCGTAAGTCCGAGCCGTCTTGCACCGCGCAGTTGCATGCTCGCTGTCCTCGTGTGGGGCGCGGAACCGGCCGCGGCGGTTCTGCGCATCGTCGCCGTGATGGGTGTCATGGGCCGGCCGGAGTGTCGGGGGCGCGGATCGGCAGCGCCGGGCTCGGGGCACGCCGGAGGACCGGCAGGTTCCGCAGGTCCGGCGCGCCCTGCGGGAACACCGCGCGTCGCAGCCGCGGGAACCCGGCGAGCAGCCGGGCGGCGGCGCAGGTGATCCGCCCCCAATGAAGTGGTCCGCCCTTTGGTATGGCTTTGAGCCTGGAG
>CAXDNE010000511.1:0-3271 GCA_963990595.1 uncultured Methylobacterium sp.
GGCCCCTGCCCGCCACGCCCGCCCGGGCGGGCGTGGCGGGCAGGGGCTTCGCGGTGGTGGCCAGCGAGGTCAAGGCGCTGGCCGAGCAGACCGCCAAGGCGACCGGGGAGATCACCCAGCAGGTCTCGGCCATCCAGAGCGCGACCGGCGAGGCGGTGGGCGCCATCGAGATGATCACCGCGGCCGTCGGCGAATTGTCCAAGCTGACGCTGGCGATGGCGAGCGCCGTGGAGGAGCAGGCGGTCTCGACCCACGAGATGTCGGGCAATATCGGCGGCGTCTCGCAGGCGGCCACCGCGACCGGCCAGTTCGCCGAAGCGGTCCGGGGCATCGCCGGAAGCCTGGCGGATCATTCCGCGAGCCTGTCGGACAGCGTGAACCGCTTCATGAAGGCGAGCTGATCCGGCCGGCCGGAGCGCGGGGCGCTCAGTCCCGGGCGAGCTGCGCCCGGCCGATCGCGAAGACCCGCCCGTCGCCCAGAAGGTGGGCGGTGAACCCCTTCGGGAACAGGCCCTCGATCGCCTTGTCGCGCACGTTGAGCCCGCCCGCATAGGCTCCGAAAGCCGGCATCACCAGGCGGGTGCCGTCGGTGACGAAGCACCGGCGGCGCACCGCCCGGCCTCGCATCGCGACCTTGCCGCAGGGATGGAGATGGCCGGCGATCTCGCCGGGCGCCGCGCCGGGGCTCGGCTCGTGGCGCAGGAGGAGGCTGCCGAGGGTCAGCGCGTCCGCGTAGCGCCCGCCGACGCCCGCGCTGACGGCGGCATCGTGGTTTCCGGCGATCCAGACCCAGTCGCGGCCCTCCTGCAGCGCCGCCACCATGGCGCGGTCGCCGGGCTCCATACGCTCCGGGCCCCTGGCGTCGTGGAAGGAATCGCCGAGGGCGATCACGCGGGCGGGCTCGTGACGCACCACCGCCTCGTGCAGGCAGGCGAGCGTCTCGCGGGTGTCGTAGGGCGGCAGGAACTGGCCGGAGCGGGCCGCGTAGGACGAGCCCTTCTCCAGGTGCAGGTCCGAGACGATGAGCGTCCGGTGCTCCGGCAGCCACAGGCCGCCGCACAGATCGAGCACCAGGGTCTCGCCCGCCAGCAGCAGGGTAGGGTTCTTGGAAGTCTTCTCGAGTCGCAGGCCGGCCGCCAAGATCGCATCCTCGGTGTCGTCGGGGGAGGGCGGATCGGCGGTCAGGACAGAGCCTCCTGAAGAAGCTCCGCCTCGGCCTCGGCCAGGATCTCGTCGGCGCCCTCGCCGTAGACCCGCTCGCGCCCGATCTCGAGCATCACGGATACGGAGAGCGGCGAGACCCGGTCGAGAGACCTGTGGATGATTCGCCCCTGGATGCGCTCTAGCATCATGCCGAGGCGCCTCACGTCGAGGAGTCCGGTTGCCGCATCCTGCCGCGCGGCCCGCAGCAGGAGGTGGTCGGGCTGGTGCTTGCGCAGCACGTCGTAGATCAGGTCGGTGGAGATGGTGACCTGCCGGCCGGTCTTCTTCTGCCCGGGATGGTGCCGCTCGATCAGCCCGGCGATCACCGCGCACTGGCGGAACGTGCGCTTCATCATCGCCGATTCGTCGAGCCACGCCTCCAGGTCGTCGCCCAGCATGTCGACGGCGAAGAGGTCGCCGATGAAGTCCGGGTCGAGGGCAGCGCGCTCGGAGACGTCGCGGGTCGTCCAGACGGCGATGCCGTAATCGTTGGCCGCGAAGCCCAGCGGCCGCAGGCCGGCGCGCTCCAGCCGGCGGGTGAGCAGCATGCCGAGCGTCTGGTGGGCGAGGCGGCCCTCGAACGGGAAGGCGGTCAGGTAGGAGCGCTTGCCCCGGGGAAAGGTCTCCACGAGGAGGTCGCGCTCGCCCGGCAGGACCGACCGGCGGCGCTGCTGCAGCAGGTACTCGCCGATCTGTTTGGGCAGGCGGTCCCATTCGAACGGGTCGGCGATGAGCGCCCGGACCCGGGCCGCCAGGAAGGTCGAGAGCGGGAATTTCGCGCCTGCGTAGGAGGGGATCGCCGGGTCGGTGTCGGGCGGGGCGCGGGTGACCAGGCACTCGTCCTCGGCGAGCCCCTCGAAGCGCAGGGTCTCGCCGGCGAACAGGAACGTGTCGCCCACCGTCAGCGTCTCGGCGAACTCGTCCTCGATCTCGCCGAGCACCCGGCCGGTCTTCGGCAGCACCGTGCCGGGCTTGCCGCGCAGGGTCCGGCCGAGTCGGACCTTCACCCGCGCCGCCTCCACGATGGTGCCGACATTCATCCGGTAGGCCTGGGCGGTACGGGCATCGCGCACGCGCCAGAGCCCGTCCGGCCCGCGCAGGATCTTGGCGAAGCGCTCGTAGGCGCGCAGCGCGTAGCCGCCGGTGGCGACGTAATCGACCACCTGCTCGAAGGATTCCCAGGTCAGGCCCGCATAGGGCGCCGCCGAGACGATCTCGTCGTAGAGGTCGACCGGATCGAAGGCATCCGCGCAGGCCATGCCGAGCACATGCTGGGCGAGCACGTCGAGGGCACCCTGGCGGGCGTCGGGCGTGTCCTGCGCGGCCTCCTCGACGGCGTCGAGGGCCGCTTGGCACTCCAGCATCTCGAAGCGGTTGCCCGGGACGAGATAGGCCTTTGACGGCTCGTCCATGCGATGATTGGCCCGGCCGATCCGCTGCATGATCCGGCTCGCGCCCTTCGGCGCGCCGACATTGATCACGAGGTCGACGTCACCCCAGTCGATGCCGAGATCCAGGGTCGCGGTGCAGACGATCGCCCGCAGCTGGCCCGCCGCCATGGCGGCCTCGACCCGGCGGCGCTGCTGCGCGTCCAGAGAGCCGTGGTGGATCGCGATCGGCAGCGCGTCCTCGTTGAGCCGCCACAGCTCCTGGAACGTGTACTCCGCCTGGAGGCGGGTGTTCACGAAGACCAGCGTCGTCCGGTGTTCCCCAATTAGCTCGTAGATCGCCGGCATGGAGTGCCAGGCCGTGTGGCCGGAGATCGGCAGCGCCCGGCCGAGGTCGAGCATGCGCAGATCCGCCCTCGCGCCGCCGGACACGGTGACGAGGTCGGCCATGGGGAGCGCGGGCCCCCTCTCCCGTGCGGGAGAGGGTTGGGGTGAGGGATGAGACGGTTCAGGACGGACCACGTCGCCGCGCGTTGCGGTCGAGCCATTTCCGGAGAGTTCTCCGCCCTCACCCTGTCCCTCTCCCGCACGGGAGAGGGGACCCGCGCCCGGTCCCGCAGCCGTGTTTGGCGCTGTCTCTTATACACATCTCCGAGCCCACGAGACAAGAGGCAAGCTCG
>CAXDNE010000512.1:0-3244 GCA_963990595.1 uncultured Methylobacterium sp.
ACACTATCCTCTTCGTCGGCAGCGTCAGATGTGTATAAGAGACAGGTGACGGCGGCCGAGAGGGCGGGAACGGGCGCCGCCCCGGGCAGAACGGGTTTGAAGTGAACCGCGCGGTCGAGGACCTCGACCTCAGGGATGCGGCCCAGGCCGGATCCGTCGCGCGGTGCCGGCGGCGCGACGTCCCCGCGGCCCAGGCCGGATCCGTCGCGCGGTGCCGACGGCGCGACGTCCCCGCGGCCCAGGCCGGATCCGGCGCGCGGTGCCGACGGCGCGACGTCCCCGCGGCCCAGGCCGGATCCGTCGCGCGGTGCCGGCGGCGCGACATCCCCGCGGACCATCTCCGGCCGCCCGGCGCGAGGCCCGGCCTCCGGGGCAGAGGCGGTTCCGGCCGAGAATCCGGCGGTTGCGGCCGGCGCGGACGCGCCCACGGGACCCGACAGATCTCCTCTACCGGAGGCAGCTGCGGCCGAGACCGGCTTCGGAGGGCCGAAATCGCCCCCCGCATCGGAGGCCGGACCACGCGTCGGGGCGGCTGCCGGGAGGGCGGCGGTCAGGATGGTGGCGAGCATCGCGGCGGCATTGGTCGGATCGGCCGGCGGCAACGTCGCGACAACCGCCTCCGCGGGGGCGGCCTTTCGAGGCGGGCTGGCCGTTTCGGCCGCGTCACGCGGGTCGGTCCCGGCGCGGGACGCGTCGGACGTGTCCGCGACCGCGCGCAGGACGGCCCCGAAATCGCGTCCCGCGCCCGCCTCGGGCGGATTCGGGGTGTCGGCCTCCGCCTGGGACGGCAGGACCTCCCGATCGGGCTTCGGGACGGGCTTCTGAACCGTGGCAATGATCGGGGTCACGGGTTTGCCTTGCTGAGAAGCAGATCGATCCGGTCGATCGTGGCTTGCGCCTTCGGGATCAGGCTCGCGGGCTCGTCGGCGGACTCCGCCGCCGCCTGCCCCGGCTTGGCGACGTCTTCCGGGGGACCGGGCCGGCCGGTGAGCCCGCGTCCGATCTCCTCGGCCGTCGCCAGGGCCGTCTCGAGCAGGGGCAGGTCGCGGGGCGGCACCTTGGCGCGATCGAGGGATCGCAGGGTCCGCAGACCGGACTCGAACGTCGCCAGGGTCACGATCTCGGCGGCCGCCCGGTAGAGCCGGCCCTGGACCGCCTCCGGGCTCTCGGGCGCGGAGAGCGCGAGCGCCTTGTCGGCGGCCAGGAGCGCCGAGGCTGTCTTGCCCTCCTGGATCGCCGTCCGGGCGATCAGCAGGTACAGGTCCCTGCGGCTCGCGGGACCGAGCTCGTTCAGGATCCTGTTGAGCGCCGCGAAGCGCCCCGCATCCCGGCCGACATCGAACTGCGTCAACTGATAGGCGAGCCGCTGGCGGAAGTTGCCCGCATAGATCGAGTGCGGGAAGCGGCGCAGGTACTGGATCGCCAGGGCCTCGAACTTCTTCAGGTCGCCGATCTGCCCGAGGGTGAAGATCTCGCGGCGCAGGGCCCCTTCCTCGGCGAGGGTCCCCGGCAGCAGCAAGCGGACGCGATCGAGCAGGGCAATCGCCCGGAGCGGGTTCTCGGTCACGGCGAGCGAGGCCTGGGTGAGGCCGATCGCGCCCGCCAGCGTGGGCGGCAGCTCCGTCGTGTCGAGATCCCCGAGCAGGCGGTTCGCCTCGGCCTCCCGCCCCTCGATATAGGCGAGCGCCCCGCGCGCGAGGGGCGCCTCGGGGGCGCCGGGGCCGTCCGGCGCGGTCAGGCGGCGCAGGATGGCCGGGCCGCCGCCGCTCAGGGCGAAGACGATGGCCGCCCGGAGGTTGTGCCGGTCGGCCCAGATCTCCGGCGCCACCTTCAGGAGATCCGCGTTGATCCGGCTGATCAGCAGGGGCTGGCTCTCGTGCGCGGCCAGGGAACCCGCGGCGACCCGGTCCTGCAGCAATTGCAGGGTGCGCACCCACGCCACGGGATTGCCCGTCGGGCCCTGCGGCGGGGCGGTCGGTGCGGCGGGCGGCACGGGGCCCGGAGGCGCGGGATGCTCCGCCTGGGCCCCCGCCGCCGGGGCGGGGACCGGCTCCGCGGCGGCTGGCCCCGCGGCCCCCGTCGCGAGCAGGCCGAGAAGCGCCGGCAGGATCCGCCTGAGACCGGACGACCTCATCCCGGAGATCCCTGCAGGAGGATCTCGATCCGCCGGTTCTCGGGCGCCTTCGGATCCGCGGTGTTGCGCGGCGTCCGGTCTGCGGCCCCCTCGACCCGCCAGATCCGCGCCGCGTCGAGGCCGGCCCGAGTGAGCATGTAGGACGCCATATGGGCGCGCGCGGTCGAGAGGCGCCAATTGTCGTAGACCTCGGAGCGGAACGGGCGGCTGTCGGTATGGCCGCGGATGATGATCCGGCCCGGGCGCTCGGCGAGCGCCTTGGACAGGCGTTCCATGGCCCGCACCATCTCGGGACGAGGTTCCGCCGAGCCCACGGCGAACATGCTGAAATTCAGGTCGTCCGTCACGTTGATCAGAACCCCCTCCGCCGTCCCCTGGACGTCGACGCGGGGACCGGGTGTGCCCGGCGCCGCGGGGGGGAAGATCTTGGCGATCTCCGCCTTCAGCGCGGCCTGGGCCGCCGCGGTCTCCGCGCTGACCGGGCCCGGCCCGTTCGCGGCGGCTCCGTCGGCCCTGGCCTCCCTCGCCGCGGCCGCGTTCGCCTTGGTCTCGCCCGCCTTGGTCTCCGCCGTCCTGGTCTCCGCCGCCCTGGTCTCCGCCGCCGTGGTCTCCGCCGCCGTGGTCTCCGCCGATCTGGCGTTGGCGTCCCGGGCCGCCATGGCTTCCCCGCCGCGCGCGTCGGGCGTGGTTCGAGCGGGCGGGGGCGTGATTCCGGCGGGTGCGGGCCGGTCGGCGCGCGCGGGCGAGAGCGTGGTCACCTGCCAGTACAGCGGATCGAACGGATCGCGCGGGACATCCCCGCCCCGCCGTCCCGCTTCGCCGAGATCGCCGATCGTGACGCTCTGAGGCTGGCTCGGCTCGATCTGGGTCGCGAGATTGGCCAGGACCGAGTAAGGATCCTGGAACAGCTCGCGCTCCCGGGCCACGGATCCCGGCGGCGGGGCGCCGGCCTTGTCTCGGGCCGGCATCGGCGCCTCCGCCTCACCGGCCTTGGTGCCCGCATTCGGGTCCGCCGCGGTGGGCTGCGGATCGTTCAATCCTTTGCGGACCGGCAGGGCCTCGGACAGGCTGATCGGATTGAAGTAGTTCGCGATGCTGGTCCTGGTCTCC
>CAXDNE010000513.1:0-3241 GCA_963990595.1 uncultured Methylobacterium sp.
CCTCTTGTCTCGTGGGCGCGGAGATGTGTATAAGAGACAGTCGCCGCGGTACGCGCTGCGGACGACCACGTCCCGGATCGCGCCGTCGGGCCGCTGCAGCCGCGCCTCGAAGTCGAAGCTCGCGCGGCGGGCGATGGCGTCGGCGATGGCCGCCGCGAGGCGGTCCCGGTCGTCGGGATGGAAGATCTGCGCGAAGTCGGAGAACCGGGGCGCCGGCATCCGGGGATCGCGGCCGGTGATCGCGTAGAGGCTGGCCGACCAGACCGGCTGGCCGTCGGCCAGCTCCACGCGCCAGTTGCCGATGCTGGCGAGCTGCTCGGCCATGGTGAGCTGGTGGTTCACCGCCTCCTGGACACGGGCCCGGGCGTTGATCTCGCGGTGCTGCTCGCGGATCAGGGCCTCGCGGATCACGCCCTGCTCGATCTCGCGCTCCCGGCGCGCCTTGGCCTCGGTCAGCCGCAGATGGGCCACGACGATCGCCGCGAGGTCGCGCAACGCCGCCGCGTCGGCCTCCGAGAACCCGTCCCGCGGCTCGGGGTCGGCGAGGCAGAACGTGCCGATCCGCAGGCCCGCCTCGAGGCTCAGCGGGACCCCCGCGTAGAAGCGGATCCCGTCCGGGCGCGTGACCAGGGCCGCGTCGCGAAACCGGGGATCCAGCCGCGCGTCGGGAACGACGAGCACGCCGTCGCCGCGGATCGTGTGCTGGCAGAAGCTCTGCTCCCGCGGCATCTGGACCGGTACGTCGATGCAGGGCGTCTTCAGCCATTGGTGCCGGTCATCGAGCAGGGCCACGAAGGCGCTGCGCACGCCGAACAGGCGGCGGGCGGTGCGGCAGACGGCGTCGAAATGCGGCTCGGGCGGCGTGCCGAGGATCCCGAGGGCGTGCAGGGCCGCGAGCCGATCCTCCTCGTTGTCCGGCTGTGTCGTCACGTACCGTCTCCGGATGCGGATGCGCCGCTCGGCGGTCAGCTCGGCCGCGGGCGAGCGATGACCCGAGCGCGGCCGCGTTTCAAGCGCGGGCGGCCCGCGGCGTGCCGGCGCGCACGCGCGCGGCCTCGAGCGCCCAGACCATGCCCAGCATCATGTAGACGTGGCGCCACTTCTCGATGTCGATCTGAAATCCCTGCAGGAAGAACATCAGCAGCGCCGGCCAGATGATCTGCGCGTGGGCCCGGACGGGCGACGGCCGAATCAGGAGCCGGAAGCCGATCACGCCCGTGGTCAGAACCAGCCCGAGGAAGACCGCGCCCCCGAGCCAGCCGCCATTGGCGAAGGAGCCGATGTAGGAATTGTGCGGCTCCAGCCCGAAGATCAGCCGCCAGTGCATCGGCCCCATGCCGAAGGGACGTTCCAGCAGCATGGCGAAGCCCCGGATCTGGTTGCCGAAGCGGCCGGTCTCGCCCTGGTCGTAATCCTGCGTCAGGGCCGCGCGGGTCTCGAACATCTTGTGCACGTGGTCGACCGAGAGCAGGCCGGCGACCGCGATGATGCCGAGCACGACGGTCGCGAGCGTCAGGAGCGCGATGCGGCGGCGCAGGCGGCGCGAGGTGCTGCCCGCGTAGACCGACCCGACCATCAGGAGCACCGCCACGACGCTCCCGCCCCAGGAGCCGCGCGAGAACGACAGGAAGATGCCGGCCACGATGATCAGCAGCCCGGCGAGGGCGACCAGCGGCCGGCGGGCGGAGCCGGTGAGCAGGCCGTGCATCAGGTAGAGGGCCCCCAGCGTCAGGAACGAGCCGAACACGTTGGGGTCCTGGAAGGTCCCCGAGGCGCGGTCGTACTTGTAGAACAGGTCCTCGATCCCGAGCCATTGCAGGTAGCCGACGATGCCGAGCGCCGCCGAGAACACGCAGCTCACCGTGTAGGCCTTGAGCGCCAGCTCCATCCGGGCGTGCGTGTCGTCCGCGAAGAACATGGCGAAGAAGATGCAGGTGGCGACGAGGTAGATCAGCTGGATCGTCCAGGTGACCGGGAACTCCTCGTTCAGGTACGGCAGCAGCGCCGTGACGATCGCCGCGAGGTAGAGCAGCAGGAGCGCGACCAGCGGCACCGCGCCGCGGTGGAGGCGCACGCCGAGACAGAGCCACAGCAGGATCGTCGGGATCGCCACCGCGTCGTAGGGCGAGGTCTCGGAGAAGGCGAAGCAGGCGAAGAAGATGAAGGCCGCGAACAGCGCCTTGGCCAGGCCCTCGACGGCCGCCAGGAGCGGGATTCCGGCCGCGAGCCCGGACGGGACCGGGGCTCCGGGCGCTGCGGTGTGGGCCATGATACGCGGGCTCCGCGGGCCGGTTACGCAGGCCCGCGGCGCCCGTCATGACAGCCAATGGTTGAGAATCGGCTTCGGGGCCCGGCATCGGTGCGGGCGCCACCGGGCCGGCCGTGCGGAGGCGGCCGATCCACGCGGACCGCGGGCCGCCAAGCCTGCCGTCCGTGCGCGTCGAAGGTCAGGCCTTGGCGATGCCTGAGACCGCCGCCGTCACGCTCGGCAGCCCTCGAAACCCTCCCGGATCGCCGCCTCGTCGAGGTTGCGCCCGATGAACACCACACGGGAGACGCGCGGCTCGTCCTTCCCCCAATCGCCCTGCACGTCCCCGTCGAGGATCATGTGGACGCCCTGGAAAACGAAGCGCTTCGGCTCGTTGGGGAAGGCCACGATCCCCTTGCAGCGCAGGATGTCGGGACCCTGGACCTGGGTGAGGTTCGAGATCCACGGCATGAACTTCTCGGGATCGACCTCGCCGTCGATCTTCGCCGAGAGCGACCGGATGTCGGAATCGTGATGGTGGTGGTGCCCCGCCTCCAGGAAGTCGGGCTCCACGTCGAGGATGCGGTCGAGGTCGAAGGCGTTGCGCTCCAGCACGGCGTCGAGGGGCACCGCGCAGTTCTGCGTCCGGTGCAGCTTGGCCAGGGGATTGATGGCGCGGATCTCGGCCTCGACGCGGTCGAGGTCGGCCGGCGCGACGAGATCGCTCTTGTTGAGCAGGATCACGTCCGCGAAGGCGATCTGGTTGCGGGCCTCGGGGGCGTCCTTGAGGCGGTCGGAGAGCCACTTGGCGTCCGCCACCGTCACGACGGCGTCGAGGCGGGCGGCCTCGCCCACATCCTGGTCGACGAAGAAGGTCTGGGCCACCGGCGCCGGGTCGGCCAGCCCGGTGGTCTCCACGATGATCGCGTCGAACTTGCCCCGGCGCTTCACCAGCCCGTCCATGATCCGGATCAGGTCGCCGCGCACGGTGCA
>CAXDNE010000514.1:0-3207 GCA_963990595.1 uncultured Methylobacterium sp.
CGGGCCCGCCGGCCCGGGAGTTAAGGGCCCCCGCCCCCGCGCGTCGAGAGGATCACGGCCGCGGTGCGGAGGGCCGCGACGGGACCGAGGACCGGCACGGGCGCCAGCGCCCAGGCCGTCAGGACCGCGAGGCAGACGTGGAAGGACGGGAACGTGGCGAGGCCGCGCAGGTCGCCGAGGGCCAGCGTGTCCAGCGTGCCCGCGCGCAGACGCGCCACGGGCTCCAGGTGCCAGAGCGCTCCAACCGTCTCCAGATGCGCCGACGGGACGACGCGGGGCGCGTAATACGCGTAGGGCCCGAGCGCCGGCAGGAGGGCGGCGAGGACGATCACGCAGAGCAGCGTGGCGGCGAACAGCCGGGTGTAGGTCCAGAGCCGCCCGAGCCGGCGGGTGGCGCTCAGCGCAATCACCACGAGGCCGACCTGCGGCCCGCTGGAATGGTAGGCGAGCGCCAGACCCCACGACAGGTTCGGATGCCGCGCCAGGAAGGCCACGTAGCCCGTCCAGTCGAAACCGAGCCGGGCCTCGAACCCGGCCAGCGCGCCGTCCGCGAAGGGCAATCCGAGCCCCGCCGCGAGGAAGTGCAGGACCGCCACCGGAACCGTGAAGGCGATCAGGAACGCGCTCGCCAGGGCCATGCCGCGCAGCGGCGGATCCGACTTGACCGTGCCCAGACAGGCCGCGGCGAGCAGCAGCACGGCGGCCCCCGATGCCGCGAGAAGGAATCCCGCGGGCGCGGCCGCGATATGGGCCACCCGCATCCAGACGGCATCGATCCCGATGATCGCCAGGGTGAGCGCCCAGAGTCGGGGACCGGGCGCGGCGATCCCGGAGGTGTGACGGCGCAGGAGACGCCGCCAAGGCGGGGCGGAACTGCGAGGCGCGGAGCTTCGATCGGGCGAGGCGGGTTCGCGGCGGGCTTGAACGACCCGTTCTCGACGCATGATCCGGTTCTGCTCGCCTGACACGGCCGATGCTTGGCCGCGAGAGGGAGACTCCCGAGAGCCGCAAAGGTTCGCCCGCGGACATTCCGGTCCCGCCGGCGCCGCGCGGGGCGCCTAGTGCGCCGGTGCGGGCGCCGCTCCGCCGTCCGGCGGCTTGCCCGAGCCGATCGCGCCCTCGGTGGGCGGCACCGCGGAGGGATGGGTCACCGCCTCCGTCGCCGTCCTGCCCGGATCCTGCGTGTCGGCCGCCGGCTTGACCGCCGTCTCGGTCCGGGGGGCAGGCGGCGTTCTATCCTGCGCCCAGGTGGTCGTCGGCAGGACGGCGATGGCGGCGGCGGTGAGGAGAAGAGCGGGGATCGACCGGTTCACGCGTGGCTCCCTGAGGATGCAACGGGCCAACGACCGGTCGGGAATGCTGTTCCGCGCGGCGGGAACACCTCAGCGGCCCGCAATCCGCCGCGACTCCGCCGCCGCGCGCCGGCGGATCTCCCGAACCCGACAGGCTTCGATGGCCGGCGACAAGAGCCACGACCTCGCGATCCGGACCCTCGCGCACGAGGAGGGGCCGAACGTGCCGGCGGGCGGTGGCGCCAGGATCCGCACCAGCCCGCCGCGCGACCCGCGCAGCCAGTCCCGGCGGGAGAGCCGGGATCACAACACGCACGACACGACCGGCCAGGAGGGGCACAGGCCTCAGATGCACGGCCCGGCCGAGGGGAAGCACTGACCGGTCGCGTGCCGGCCCGGGGCGTGAGCGCCCGCTGGGCCGGCGCGCTCACGCCTCCGCGTCGGCCTTCTTGGTCTTGCGGCCCTTGCTGGCCTTCGGAGCGCGGCCGGCTGAGTCCGGGGCCGCCGCGACGGTCTCGGCGGAGTCCGCGCGCTTGGCGGCCGGGCTCTTGCGCTTGTGCCCGAGGCCGGCATTGCGGGCGAACTCAGCCCGCATCGCCGAGTAGTTGGACGCCGTCGTCGGGTAATCCGGCGGAAGTCCGTAGCGCTGCCGGTACTGCTCGATGGTCATGCCGTTGCCGGTGAGGTGACGCTTCAGCGTCTTGTACGGCTTGCCGTCGATGAAGCTGATCAGCGCGTCGGGCGTGATCGATTTCTTGATCTGGGCGGGCGTCGCCTTCTTGAACTCCGGCTCGGTGGGAGCGGCGGTCTGGCCGAGACCGGTCAGAGCAGCATGAACGCCCGACAGAAGCGTCGGCAGGTCGGGCACCGGAACGGAGTTGTTGGCTACGTAAGCGGAGACGATGTCGGCGGTCAGCTCGACAAAATCGACCTGGTCTTGGTTCGGAACTGAAGTGCTGTCTTCCATTGGCGCCTCTCGCGTGGGAGTGCACCATGAACGTGGCGTCTCTTGTCGCCAGTCAAGGCCTTATCTGCGCTAGGATAATGATTTATCGGCGTTATCTACCAGATAGGTTGGCAAATACCAACATAGATCAATCGAGATGCCGCCGTTAGACAACTTGAGTTACAGACCGCACAGAGCGCCTCCCCGGGGGGAGGCCGCGTCGGGGCGCGGAGAGCAGGTCCGCGGGCAGGTTCAGGAACTGTTAACCCTTTTATGGTCTCTGAAGGTGTCGCTCCGGCTTTGGGGTAAGAAGCCGAACGACAGGCGGGCCGAGTTCTACCCCTCAATACTCGGCCCGCGCCTTGCGCTTGCGTTCAAGCGCCGGCGGCATTGTCGAGCGGCGTGGCGATTGCACCGCGCTTCGCCGCCGGGACGACGGCCTGAAGCACGCGCGCGGGTCCGGAACCGTATTCCGCCCGGTAAGTCCGCTCGAGGGTCATCAGCGTGCGCATGGGCGCTTCCGCCAGATCGAGCAGGCGCGCGTCACGCCAGCGAAGCTTGGTGAGCCCGCTGCGGCCGAACCACCGCGGCTTCTCTTCCTCGACGAGCAGGACCAGCTTGCCCGTCCACGTCTTGCGAAACCAGAACCGTCCCGTGAGCTTGGCTGGGCCGAACATGCAGCACCTCGCGTGAGAGCCCCCGTGAGGCAACGCTCGGAAAGCTGGGCGGTTTCAGAGCGGGGCCGGACCTCCGCTGTCGAAACCGGCCTGCCTCGGAACCGCCGGCATCCTCCGGTCGTGGGCGCCTGTCACCGAGCGCCGGCCGCAGGGACCGGCCCGGTCTCATCCGCCCGCCCGGGCATCCGGGCGCAGGGCCGCCAGAGCCGCGACGGCGAGGCCCGCGACCGCGCCGGCCAGGGCGGCGCCGGCCTTCACGAGGAAGTCGTCGAACCGACCGTGGCGCGTGCTG
>CAXDNE010000515.1:0-3204 GCA_963990595.1 uncultured Methylobacterium sp.
TACACTATCCTCTTCGTCGGCAGCGTCAGATGTGTATAAGAGACAGCTCGGCACGGGCGTGATCACCGGGGCGGCCGACGACGATCCCTCCGCCATCGGCACCTACGCCAGCGCCGGCGCCCGGTACGGCCTCGCCTTCCTCTGGATCGCGCCGGTCGTGCTGCCGATGATGGTCGTGGTCGTGTACGTCTCGGCCAAGCTCGGGCAGGTCTACGGCAAGGGTCTGTTCGCGGCGGTGCGCGACCGCTACCCGCGCTGGATCCTCTACCCGCTGGTGCTCGGCGCCTTCGCGGGCAACGTCATCGAGGCGGCGGCCAATCTCGGCGGGATCGGCGCGGCCCTGAACCTGCTGGTCCCGGTCCCGATCCCCGCCATCGTGGTCGGCGCCGCGGCGGCGATCCTGGCCTTCCAGATCTTCGGCTCCTACGCGCTCCTGCGGGACATCTTCCGCTGGCTGGCCCTCGCCCTGTTCGCCTACGTGGCGGCCGCGATCCTGGCCCGCCCCGATCCGGCGGAGGTCCTGCGCAGCACCCTCGTGCCGCAGATCCGGTTCGACGCCGACTTCCTGTCGATCATCGTGGCCTGCATCGGGACCTCGCTCTCGGCCTACATCTACACGTGGCAATCGAACCAGGAGGTCGAGGAAGAGATCGCTCAGGGGCGCCACACGCTGCGGCAGCGCCAGGGCGCGACCGATGCCGAGTTGCGCAAGACCCGGCGGGACGTGGTGATCGGGATGCTGTTCTCGAACGTGATCCTGTACGCGATCATCCTGTCCACGGGCGCGACCCTCCACCAGGCGGGGCAGACCGAGATCGAGAACGCCGCGCAGGCGGCGGCCGCCCTCGAGCCGCTGGCGGGGGCGGGGGCCAAATACCTCTTCGCCCTCGGCGTCGTCGGCGTCGGCTTCCTGGCGGTGCCGGTGATGACCACGGGGGCGGCCTACGACCTCGTGCAGGGGATCGGCCGGGAGGGCAGCCTCCATGCGCGCCCGAGCCAGGCCAAGCTGTTCTACGGCACCATCGTGGCCGTGACGGCGCTGGCGGCCGGGCTGAACTTCCTCGGCTTCAACCCGATGCGGGCGCTGGTCTGGTCCGGCATCGTGCAGGGCTTCTCGGTGCCGCCGCTCCTGCTGCTGATGATGCTGATGACCAACGACCGGGCCGTGATGGGCGGACGGGTCAACGGCCGCGTGACCAACGGGCTCGGCTGGATCACCACCGCGGTGACGTTCCTCGCCACGGCGTGCCTCGTCGTGACGTGGTTCCTGTGAGGCGCGGGATGGGCCGGCTCAGAACGGGGCCGCGAGGCAGCCGGCGAGGGCGCTCTTCAGCGCGGCGGCGTCGGCCTCCGCCACCGTGACCGTCGCCGTCAGGACCGGGTCGCCGGCCCGCGGGCTCGACTGCGTCCAGGTGAGCTTGGTGCCGGGCTGGGTGAGCGCCAGGGCGATCCCGCGCAGCGGATCGTCGCCGCGGCGGCCCCCCGTCACCGTCAGGGTGAAACCCGCATCCGGACCGGACGCCGTCGTGCCCTGTGCGGGCATCCGCACGGAGCGGACGCTGCCGGCGCTGGACACGAGGATCCCGGTGAGCGGCGCCTCGCTGCCGGAGCCTTCGAGACCGGCGAAGTCGAAGCCCTGTCCCGGCTCGGCGACGCGCGGCACCGTCAGCGCCGCCGACAGGCCGGTCCCCGCCGGATCGCAGGCGACATGAAAGGTTGCCGGCCGCGCATCGGCACCCAGGGTCGCGCGGCCGGTGAGATCCGCGGCGCCAGCGGCCGCCCGGTTGCCGCCCGGCAGCAGCGGCGCCTGCCCGCTCAGGATCTCGGACAGCTGGTACCCGCGGCTCAACGGCCCCGCGAGAAGCACGGCGGCCGCGATGATCACGATCGCCAGGGCCACGCCGATCCGGAGCCGCATTCCATTCTCCGCCTGTGGATAGTCCGGGCCGGCGGCATAGACGATCGCGGCCCCGCCGCAACCCTTCCTTCACCACGATCGCAGGAACGCCCCGCGGGCGGGCCCCGTGTGCGCTGCAGCAACTCCGTAAAAACCGATCGGTCCTATCCACCGGCGCTCAAGCTTGAGCGTCGCCATGCGCACGAAGATCCTGCTCGTCCTCACCCTCGTCGTCTACGTCACGACCGGGCGCGCGCCCGGCATCCGCGAGCCGCGCAACCCGGACGCGGAGCACGGCGGCGGGCGCGTCGTGATCGCGACGAAACGGGCCTGGATCTGAGCCTCACGCGTCCGGCGCACAGCCCCTGAGCCGCTCGGCCACCAGGGCCTGGAGGCTCCAGAGGTGCCGGTCGCGGATGCCGAGGCGCTCGCAGGCCTCCACGGTCCGGAACAGGTACTCGGCGCTCGGCCCCTTGTGGCCGCAGGCGGCGGCGATCTTTTCCGCGATCTCGGCATCCGAGAGGCGGCCGGCGTAGCGGTCGCTGGCGCGGTTGGCCAGGAAGGTGAGCGCCGAGACGGTGCCGCCTTCGGTGGCGACCGGCAGCCAGCGGGCGACGTAGCCCCGGCCGCGCATCTCCCGCCGCCAGACCGGCATCAGCGCCTCGCGGATCTCCATCCCGGGCAGGCGGAACGCCACGCCCCGGCACAGGCCGCCGCGGTCGAGGGCCAGGACGAAGCCCGGCCGCTCCGGCGTCCCGCGGAAGCGCCGCTGGAGCAGGCAGAAGCGGCGGTGGAAGCCGCGCACCGTCCCGATCCGGCGCTCGGCCACCGCGAATTCCGGATTCCACATCAGGGAGCCGTAGGCGAAGACCCAGAGGTCGTGCCCCTCGCGACCCGCGATGATCGCGTCCAGGCCTGGGCGCAGCTCCGCGTCCGACAGCACGTCGAGGGCGCTCGGATCGTCGGGCACCGGGACGGAATGGGCGCGGGCGATCAGGTCGAGGCTGAGGTCGAGGGGGCGCGCGGTTTGGGACGGCATGGTCCTCAACGCGGCGGCCTCACGGCTTGTTGCCCAGCGCGTCGAGCTCGGGGAAAGGCCGGGTGCGGTGCCCGGTGCAGACCTCGTCGTCGCTCAGCACCGTGAGCCGGTCGTCCGCGTAGTGCAACGCCACCCGCGGCCGCTCGGGCTTGCCGAAGGTCCGGCCGTACATCCGGCCCGACACGCAGTAGATCACCCGGCCGTCATCCTCGAACGGTCCGGCGACTGTCTCTTATACACATCTGACGCTGCCGACGAAGAGGATAGT
>CAXDNE010000516.1:0-3198 GCA_963990595.1 uncultured Methylobacterium sp.
GCGCGCTCTCCACCGATGCCAAGCTCAACCTCGTGGCCGCCGTGCGCACGGCGGCGGCGCCCCAATCCCGCGGCCGCGGCGTCCTGGTGGTGCTCAACGACGAGATCCAGGCGGCGCGCGAGGTCACCAAGACGTCCGTGGCCCGTCTCCAGACCTTCCGGACCCCGGATTTCGGCGTGCTCGGCCACGTGGACGGCGACAGCGTCCGCTACTATCGCCGCTCCGAGCGCGCGCACGCGCCCGGCACGCCCTTCGACATCCGCACGCTTGCCGCGCTGCCGCGGGTCGATGTCGCCTACGGCTACGCCGATGCCGACGGCACCGCGGTGCGGGCGTTCCGGGCGGCGGGCGCCCGCGGCCTCGTCTCGGCCGGGCTCGCCCCGGGCATGACACCGCCCGGTGAGGCCGAGGCCCTCGAGGAGGCCGCCGCCGCCGGGATCGTGGTGGTGATGTCGACGCGGGCCGGGAGCGGCGTGGTTCCCCTCACCACCCGGTTGCGCAGCCGCGGTATCCTCAGCGCCGACAATCTGACGCCGCAGAAGGCCCGGATCCTGCTCGCCCTGGCGCTGACCGTCACGGCGGAGCCGGAGGCGGTGGCGCGGCTGTTCGCAACCTACTAGGGCGCTCCGCCCGAACGGAGGCGGGCCCGGCGCCAGCATCCCCGCCGACGCAGCCGCCCAGGCCGATCGGCGGGCATGGCGGCCTCGATTCCGCCGGCGGTCCATCCGGGACTCGATGGGGCGAACCGGGACGGTTTGCCACCCAAGGTCGTGCGGCGGAGCCGAACGAGCCGAAACACCGGTCAGGACCTCCGGCCGTCGGCGCTGGCCTCAGGCCGACGGCTCATCGCGTGTCATCTCGCCGGCGAAGGTCTCGGCTTGGTCGATGAGCAGGGTGATGGCCGCCAAGCCGCTCCGCATCTGAACGTTCAGATCGGCGCTGAGCTGGTCGATCCGGGCATCACCGGTCGGTCCTCGCCGATCGAGGTCGGCGATCTGCGCCGTGAGCTCTGCCCGTTTCAGGCGCAGCACGGTCAACATCGGACCGATCTGCGCCGCCACCAGATCGGTGGCCTGTTCCTGGCCCTGCTGCGGGGCGATGCTTGCGGTCATGGCAGTCTGGCTCTTCCTCCGGGAGGAGCAGCTTGGCGCGCGTTGCCTTCCTCAAGCTGGCCTCGGCGGATCGAGTCCGGGATGCGGCCGCTCGGCCTCGCGCCGCCATGCGCCGCGTGCGGTCTTGATGGTCTCGATGCCGGGCGTGCCGCTGCCCGGGGATCGGGATCTCGCGGTGACGGGCGCTGAGCGGGCGGGGGCGTCAAGTCCCGTCCAACGCCGCGCGGGTCTGCGCGTCCGGGCCGATATCGTCCGTACCATCCATGCCCAGCACCTCGATCAGGCGCAGGCGGGCACGGCTGACCCGGCTCTTGATCGTCCCGACCGCGACGCCGCAGATCGCCGCCGCCTCCTCGTAGGTGAAGCTCTGGGCGCCGACGAGGACGAGCGCCTCGCGCTGAGCGGCCGGGAGGCGGTTCAGGGCGCTCTGGAACTGCGCCATCTCCATCCGGACCTCCTGCTCGGGCAGGGCGGTCAGCCGGCCGGCATGCGCGCCGTCGGCATCCTCGACCTCGCGCTTGCGCTTGCGCTGCTCCGAGTAGAACAGGTTGCGCAGGATCGTGAACAGCCACGCGGTGAGGTTCGTCCCCCGGCGGAAGCTGGCGGCATTGGTCCAGGCGCGCACCAGCGTGTCCTGCACGAGGTCGTCCGAGCGGTCGAGGTCGTAGGTCAGGGAGAACGCGAAGGCTCGCAGCGCCGGGATCGCCCCGAGCAGGAGGTCGCGCATCTCGGCATCGACGCCTGCGGGTGCCGGGCCGGATCCGTTGCCCGCGGGAGCGGCTTGCAGCATCAGGGTCATGGCTGGGCCTCCGTGTCGGAGCAGGCGGCGAGGTCGTCGAGCAGCGTCCGGAACCGGTCCGGGATCGGCAGGGCCAGGACGCCCGCGTAGTGCAGGCGCAGGCCGCGCCCGATCCGGTCCCGTGCCTGCCCGTCGATCGGCCGGTTCGGCCCCCGCGTCCGTCGCGCCGGGCGGGGCGGGACCGCGGCGACGGGACCCGCTGTCTCCGCCGCGGCGGAGCCCGTGATCACCCGCTCATCCTCGTTTCCGGTCATGGTCGCGTCCCGTGCGGCGCGCGATGGGGCCCATTGCGGGGCAGGACGGATCCACCGGTCGGTTCGCCGACCGACCACCGCTTGGACGCGTCTCATCGCCTTCCGACGGCGCTGGTAGAGGCCACGGATTTAATCACCTCTGAACTGCACATTCAGCCAATCTTAATTTTCAAATGGCTGAGCTTGACTATAAATCTTCGCGCGGTGCCCGCAGTTACAATTCAGAAATACTTGCCGACAGCTTGGCCGTGGCGACGATCGGCCGACGTGTCTGAACGGGGGCTGAGGGCCGCCAGCGCCGGCACTGATCGGGGTCGACGCGCATCCGCCCTGACATCGCCCCCATCCCGCCCTCGGGGCGGGCGCAGACGCTTGCGCGCGCCAACGGCGCGCCACAGGGCCGGATCGGCGCTCGGTGCGCCGCTTACCGCGGGCCGACCCGGAAGGCCGTCCGATCTCAGGGGGCTGCGCCGACGCTCGACACCGATGATCCGCCTCCGACCGGGCGAGTCCGCCGCCCATGATCCGGCACGCCGCACGACGCGAGGCGTCCGGGTCCCGAGGCGTTCGTGGGCGAACGGCACGCCTCACGCGCGGACAGGCTCGCGCCGCGAACCGGTGTGGATGTTCAGGTTCAGTGGCTCAGGCGCGGAGCGGCGTATTGCGGGCTCCGTATCTCGTGATCCCAAGAGGGGTGGTGCTTGAAGGGACGGCCCGTCCATCCCGCGCCGCGTATCACGTCCCGCGGCCCTATCCCGATATCGTCGAGGCCCCTGCAATCCAGTCGGCATAGGTCGCGACGGGACTTGGCGATCGCCCGCCACATTCTTATGGAAAGAGCCAAAGGCTTCAACATCGGCCGCCTCCCTCTTCGATCGGATGGCGAGGATGCGCCGATGCTGTTTTCGTATAAGTGCCGCCGCGCACCCGAGGGTCGGGGACAGATAACGTCACCTTGACTTGCGTGACGGAACCTCCGTCATGCTATGATTACTGTCACAACGCGCCGCGTTCGGGTTTCGGAAGCGTGGGG
>CAXDNE010000517.1:0-3186 GCA_963990595.1 uncultured Methylobacterium sp.
AGCGACGAGTTCGCCGTCGTCCGCGCCGGCCTGAACTACAAGTTCGGCTCGTACTGAGATCGGGCAGAGCTGCTCCCGGCACCCGTGCCGGGAGACCCGGTGAAGCGGCGCGACGGCCCGTCCCGCCCGCTCCACCGCAGAAGGCGCAGCCATCCGGTTGACCTTCGCATCCCCAGCCCGATCAAACTGGCCGCGAGGTCGGCAGCACCCCGGGAGCCCCGCTCCCGGGGTGTTCCTGTTGGCCGATGGGATCCAGCCGGATGGCCGCCGCAGATACGACGGGTGCTGTCGAGAAGACCGGCCGACACGCTGAGCCCGGCCTCAGGGGCCGGACGCGATGGAACGGCAAGAAACCCCGGACGCGCCCGCCGCCCCGACCACCAAACCCGCAGCGCCGGGGGCATCACCGGATGACGCCGCTCGGCCCGCTCGCGGTCCACGGACAGGCGGCCGACGGGATTGCCGGCCCGGGCGGATGGGTCAGCCCATGGCCCAGAAGAGGGGCAGGGCGCCGGCGAGAAACAAGGCCGAGGAGACGAGCACGGCCAGCCGCTCGCGATGGTGGCGGACGAAGGCGTGAGGACGGACGAACATGGGGAGGCCGGATCGGACGAAGGCCTGTCACGATCGCCCGCGAACCTTGACCAATCGGAGGCATCGCGCGCCGTCCACAGGCACGCGTCGGGCTGTGTCGCAACGAAGCCACAGCCGGATGTGCGCGAGCGCACCTCGCGAGAGTGGGACCGGGCGTAACTGTCGCCCGTGGCCGCCATCGCCCCCTCCGGCGGCCCGATCCAGCGGCGCAGTGACCTTCCGGGTCGCTGCGCCGTTGTCGTTCGCGACGGCGCCTCAGCGGCCGGGCGGGTCCATCCAGACCCGGCTTCCCGCAGCGGCCCGGCTCGCCGGCGCGGCCTCCGCTTCGGCCTCGCCGGTCGCGGTATCCCCGACCCGCGGCGCGATCGAGCCGGTGGTGACGGGGTCCATCCAGTCGGACGCCCGCTCCGCGCTCTGTTCGATCTGCGCGGCAGGCTGCTTGGCAGGGTCCGGCAGATTGCGCTCGTAGCCGACGACGACGGCGGCGAGGCCGACGGCGACCAGCACGAGCGCCAAACCGTCGACGATCATGTAGCCCAGTCTCGGCATGGCACCCGCGCGCGTTCGGACGCTCCCGGGCTACGGCGGCAGGGTTAACGATTCCTGATCGGGGACCGCGAAAATCCCGCTTCGTCGCCGGCCATTGCGGCCGCAGGCCCGATCCGCGTCGCGGCGGGCGGTGCGTTCGCGAACGGAGCTAGGAGGCGACCGCGTCGCCGCCGAAACCGTGGGCGTCGAAGATCCTGCGGACGATCCCCGTCCGCTTCGCCGCCTCCAGCCACTCGGTCACGCAGGCGAGGGCGCCGGGACGGCCCTGCGGCACGGCGACGGCGACCTGCGTCTGCTGGAAGCCGCCGCTGACGATCCGCGACCCCGGGATCTGCTGGAGGACCGGCCGCAGCGTGTCGCGCGAGAGCGCGAAGGCCTCCGCCTGCCCGGCGCGCAGGCGCGCCACCGCCTCGGCCACGGACGGGACGGCCACGGGCTGCGTGTGCGTGAGCGTGCGGGCGCAGGCACGCAGCGTCGTGGTGCCGTCGATCGCCAGGACGCGGAGGCCCGGCCTGTCCACCTGCGCGACGTCGGTGATGCCCGAGGCGCCGCTGACGAGATAGGTGCTCTCCAGGTCGTAATAGCCGGGCCCGAACGCCAGCACCTGACGCCGGGTCGCGTCGACCGGCATGAAGCTCACATCGATCGCCTCCGCCTGGAGCGCGGCTGCGGCGGCCCCCGAATTCGGGAACAGGGTGAGGGCGCGCGGCAATCCGAGCCTCTGCGCGAGGTCGGCGCTCAGATCGGCCGTGACGCCTTCGGGCCTCCCATCCTGCGAGCGGCTCACGAAGATGAGCCCGGCGTCCGGCGCCTCGATGAGGCCGACCCGGAGCGTGCCGGTCGGGGCCAGTTCGGCGTGCGCGCGGACATCCTGGGCGGAACTGGAGAGCGTCATGGTGGCGGGCCGGGCGGTGGCGGACGGAAGCGAGGGACGACAGAGGACGCGCCTATGCCTTACTGAAGGTCGGATTGCGAGACCGATCGGCCTGCCCCTGTCTGGACCGTGTATCCAGATGACCGTGTGGACGCGCAGGGACGGGATGCAGCGCAGAGCCGCCGAGACAACGACGGGAGACGGCAGGGCTGCACGATCCCGCCCTCAATCCGTTGCACCGTCCGGGAGTCCAGCCATCCGCGCGCCTTCGACAATCCGCCGATACTCTTCAACGAATGTCGGATTTCGCGAGTAATCGGCGCTAGCCATCGCCTTTTGATTGTACCCAGGCATAAGCTTTAGCACATGCTCGATCGCAAGACGGGCCTCCTCTTTATGCCCGAGCCAGGCGTGTGACGCGGCAAGATCCAGGTAGGCGAAGAAATAGGGCGCGTGCGCGACCGACCTGTTGCACCATCGGATAGCGTCTTCCCATTGGCCAAGATGCGTGTGGGCATGGCAGATATAGTACTCCCAAGCATTTAGGAGCGGATCTCTCGGGCTCAGTCTGATCGCCCGGTCAACATGATCGAAAGTCTCTTTCGCCTTTCCGTCCCACAGCTTCATGATACCGGCGAGGGCGTGAGCGATAGCCATATTCGGATCGTATTCGATAGCGACGGCAATCTCCCTCTGCCCGTTCTCGAAATCCTTGGTCGCCCGCAGGACTTCGGCCTTCACGTAGTGAGCCATGGGACTTTGTGGAGACGCTTCAAGCTCCTGATCCGCGAGGATTAAGGCAAGCTGTCGATCCGAAGATAAATCCTTACTCACCTTCGTATTGACGGCTTGCGCGATGGCTCGCGCCAGACCGATCTTGGCCTGGGGATTGCTCGGATCCACGCTCAAGCTTTGCTCAAATCGAGCCCGGGCCTCCGAGGTGTTGGCGGGCGTGCGCGGCCTGTTCAGTGCAGCCCAGCCCAGCATATTCAGATCGGCTGCGGTCGGATTGCTGGCCCTCTCTCGGAGGATCCGCAGCCCTTCGGCTTGGCTCAGCTGCACGTCCAGCGACCGCGCAAGGCGCGCCACGAATTCAGCCTGTATCTCACCGAGCCGGCTGCGCTGGCCCTCGAAACGATCGGCCCAAAGGTGCGCGCCCGTCTCGGTGG
>CAXDNE010000518.1:0-3041 GCA_963990595.1 uncultured Methylobacterium sp.
AGGAGCTTGGTCCCCAGGAGCGAGCCATAGGAGGCCCCCAGGATCAGGATGTTTCTGGCCACGTCGTTCCTCCCCAGCATTGGTCTTGCTGTTGTGTCTCTTGGCTGCTGGGTACCGCGCCTCTACGCCACGCCCCACCGCACGGCTGATGGATGGCAGCGGTCCGGAAGGAACGCAAGCCTGGAGCGGCAGCGCGCCGGGTGCTGCCCGGCCTGCGAGGAGCCCGATCCGGCTGCCTGGCAACCGGGCCGGGCGCATGGGGTGGTTCTCGCTGGATCCGGCGCCCCCCCCCCGCGCGGCGAGATCCGGCATCGTCGCTCCAGGGTGCACGCCGCGCCGGGTCACCCTGAAAGCTCAGGTCCCCAGCCGCGCCGCGTGCGGGACCTCTGCATCGGCACCGACCGCCGTGCCGCGCATCGCGCTGCGGGACGGAATCCTCGGGGGCCGGGAGGCCCTGCGTGCCTATTGAACTTTCCGAGACCGCCAACTCAGGACACTACGGACAAACCTCGACATCTTCATTCCGAGCGCGTGCGGGGCCTCCGAGTTCGAAGAAACCCTGTGCTGAATATCGTTCAAGGTTTCCGTGAGCAGAAAATTCGAGAATCCCAAACCGAAATCGCCGGCAGTGTCGACGCGCCCCGAATGGCGCAGGCGAGATCGAAGTTTTCGGATGAAAAGCGCGAACCCGAAGTTCCACGCGGACCAGCTCCAGGCCCGCTCATGAACGAGGCGATGAAAATCATCGCCCTCCAGGAATCTCAACCTGAGCCCGCCGAATAAGGCCGCGAGCGGCAGCCAGTAATCCCACCACGGCGAGCCGAACGTGAACGCATCCGCGTCCAGATCCCACGCCCTGCTGGCGTGAAACGCGAACACACCGTACCCGTACGGGTAAATGTTTCCCGATTTCAACCCGATCGTCCCGATGTCGAAACGGCTCGCGAACAGGAAACTGCCGTCTTCCAGCATGCTTTCGATGATGCCCAGCCTATCACGGCCGGCGCCGAGCATAATGTCAGCGTTCGCCAGCAGCACAACATCGTTGCGAAGGCCCTTCGCTACGTCGAGAGCGTCTAAGATACTCGTCAGGGGACGCCTGCCCGGCATGAAGGACCTCGGCTCGACGGCAACGAAATCCACAGGATAGTTCAGCTGCGCTAGGCGGGTAATTTTATCTTCTGTATTGACCGAGACAATGCGTGCGCCAGCACAATGCCAGCTCTGCGCGCATTGACGCCGATATTCCCCGCCCATGTCGGAGCCATAAACATCCGGCCTCCCGATATTCGGACTCAAGGATGTTATGACAGTCGTCATCGCAGATCTTGCCGCCCGTGCGCCCGGATCGGCCTATCATCAGTGTAGGATTTCCGTTGAGATTTGAATATTTATTTAGAATATAGGAGATTTATACAATATCGTTTTTAATGAAGGATCGCAATTGAGAAACACTCGGGCCCAGTATCGGATATTTATTCCATGCGTACGGCACAGGATCGCGATCTTACCGCATCAGATTTCGAAACGGCGCGGCCGGATCCGGCGAGACAGCGACGTGCTGCCCCTCACGATGGGGGCGGTTCCGAAGCCGGTTCCGCCGTGGCGACACGGAGGTGCGCCGCCGCCCGTGGGACGGCCGAGGCTTGCGAGATCATCGCCTCCCGGTCGCGGGTCGACCGCCGAGCACAAGCCGCATGACCGTCTCCCGCAAGGCCGCCTTGCTTCGCGGGCCCGGGCCTTCGGCGCAGGTGCGGCACGGCTTCCGTCGGCGGGGCCGGCTTCCTATCCCCACAGGTCCGGTGTGGGCGGGTGCATCAGGCTGCCCTCGTAGCGGAGCGGCGGCTCGCGATCGCGGGCGAGGAGCAGCGGCCCGTCGAGGTCGACGAAATCGGCGTCGTTCGCCAGCAAGGCCGCCGGCGCCATGCCGAGCGACGTGCCGAGCATGCAGCCCACCATGAGCGCGAGGCCCCGCCCCCGCGCCTCCCGGGCGAGCAGCACCGCCTCGGTGAGTCCGCCGGTCTTGTCGAGCTTGATGTTGATCGCGTCGTAGCGCCCGGCGAGGGCGTCGAGGCCGGCGCGGTCGTGCAGGCTCTCGTCGGCGCAGACCGGGACGGGATGCGGGATCTCGGCGAGCAGGGCATCGGCGTCGGCCGGCAGCGGCTGCTCGATCAGGGCGACGCCGGCCTTCAGACAGGCGTCGAGATTGGCCTCAAGGGTCTCGGGCCGCCACGCCTCGTTGGCGTCGACGATCAGCCGGGCATCGGGCGCCCCCGCCCGCACGGCGGCGATGCGCTCCGGATCCCCGGCCCCGCCGAGCTTGACCTTGAGCAGCGGCCGGTGCGCCGCCTTGCGGGCGGCCTCGCCCATGCTCTCCGGGGTGCCGAGGCTCAGCGTGTAGGCGGTGATGGCCGGCCGGGGTTCGGGGAGCCCGGCGATCGCCCAGGCGGGGCGCCCCTGGAGCTTGGCCTCGAGGTCGAACAGGGCGCAGTCGAGGGCGTTGCGCGCCGCGCCCGCCGTCATGCGGGCCATCAGGTCCTCGCGCCCGATCCCGGCCGCGATGGCCTCCGCCTGCCCGTCGATCAGGGCGCTGACGCTCTCGACGCTCTCGCCGTAGCGCGGATAGGGGACGCACTCGCCGCGCCCGACCCGGTCCCCGTCGGCGATGGTGGCCACCACCACGGCGATCTCCGTGCGGCTGCCGCGGGAGATCGTGAAGGCGCCAGCGATCGGGAAACGCTCGACGGCGAGGGTCAGGCGGCGGGTCATGTCAGACTCCCGGGAAGTCGGCGACGATCCGGTCGACCAGCCCGGTGACGCCGAAGCGCACCGGGTCGGTGGCGGGAAGGTCGTGCTCGGCCGCGAGCTTGTCCAGCAGCGCCCGCGCCTCGGCCTCTCCGAGCGCCTGCGTGTTGACCGCGATGCCCACCGGCTTGATCGCGGGGTTGGTCAGGCTGCCGAGCTGCACGCGGGGGGGGGCTGGCACGCCGGGGGGGGGGGGGCCGGCCCCCCCCCCCCCCCGGGGGGTGATAACAAACAGC
>CAXDNE010000519.1:0-3037 GCA_963990595.1 uncultured Methylobacterium sp.
CTAAGCATTTGGAATTGTTTATATGTAATTCTCATAATTAAGTGCCAAGTGACAGTTCGGCCCGGCTCATTGAGCCGGGTTCGCCCGGACAAGCGCGTGCCGCTCGCGAGCGGGCGGCCGTAAGGGAAGCTGCGCCGCGGCTGGTCAATGCCAGGGTGCTGCGCACCCTGCAGGATGCACCAGTTGCCGGCCGCGCCCTTGCCCCCTTCGCTCTTCGCGGCGCCGGGGGATGGTCCCGCGAGGTGCGGGACGGGAAATCGGGAAAGGTCCGACCCGAGGGGTGTCGGAAAAGGAAGATGGAAAAGAAGGATATCGAGGAGCTGAGGAGCCGTGTGCCCTGCGCGGCCGTCCTCCAGAAGGCGGGGTTTGCGGTCGATCTGAAGGAGAGCACGCGAAAGGCGGTCAAATATCGCCGCGGCGACGACATCGTCATCGTGATCTATGACGGCAAGGGCTGGTTCGATGCCCGGTCGAAGGCCAAGGGTGACGTGTTCTCGCTCGTCATGCATCTCGACAGCATCGACTTTGCGGAGGCCACGCAGCGAGTTTCGGACCTCGTCGGCTTCGTGCCGAGTGAGCCCGCCTGGACCAGGCAGGCCCGCGAGCGCGATCCGCGCGCGCTGAAGGACAATCCCGACAGGACGCGCAAGACCAAGTCTACGGCACAGGCCGACGCGCTGCTGCTGGCGACCATCAAGGCCGTCGGCATTGTGCAGCCGCCCGTCATCGCTCCGGAGACTGCCGGCGGCAATGGCTACATCATCAATGCCGGCCACCGTCGCGTGAAGCAGGCCATTGCCGCGGGACTGGAGGAGATCGAGGTCCTCGTGGATGAGGCCGCCAACGACAATGGGGCGATGCGCTCCATCGTCGAAAACATCGCCCGCGAGCCGCTGAACCCGGTCGATCAGTGGCGCGCGATCGAGCGCCTCGTTGCGCTCGGTTGGACCGAGGAGGCGATCGGCGTCGCACTGGCCTTGCCAGTCCGCCAGATCAAGAAGCTGCGGCTTCTCGCCAATGTCCTGCCGGCCATGCTCGACCACATGGCGAAGGGCGACATGCCGAACGAGAAGCAGCTGCGCACCATTGCGGCAGCCTCGCTCGACGAGCAGCGTGAGGTCTGGAAGAAGCACAAGCCGTCCAAGGCCGATCCGCAGGTCGCCTGGTACAGCGTCGCGAACGGGCTGGAAAAGACCCGGATGTACGCGAAGGACGCGAGCTTCGATGACGAGCTCGCCAAGGCCTACGGCATCGCCTGGGTCGAGGACCTGTTCGCCTCGGCCGACGAGGACAGCCGCTACACCACGAATGTCGAGGCTTTCCTCGGGGCCCAGCAGGAGTGGATGTCGAACCACCTGCCCAAGCGCGGCGTCATCGTCGAGGCCGACACCTGGGGGCGCGCGAAGCTGCCACCCAAGGCCGAGCGGGTCTACGGGAAGCCGGGCAGGTCCGACCACATCGCGATGTTCGTCGATCGCGAAGGCAAGGTGCAGACGGTCCACTACCGGATGCCTGAGCCGAAGACGGCCAAGGGCAAGGCGGGGACGACCGGTGGCGCTCCTGGTGACGACGCCATCGTGGCTACGAAGCCGCGCCCGGACGTGACCCGTAGGGGCATCGAAATGGTTGGCGATTTCCGGACCGATGCGCTGCATGAAGCGCTCGCCCGCGCGCCGATCGACGACAACACGCGTCCCTTCTAGGGGGCTTTCACCATGTCGCGCCGTCCGAGTCGTTGCGCAATTGCTGTTAATGCTGTACATGACAGCAAAAGCAGCAATTACAGGAGATCGCCATGCCGCGTTCAGGTGGGTCCTATTCCACGAGCGAGCTTTCCCGCAAGTCCGGCGATATCATCGCTGAGGCGCTGCGCCGGCCGGTAACGATCACCCAGCGCAACAAGCCGCGCCTCGTGCTCCTCAACATTGAGGACTATCAGCGCCTGATGCGCCAGTCGGACGCACGCTCAGCGGGGACCATCGAGACGATGCCCAACAGCCTTCTCGCAGAGTTCGAGAATGCCGCCGACGCCTATGCGCGGGAGGATGAGGCCGGAAAGCCATGAGCTTCGACGACATCCAGACCGCGACCGTCATCCGCTATCCTTATCTCTGGGCGCGGCAGGCGCGTGCCGGCGAAACCGAGGGCCGCAAGGGTCGGCCCGTCGCCGTCGGCGTGCGTATCGTCCGGCCGGACGGTGATCTCGTGCTCTTCTTTCCAATCACCACCAAGGAACCGGAGGCATCGCGATTCTTTGCCGAGATCCCGGCCATCGAAAAGCGCCGTGCCGGGCTGGACACCGATCTGCGTCTTTGGATCATCCTCGATGAATTCAACACCGACTTTGTCGGCCGGTCCTTCTATCTCGAACCGGAGCCGCCCATCGGCCGCTTCAGCAAGGCCTTCTTCCTGCCGTTGCTGCGCGAGTTCATCGCCCGCCGGAAAGCCTTCACCGAGGTCAGCCGTTTCCGCTGACGTCAGCGTCGCCATAGCCGCGACGTCGTTTTGTCCGGGCAAGGCGCGAGAACGCGCCTTCAGCTTCTTCCGGCTGATCGTAGGTGTCCATCATCGACTGGCCGTTCGTGCCGATCCGGCCCCAGTTGCGAATGACCGTCGCCCCGCCGAACAGCGTCGGCTGAATTGCGAGCGTATAGAATCGCCGCATGTTCCGCGATGGATCGATGCGGCGAAGATGAACCGGACCCGTTTCCTCTTTCTCCATGGCCGGAGTCTCGCTTCCTCCGGAAGCGGCGTCCAACGACTTCCATGAATCGATCCCACGGGACCGATTCATTCCCGTGATGAACGCTTCAAGGCATGGATGGCATGTCACCGTCGGCCGTGTGCCAGATCCAGGGTGTCATCTCGGGCCGAGCGTCAATCATCTCCGCTACGATGCGACCATAGTCTTCGTCGGCGCTCGCCGGGACGATGTATGTTGATTTCCATTGAGATCTGACCCGGCAGGCGGGGATTTTTCCATCGAGAAGTGATGGAGTGGATGCCCCCTCCCGACGGCATCGATTGTGCCAGAGTG
>CAXDNE010000520.1:0-2998 GCA_963990595.1 uncultured Methylobacterium sp.
GAGATTGCCTCTTGTCTCGTGGGCTCGGAGATGTGTATAAGAGACAGCCGGCGGGGAGCGCGGGGCAGAGCCCCGCCTCTCTTACCAGGGCTCCGCCCTGGACCCGCGAGAGGGCACGCCCTCTCGACATCCATGACCGAGGTCTCTGTGAAGCGTCTGGTCGTCACCGCGGACGATTTCGGGTTGAGCCCCGAGGTCAACGAGGCCGTCGAGCAGGCCCATCGCGAGGGGATCCTCACGGCGGCGAGCCTGATGGTCTCGGCGCCGGCCGCCGCCGATGCGGTGGCGCGGGCCCGGCGATTGCCGTCCCTGCGGGTCGGGCTGCACCTCGTCCTCGTGGAGGCGTGGCCCACCCTCCCCGCTACGGACCTGCCCGACCTGACCGACGCGGCCGGCCTGATGCGCGCCGACATGGCGCGCCTCGGCCTCGACTTCGCCCGCAAGCCCGCGGCCCGGCGCCAGCTCGCCGCCGAGATCCGCGCCCAGTTCGAGGCCTATCGGGCCACCGGCCTGCCGCTGGACCACGTCAACGCCCACAAGCACTTCCACGTCCACCCGCTGATCGCCGGCGCGGTCCTGCGCATCGGCCGCGACTTTGGGATGCGCGCCCTGCGGGTGCCCCGGGAGCCGCGGGAGATCCTGCGTCGCGCCGAGCCCGGCGCCCGACCGCGGCCGGCTCTCGACATCGCCCCCTGGGCCGCGCTGCTCGCCGTGCGCGCCCGGCAGGCCGGGCTGCTGATCCCGGACCGGACCCTCGGCCTCGCATGGTCCGGCGCCATGACGCCCGCCCGCGTCGCGGCGTTGCTGGCCGAGCTTCCTGAGGGTCTGACCGAACTCTACACCCATCCGGCCACCGCCGGCGGCTTCCCCGGAGAGGCGCCGGGCTATCGCTACGCCGACGAGCGGGACGCGCTGATCGCCCTCGCCTCCCGGGCGGCAGCCGACGCGTCGGGTGCCGCCCGGGGCGGCTTCTCGGATTTCCGCGGTTGACCGCCCGGATTGCCTGACTTTAGTCAGGTATCATGACCGCTGCCGAGATCGCCCGCGTCCGTCGCTTCGCCCGCGCCGTTACCGCCGAGGTCGGCGCGCTCGACACGTCCTTCCTCGGGCGGGGCCGTCCCCTGGGCGCCGCGCGCGTCCTGAACGCCGTCGGGGCGGGGCGGACCGAGGTCGGCGAGATCCGCGCCTATCTCGGCCTCGATTCCGGCCTGATGAGCCGTCTCCTGCGGAGCCTGGAGGAGGAGGGCTTGGTGGCGACCGCGCCGCATCCCCTGGATGCGCGCCGCCGGGTCGCGTCCCTGACGGAGGCGGGGCGGCGGGAATTCGAGGCCTACGAGGCGCTGTCGGATGCCCGCGCGGTCGTCCTGCTGGAGCGCGCGCCGCGAGCCGAGGCCCTCCTGCGCGCCATGGACCGGGTGGCCCTGGCCCTCGGCCGCGACGCCATCACGATCGCGGAGGCCGATCCGGCCGGCGAAGCGGCCCGCGCCTGCCTCGCCGCCTACTACGCCGAACTGGCCCGCCGATTTGCCGGAGGGTTCGACGTCGCCCTGTCGTGCGACCCGGAGGCGGCCGACATGATGCGGCCGCGCGGCACCTTCCTCCTCGCCGTCGCGGACGGCCTGCCGGTCGGGTGCGTCGGACTGAAGGGGACAGGCGGCCCGGTGGCGGAGATCAAGCGGCTCTGGATCGATCCCGCGGCCCGCGGACTCGGCCTCGCCAAGCGGCTGATGCAGGACGCCGAGACGGCGGCCCGCGCCCTCGGCGTCCGGACGCTGCGGCTCGACACCAACAGCGCCCTCCCCGAGGCGCTGGACCTCTACCGGAAGTCGGGCTGGGTCGAGATCGCGCGCTTCAACGACGACCCCTACCCGGACCATTTCTTCGAGAAGGCGCTCTGACCGGCCGCTACTTGGCCGGCACCGGATCCTTCACCGCAGCGCTCTTCCGCAGCGCTGCGCCGGCGGCCTTCTCGGCCTCGGGGCGATCCTCGTCGGGCTGCACCGGGGGCTCGCCCAGGGTCGCCGGCACCACGAAGAAGGCCGCGATCAAGGTGAAGAACAGCGAGAGCGCCAGCAGCTTGCCCATGCTCGCCGTGCCCGGATGGCTCGACAGGACCAGCGAGCCGAAGGCGCTGCCGGTGGTGAGGGCGGAGAAGAAGATCGCCCGGGTCAGGCTGGAGGCCAGCATGTCGGTCACGCCCGCCCGCCACGCGATGACGTAGTAGATGTGGAACGCCACGCCCACCGCGAGCATCAGCGGCAGGGCGATGATGTTGGCGAAGTTCAGCGGCATGCCGACGAGCCGCAGGGCCATCAGCGTCCAGAGCGTCGCGATCACCAGCGGACCGAGCGTCATCGCCACGTCCCACGGCTTGCGCAGGGCCACCGACAGGATGACGAAGATCAGCACGAAGGCCGTCACCGCCGCCTGCACGAAGGCGCCCAGGATCGTGTAGCTCGACTGCGTCGTGGCCACCGGCGCGCCGGTGGCGTGCGGCGCGACCTTCAGGACCTCGTCCGAGAAGGTGCGCAGCACCTGATCGTCGTTCGAATCGCCCTTGGGATGGACCTCGATGCGGGCGCGCCCGTCGGCCGCGACCCAGTCGGCCTTGAGCTGCGGCGGCAGGTTGTCGAGGGTGATCTTCTCGGGGTGCAGGAGGTCACGCAGCCGCGCCAGCAGCGGGACGAGATCCTTGGTCAGAGCGAAGGATGCGGCCTCGCGCTGCTGCACCGGGCCGGTGGCCAGCTTGTCCAGGGTGCCGGAGAGCTGCTTGGCGGCCTCGGCCCCCTTCGCGTCGCCCTTCGCGTCGCCCGCGACGCCGTTCAGGGCGGTGGCGGCATCCTTCAGCGCCTTGACGTTGTCGGCGTCCGTGGGCGGGGGCGGCCGGCGGGCGGGATTCAGGACCGGATCGAGGAGCTGGGCCGTGTCGGCGATCTGGGCGAGCTTCTTGTCCCTGTCTCTTATACACATCTGACGCTGCCGACGAAGAGGATAGTGT
>CAXDNE010000521.1:0-2988 GCA_963990595.1 uncultured Methylobacterium sp.
GATCATCGCCGTCCTGCTCATCCGCGGCCTCGGCGTCGGATGAGCGCGCGGGCCGAGCGTCCGAGACGGATCGGCCGGCGGGAGGCCGCATGGCTCTCCGACACCGAACCAGGCTCGGCGGAGGCCGGCCGTCGGCGCAAGGCCGGCAACAGGACCGTCGCGACACGGCGGCTGGCCCCGCGCCGATGACGGCGTTCAGAAGGACGCGCGCGGATTCGGCCGCAGAACCCTGATGTGAAGGACCTTCGATGCGACGATCGGCTTGAACGGTTTGTGATTGGCGTCCCCGAGCACCAGTTGAAGCGTGTGCGCCCCCGGCGGCAACTCCAGCTGGGTTTCTGTCTGGCCGGCCCCGAAATGAAGATATCGCTTGTTCGATGGGATCGGCTCGGTGGGGTGGATCGGCTCCGTGACGTCGACCAGCAGATGGTGATGGCCCATATTGGGCGTCGTGTCGCCCGCATGGGTCACACCCATATGCTTCAGTCCGAAACGGACAGTGACGGGGCTTCTGAGCTTCGCGCCGTCGCGCGGTGAGATGATGTAGAGTTCGGCATCATCCGGTGCCGACGTCTGCGCCGAACACGGCGCGGACAACAGGGCGGCGCCGACCAAGCATAAGCAGGGGATTGTCGCTCTCACGATCTGCCTCTCACTCGCTCAAGGCGACCCGGAAGCCGTGCGCCGGGTAGCGAACATTGGTATCGTAGTGTTCGCGACTGCTGACCTGAATGTCCTCCGGCTCGCTGAGCCAGGATCCGCCGCGCAAGACGTGCTCCCGGCACTTGGGAGTGGTCCAGGCCCCGCTGCGCGGGGCGCCGTGATAAGAGCTGTGCCAGCAATCCAGGACCCATTCAGAAACGCCTCCGCCCATGCCCTGGAGTCCGAAGGCGTTCGGGGGAAGCAGACCGATCTGGATCGGCTTTTCCGGGTCGTGCGGCGTCCCGCAGCCCCTGCAATTCGCGTAGCCCGGGACCATCTGCGCGCCCCACCAATAGGCTGTCGCGGTCCCGGCGCGCGCCGCGTACTCCCATTCGGCCTCGGTCGGAAGGCGGTACGGCTTGGACGTCACCTTCGACAGCCAGGCCACATATTGCTGCGCGTCGGTCCAGCTCACGTTTCGTGCCGGCAGGTCGTCAGAACCGTCGGGCCGGTACGTACATTCGCCCGCACGGAGGCAGGCCTGCCACTGCGCCTTCGTCACCGGCAGGCGGCTGAGCGCGAAGGGAGCGACGACGACTTGATGCACCGGCTTCTCGGTCGCGTCCGAGGTGCCTCCCATGCGATAGACCCCGCCGGTCAGCCTGAGCATCTCCGGGCAATCGGAGCAGTCCTTGAAGGCATTCGACGCCGCGGGCGGCTCCGATTTCTGGGCTGGCGGGGGCGGCACGGCGAACGCGACCGGCACCGGCTCGGACGCGGACGCGGGCGCGCTGGGACTCAGAGCGACCGCCTCCGGCCTGGACGTCTCGACCAGCGGAGCCGGCACCGGACCGAGAGCGGTGTTGAGACCCGGCCGGGACGCGGCTCCGGGTGTCGTCGGCTCGCCGGGACTGACGACGACGCTGACCGGATCAGGGGTGTCGGTCGCCTTGTGGGCGGCGAACCAGAAGCCGACCGCGAAGGTGACCCCGCAGGCGCCGACCATCGGAACGAGCGTCCGCATAGCCCGCTTCACACCGTGTTCGGCCCGGACGACGGCCGAGGGATCGGGCAGAACGCGGTATATCCGAACGGGATCGGTTATGTTTTTGAGGCGCTCATCGCCGAGGGATTGGTAGCCGCAGACGAGCTTGTTCTTGACCTGCTCGTACACGCCGCCCGAAATATTGACGTCCCCGGGCCGCGCCGCGGTCTGGAGCCGGGCGGCGACATTCACGCCGTCGCCGAACACGTCGTGGTCTTCGACGATGATGTCGCCAAGATTGATCCCGATGCGATACTGGAGCCAGTTGGATTTATCGGAGACCGCCGCATTGCGGGCCGCGATCGTTTGCTGAATCACGATCGCGCAGCGCGTCGCCTCAAGCGGACTGTCGAAGATGGCCAGAAAGCCATCGCCCATATGTTTGACGATCGTGCCGCTGTGCTCGGCGACGGTCGGCTCGACGATGTCGCGCCTGTATCGGCTCATTCTGGCATGTGTACCTTCCTCATCATGGCCCATCATCCGGCTGTATCCGGCAATGTCTGCGCTCATGATGGCAGAAAGCCGGCGCGTGCTTGCCGCCGCATGAGATGACGCATCTCTGATCATGCGGGAAACCTCCGAATGCGCCGTGTCGCAGCCGTGACAGAAATCCTAAGCGGGCGGATCGATTTTGTCGGCGTAAGCTTATCAGATGTAGGTATCAATTTATACAGCTTTGACCCAAAGGTTGCAATTCACGATGCCGGCTGTAGGGCGCGAATGATTCGAGCGCGGCCTTTGAAGAATGGGGCGGCCCGGAACTATTTCTTGCTCTCCTGTGGCCGATCTGTATTTCACGGTCATCGGCCGTGCCGGCATGAGGCGGCCGTTCTGCCGCGGCCGCGAACTCGGTCGTCCCCGCGAACACGGGGCCTGCGCGCGCCGCGATCGGCCTTGTACCAACCGCGTCATCTGCGGTGCGCCGTTCTCGCGGCGGCCCGATCAACCACCCGGTCGGCCGGCGCGTCCCCGGTCTCCTGCGGATGCGTGCCGGGCGCCGTGTCGGGAGCCCGGAGGTCCTGGCACAGACCCTGCCGAGCCGTGGGAGGCCTGCCCCGGAGACCGGGGGGCATCCGGAGCGTCTGTACGCTGGTCCCGCGGCGTGACGCGGGCCCCTGCGACCACCGCTGGTGCGACCGCATCCCGGCCGCGCGGGGCGACGTGCCGCATCTCCGCGCCGATCCGCTGCGCGACCGAGAGGCTGGGCCCATGGACCGCGAGCCGCCCACCGCTCTACGAGAGCGGGTCAACATCAGGCTGACCCCCCCTCGTCGCAGGTGGACTGACCAACCATGCCG
>CAXDNE010000522.1:0-2979 GCA_963990595.1 uncultured Methylobacterium sp.
TGTCTCGTGGGCTCGGAGATGTGTATAAGAGACAGCCTCCTCGCGCGTCACGGCGGCCGGAGCGCCGTCCGCGGCTCCCGGCTCGGCCGCCTGCGCGGCCGCGGCGGGCGTTTCGGCCGGCTGCTCCGTCGCCGCGGGGGCATCCTCGACGGCGGGCGCGGCGGCTGCGGGCTCCTCGGGTCCGGTCTCATCGGTCCCAGTCTCGTCAATCCCGGTCTCGTCAATCCCGGTCTCGTCGGTCCCACTCTCGGCGGCCGGGCCGTGAGCCTCGGCAGAGGCCGCATCGGCCGGAGCCTCCTCCGCGGTGGTCCGGGCTTCCTCGCCCGCCGCCGCGACACCGTCCGGAGCCTCGGTGGCCGAAGCCTCGGTGGCCGAAGCCTCGCTGACCGAAGCCTCGGTGGCCGAAGCCTCATCGCCGGTGGGCTCGGCCGCCGCGGCCTGCGCGTCGACGGCCTCGTCGGAGGTGGCCTCGGTGGGCGACACCGCCGGCGCGGTCGCGGCGGCCGGGACGAGCGGCACCGTGATGGCGGGGCCCGGGCGCGTCTCCGCCGTGTAGCCCAGCGACTTCAGGATCGAGGCGAAATCCTCGCCCGAGCAGCCGACCAGCGAGGTCATGCCCACCGTGGCCACGAACCCGTCGCCGTCGGCCGTGCCGTCCGGCGGGGCCCCCGGCGTCGTGCCGGGCCGGTAGGCGGTCGCCGGGCGGATCAGGTCGGCGAGCCGCTCCAGGATGTCGACGCGCACCGCCCGCTCGCCGCTGACCCGGAAGCCGGCCGCGCGGTAGAGGCCCTTGGCGATCTCGCGATCGACCTTGATGGACGTGCGCCCGGAGCCGGCGAGATGCGCGATCTCGTCGAGGCCGCGCTGGTCGAGGCCGCCGTTGCGCAGGGCCCAGAGCTGCGCCGCCAGGGTGCGCGGCGCCGGCTTCAGGAGGGCCGGCAGGAAGATGTGGTAAGCGCCGAAGCGGACGCCGTGGCGGCGCAAAGCGCCGCGGCCGTCCTGATCGAGGCTGCGCATCTCGTGCGCCACCTTGGAGCGCTCCAGCACGCCGAGCGCCTCGACCACCTGGTAGCCGATTCCCTTGGCCAGACCCGTGAGGTCGGCCGCGGTCTCGATCTCCATGAGCGGGCCGAGCAGGCGCACGATGTGGGCCTTCAGCCACGCATCGAGGCGCGCTTCGACCTTCTCGCGATGTGCGCCGGTCAGGCTGTCGTCAGCCAGCAGACGGATCTGCGGGGCGAACAGCTTCTCGCCAGGGGTGAGCTTGGCGACAGGCGCACCGGTCCAGCGGATCGTGCCGTCGTGCGAGAGCACGAGGGTCGAATCGGCCGTGGCCGCGAAGCGGTCCGCCCGCGCCTCGATCTCCCCGGCGAGCGCCTTCTCGGCGGCGCTCCTCAGGGTCTTGGCTTCGTGCCCCTCGGCGCTGGCATCGGGAACGAACAGGAATCCGTGAAGGTGGCCGACATGCTGACCCTCGACGGTGACGTCACCGTCGGCGGTGATCTGGGCTTCGAGCATCGTGTTCTCTCTCAGGCGCCGCATCAGGACGCTTGTGCGCCGGTCGACGAAGCGGCTCGCGAGGCGTTCGTGCAAGGCGTCGGACAGCCTGTCCTCTACCCGACGCGTCTCGCCCTGCCAATGTTCTGGGTCGCGCAGCCAGTCGGGACGGTTCGCCACGAAGGTCCAGGTGCGCCCTTGCGCGATCCGGCGGGACAGCGTGTCGATGTCGCCGTCGGTCCGATCGATCATCGCCACCTGCTCGGCGAACCATTGATCGGGGATCCGCCCGGCCATGCCGCGCATCAGGAACCGGTAGAGCTGCGCTACCAGATCGGCATGCACCTGCGGGTGGACCTTGCGGTAATCCGGCACGCCGCAGACGTCCCAGAGCCGCCGGACCGAGGCCTGGCTCCGCGCGAGGTCGCGGATGTCCTCCTCGCGCATCAGGATCTCGAGGGCCTGCTGGTCCTCGCCCATCGGGGCCCGGGTGAGGCCCGATTCGCGCGGATGCTCGTCGAGGCTGGCCTGAAGGTCCTCCAGGCTGCCGAAGCTGAGATCCGGGTTGCGCCACTGCAGGATGCGCAGGGGATCGAAATCGTGGCTCTCCAGCCGCTCCACCAGCTCGGCCTCGAAGGGCGGGCAGCGCCCGGTGGAGCCGAAGGTGCCGTCCGAGAGGTGGCGCCCGGCCCGGCCGGCGATCTGGCCCATCTCGGCGGGGCTGAGCTTGCGGAACCGGGTGCCGTCGTACTTCCAGTTGGCCGCGAACGCGACGTGATCGACGTCGAGGTTGAGGCCCATGCCCACCGCGTCGGTGGCGACGAGGTAGTCCACGTCGCCCGCCTGATACATCTCGACCTGGGCGTTGCGGGTCCGGGGCGAGAGGGCGCCCAGCACCACCGCGGCGCCGCCGCGCTGGCGGCGAATCAGCTCGGCGATCGCGTAGACCTCCTCCGCCGAGAAGGCGACGATCGCGGTGCGCCGGGGCAGGCGCGAGAGTCTTTTCTCCCCCGCGAAGGTGAGCTGCGACAGCCGCGGCCGGGTGGTGGTGTGGACGTTGGGGATCAGGTCCTGGACCAGCGGCAGCATGGTCGAGGAGCCGATGAGCAGGGTCTCCTCCCGGCCGCGGACGTAGAGCAGGCGGTCGGTGAAGACGTGGCCGCGGTCCATGTCGGCGGCGAGCTGGATCTCGTCGATGGCCACGAAGGCCACGTCGAGGTCGCGGGGCATCGCCTCGATGGTACAGATCCAGTAGCGCGGCCGGTCCGGCTTGATCTTCTCCTCGCCGGTGACGAGCGCGACCTTCTCGGACCCGACCTTGGCGACGACGCGCAGGTAGACCTCGCGGGCGAGCAGCCGCAACGGCAGCCCGATCATGCCGGTCGGGTGCGCGAGCATCCGCTCGATGGCGAGATGCGTCTTTCCGGTGTTGGTCGGCCCCAGGACCTGTCTCTTATACACATCTGACGCTGCCGACGAAGA
>CAXDNE010000523.1:0-2978 GCA_963990595.1 uncultured Methylobacterium sp.
ACCGTGGAGGATGTCCGGGCGGCGGCCGCCGCCCGGACATCCTCCACGGTGACGGCGTCGACCTTGGCGATCACCTCCCCGGCGGGAATCACCCGGCCCCAGGCCAGGATCTGGCGGGCGTTGCGCTCGATGCGCCCGCCCGGCGTCTCCAGCGCCGAGAGCAGCGACACCTTGAGCTGCGCCTTGGCGCGGGCGATCTCGGTGGCATCGAGGTCGCGGGCCGCCCGGGCGGTGGCGGCCAGCGTCACGTCGACGAGTTCCGGCAGGTCCGCCCCGGCGGTGCCGGCGCCGATGCCGAACAGGCCGCAATCGGAGAAGGGCCAGTGGAAGGCCTGGATCTCGTAGGCGAGGCCGCGGGTCTCGCGCACCTCCTGCCAGAGCCGCGAGGTCAGGCCGCCGCCCAGCACCTGCGCGAACATGTGGAGCGCGTAGTAGCGGTCGTCCCGGAACGACAGGCCCGGCAGGCCGATCACCACGTTGGCCTGTTCGAGCTTGCGCGGCATCCGCCGCTCGCCGCCGCCGTAGGCGCCCGGCACCGCCTCGGGGGCGGCCTTGGCCGGCAGGGCGCCGAAATGGCGCTCGGCCGCGGCGACCAGCGCCTCGTGGGTCACCGCGCCGGCCCCGGCCACGACGAGGCGGTCGGGCGTGTATTCCCGGTCGAGATAGGCGCGGATCCCGGCCTCGTCGAAGCTCCGGATCGTCTCGGGCCGCCCCAGGATCGGCCGGCCCACCGGCTGGTCCGGGAAGGCGGCCTCCGTGAAGGCGTCGTAGACCACGTCGTCGGGGGTGTCCTCGACGGCGGCGTATTCCTGCAGGATCACGCCCTTCTCCCGGGCGAGCTCGCCGGCGTCGAAGACCGAATCGGTGAGGATGTCGCCGATCACGTCGAGGGCGAGGCCGACATCCTCGCCGAGCACCCGGGCGGTGTAGCTCGTGCCCTCCGTGGAGGTGGCGGCGTTGATCTCGCCGCCGACATTCTCGATCTCCTCGGCGATCTTCTGCGCCGAGCGGGTGCGGGTTCCCTTGAACGCCATGTGCTCGATGAGGTGGGACAGGCCCGCCTCGTCGGCGCGCTCGTTGCGCGAGCCGGCCCCGACCCAGACGCCGAGGCTGGCGGTGGCCACCCCCGGCATCGGCTCGGTGACCACCGTCACGCCGTTCGGAAGCCGCGTGGTGCGTAAGGACGGCGAGGCCGCGTGCGTGGAGAAGTGCTGGTTCATCGCGGGCTCACGCGCCCTTCGTGATGCGGGCGCGCTCGCGGATGAGCGCCTCGAGGGCGGCCTGGTCGTTGGCCACCCGGGTCAGGCGCTCGGGCCGGTCCATCAGGTCGGCGAGGTGCGGGGGCAGGGGCGGGCGCAGGCCGCCGGTGGCCTTGGCGACCGCGTCCGGGAATTTCGCCGGATGCGCGGTGGCGAGGGCGACGACCGGGGTCGCCGGATCCTTCTCCAGGAGCCGCCGCCCGGCGCGCACCCCGATGGCGCTGTGGGGATCGAGCACCACGCCGGTGGCGGCCTGGGTGAGGGCGATCTCCGCCATGACGTCGGGCTCCGGCACCGCCACGGCGTCGAACTCCGCGCGCACCGTGGCGAGAACCTCCGGGCTCAGCGCGAACCCGCCGGACTGCTTCAGCCCGGCCATCAGCCGCGACAGGGAGGAGGCGTCGCGCCCCAGCGCCTCGAACAGGAGCCGCTCGAAATTCGACGAGATCTGGATGTCCATGGAAGGCGAGGTGGTGGGCACCACGCCGCGCAGCTCGTAGGCGCCGTGCTCCAGGGTCCGCACCAGGATGTCGTTGGCGTTGGTGCCGATCATCAGCCGCTTCACCGGCAGGCCCATCTGCTTGGCGACCCAGCCGGCGAGCACGTCGCCGAAATTGCCCGTGGGCACCGCGAAGGAGACCGGGCGGTGGGGCGAGCCCAAGACCACCGCGCTGGTGAAGTAGTAGACCGCCTGCGCCGCGACCCGGGCCCAGTTGATCGAGTTGACGCCCGACAGCCGCACCGAATCGGCGAAATCGGCGTTCTGGAACAGGGCTTTGACGAGGTTCTGGCAATCGTCGAACGTGCCGTCGACGGCCAGCGCGTGGACGTTCTGCGCCGGCACCGAGGTCATCTGCCGCCGCTGCACCTCCGAGACCCGGCCGTGCGGGTAGAGGATGAACACGTCGACCCGGTCGAGGCCGCCGAAGGCCTCCACGGCCGCCGAGCCGGTATCGCCCGAGGTCGCGCCCACGATGGTGGCGCGGGCGCCGCGCTCGGCCAGGACGTGGTCCATCAGCCGCCCGAGCAGCTGCATCGCCACGTCCTTGAAGGCGAGCGTCGGCCCGTGGAAGAGCTCCAGCAGGAACAGGTTGTCGTCGAGCTGGGTCAGCGGGCAGACCGCCGGGTGGCGGAACGTCGCGTAGGCGGCGTCGATCATCCGGTCGAGATCCGGACCGGCGATGTCGCCGTCGATCAGCGGGCGCAGCACCCGCTTGGCGGCCGCCGCGTAGGGCCGCCCCGCCAGGGCGGCGATCTCCGCGGGCGCGATCTGCGGCCAGGTCTGCGGCACGTAGAGCCCGCCGTCGCGGGCCAAGCCCGCCAGGAGCGCGTCCGAGAACGAGAGCGGCGCGGCCTCGCCGCGAGTCGAGACGTGGAGCACAGGGTCCTCCGAGGGAAGGCGCCCCCTCTACACGATGCCGGCGGGCCTGTCGAAAGCCTCGGCCGCGCGGCCGGTCTGCCCGGAGGGCGGGGCCGGCCTTTAACCGGGGCTGAACGGGCCGGTTCAGGGCCGGTTTCGCCGCCGCGCCTACCCCTGAGCCGCGTCGCCCGAGGCGGCGCAGCCCGATCCACCAAGAGAGCCGACATGACCCGAATCATCGCCCTCGCGGGCGTCGCGGCGCTGCTGTCCGGCACCGTCGCCCTCGCACAGACACCGCCGCCGCCCCCCGGGGGCTGTCTCTTATACACATCTCCGAGCCCACGAGACAAGAGGCAATC
>CAXDNE010000524.1:0-2956 GCA_963990595.1 uncultured Methylobacterium sp.
CATCACCCGTCCGCCCTGGACCGCGCCGGTATCGGCCGGCACGGACGGCGCCGGCGGCGCTGCCTGCGCGGCGCCCCCCACCGCGGCACCGGCCAGGGCGCCCCCGGCCGCGAGAAGGTTGCGTCGTGAGAGCCGCGTGTCGTCCGCCATGAGCCTCGCCGTAGTGCCGCGTCGGAAGGGGGCGCCGAGGCGCCGCAGGGTGGGCCGGGCGCCGCCGTTGGCAGAGGCCGCCCGCTCAGTGAACGCGGCCGGGCTCCGGGCCGTTTCCGCCCAGGAGCGCGGCGCGCAGACGCGCCACCTCCGCCTCGCGCGCAGCCAGGTGCCGGGCGAGCGCTTCCGGCTCGGGCGCGGCCAGCCCGCCCTCGAAGGCGAGGCCGATCACCGCCCCGGACCGCCACGCCACGCAGGCGCGCCGCGTCTCGTTCCGGCAGGGGATGAACAGGTCGAAACGATCCGGCAGCACGGAATCGGCGCGGACGCGGATCCGCGCGCCCTCCAGGGACACGTCGCGGACGGTGCAGTCGATCTCCGGCAGGAACGCCGCGACGCGCACGCGGCCGCCGAGGCAGACGCGGCGGCGGGCGGTGCGGCGGCGCTCGATCACGATCTCTGGTCCCCGATGGCGTCGATACCGCGACAACCGCCATCCAGCCCGAAGGGCGCCGGCCGGTCCATCGTAACCTCCGGTTTACCCTAACGCTCCGGTCAGCCGGGCGGCGGCGGGTCCGGCGCCTCGACCTCGCCGCGACGCTGCAACTGGAGGGCGACGAACCAGCACAGGCACGCCCAGGCGGCGCCGATGCACCAGCCGGCCACCACGTCGCTCGGCCAGTGCACGCCGAGATAGATGCGGCTGATGCCGACCAGCAGCGTCAGGCTGACGCCGAGACCCAGGACCAGGGCCTTGGCGCGCCGGTTGCGCTCCACCCGCGCGATCAGGGTCGCGAGGGTCAGGTAGGCGATGGCCGACATAGTGGCGTGCCCGCTCGGGAAACTCGCCGTGAACACCTCCATGCCGTGCGGCACGAGATCGGGTCGCGGCCGGTGGTAGAAGACCTTCAGCACCGTCGAGACCAATTCGCCGCTGCCCACCGCGGCGAGCACGTAGAGGCCGATCCGGCGACGCCCGGACGCCGCCAGGTAGGCGGCGACCGCGCAGGTCAGGAACAGCACCGTGAACACGCTGCCGAGCCCGGTGATGTCGCGCATCGTCTCCTCCAGCCAGGGCGGCCCGATCGGGTCGGCGAGGTCGGCGGGATTGCGGAGGGCCAGCAGGATCTTGCGATCGAGCGCCGCGGTGGAGCCCTCGCCGACCTCGTGGGCGAGATAGAAGAAGCCGTAGCCCAGGATGCTGAGGCCGAGCAGGGCGACGAGCGGCCCGACCTCGTTCAGGCGCAGCCGGAGCCAGACCGCCAGGGCGGGGCGGGTCAGCCGGTTGTGCCGCAGGCTGAGCGGCGCCCGCACGGCGCGGCCTCGGGGCGCGGGGGCAGGGGCCATCAGGCATTCTCTCCGAAGGGCAGGCGCGCGACCGCCGCCCAGGGTCCGCCGAGATAACGCCACAGCAGGGTCGCCGGAGCCGTGAAGCGGAAGGGCGCGAAGCCGGCCGACAGGTCGGCGTGGAGCGCCCGGGCCACGTCGGGGGTGACCTTGTTCTGAACGGTGACGTGCGGGCGCCAGCCCTGCCGGTCCTGCGCGGTGAGATGGGGCGCGAAGCTCGTCGCGAGGCGGCTTCGGAAGGCGGACAGCGCCCCGGATTCGAGCCCGTAGGCCACGCCCCGCCCGGTGAGGCGCAGGCCGGTCACGGCCACCTCCGGGGGCGGCACCGCGCGGGCGAGCGTCGTGATGGCCTCGATCACGCCGCGCTCGCGGTCGCCCGGCAGGTGGTGGAACAGCGTGGCGTGCGCCGGGATGAAGTTCAACGCCTCCGGGAAATGCCGCCGCCGCTCGCCGTCGAAACGCGCGAAGGTGGGCTCGTCGAAGGCCAGCGTCAGGATCAGGGGGGGCGAATCGCTCATGCGGGCGACATGGCGCCGGGTGCCGCTCAGGTCCAGTACAGCACCCGCGCGGCCGGCAGGGTGCGGGCGATGCTCCCGGTGATCTGCGCGCGCATCGCCTGCATCAGCGGATTCGGGAAGACATGCTTCACGGAGCCGAATTTGGTGCGCTTCTCCACGCGCTCCGCCTCGTCGAGGGGGAGGTCCGAGCCCGGGTACCAGCCGCGCAGGACCGCCTTCGAGCCGGGGGTGAAGCGGTGGGTGATGAGTTCCGCGGTGAGGTCGAGGTCCGGCACGCCGGAGAGCGCGTCGGCGGCGTCGCCGATCAGGCCGGCATAGGCCTCCGCCCAGCCCGGCACCGGCAGGATCGGCGCGATGGTCAGCCCCACCGGATAGCCGGCGCGGGCCACCCGTTCCATCGCGGCGAGCCGGGCGTCGAGCGGGTCGGTCCCGCCCTCGTAATGCGCGGCGGCGCGGGCATTGACCGAGAAGCGGATGCGCGTGCGCCGGTTGTGCGGCAGGTCGAGGAGCGGCGCCACCGCGGCGAACTTGGTGGTGAAGCGCAGCTGCACCGGCGCGTCCCAGGCGCCGAAATGCCGGATCGCCGCCGAGAGGGAGCCGGTGAGGTGCTCGATGCCGAGCGGGTCGGTGTAGCAGGAGGCCTCGAAGGTGGTCCCCTCGTGGGCCCGCTCGGCGGAGGCCGAGGTCACGGCACCGCGCCCGGCATACTCCGCGAGGTTGCCCAGGATCGCGTCAAGATTGGCGTAGGCCCGGGTCACCGGCGGACCCTGGAGCGAACCCGCGAGGTAGCAGTACTGGCAATGGGCCGGGCAGCCCTCGGCGAGGTCGAAGCGCCAGTCGGCTGAGGGCGGGATCGGCTGGAGCCGCAGCTTCGTCGGCGGCGCCACCGTCAGGGCGAGGGTCGCCTTGGCGGCCGCGTAGGCGCGGCGCGGCTCCGGCTC
>CAXDNE010000525.1:0-2940 GCA_963990595.1 uncultured Methylobacterium sp.
CCCCTCCACCGCCGGCTTGCGCCAGAACAGCGGAGGGTGGCGTCAGAAGAAGAGCGGCTGCAATAGCGAGAACCGTCCTCGTGCCCATGTCCAAGCTCCCAAATCAGTATCGCCTCACCCGAAGGTGAACCGGATCATGGGACGAACGCGACGTCACACCGGTCGTTCCTCATTGAGCCTGCCGCTCTGGATGGTCCGCAGGATCCTGGCGCCACCAGTCCGTAAGGCACTGATCCGAGGCTGAGGAACGCGCCGTGTACGCCGGGCGGTTCATTGCACACCCCGGTCGTCCGCCCATCATCGAGAGACTGCAGGGCTGGCTCTCGACGAGCATGACCAAACAGCACGGCTGTCGCGTGCGGAAATCGAGGAGCGCAAGAATTCCTCCCCCCATCGTCGTAGGCGCAGAGGACGATAAGCCGTCGACCGGCGGCGATGCCGTCACGTTTGTAGGAGATCGCGTGAACATTTCCGCAGGTGCTTGGTTGGACGGGTCACGAACCGCACGAGCGAGAGACGACCTCATGACCCTGATGCGCACCGGCCTGCTAGCCGTTCTCCTGTCGGCTTCCAGCCTTGCTCCAGCCCTGGCTCAACAGGGCCAGAGTGGATCCATGTCGGACATGAAAGGCATGGATATGAAAGGCGCGGATATGAAGACCATGAACCCGATGCAGAAGGAGTCCATGGCCGCCATGGACAAAATGAACAAGGCGATGATGGAAGGGATGATGGACGCAGATCCAGATGTCGCATGGCTCAAGAGCATGGCCGCCCATCATCAAGGAGCGGTGGACATGTCGGAGATCGCGCTAAAACACATCAAGGACGAAAATGTGCGCAAGGAAGCTCGAAAGGCGATGGAGGAGAATGAAAAGAGCATCAAAGAAGTGAAGATGTTGATCAAAAAGGAGAAATAATAAGCCCCGATCATCGATTGTCGTTCATTTAACCGATGGACAAGGCGGTGCTACCGGGGGCATACAGCTGTCCCTAGGTTTCGCCGTCTTTCACCTGCGCCGGCCGATCTCGCTTCTCGTCGTCCAGATATATGCTTTAATCGTGGGTCATAGAGCGCGATCCGCGGGTGGCGTATCAGTAATTCAACTCACATTACGTAATAATATGGAATAAAATATTATTCATATTCCATGATCCCGGCGCAGACTAGAATGCCGACTGGCTGATTTCAAGTCTTCAGAGTAAGAACACCTTTGGCACGCCGGACGAATAATCTCAGCTACACTCATTGAATTGAAGTGACGGCTGAGGCACTTGGGTTATCTGCAAATATTATACAATGCAAGCAAAATTATTAAATTTTAATCTATTCTGCCTTTGCTAAAGCCAGAGCTCGGCAACCTTCAAACTCGCGGCTCGACTTACCTTATATTATTGCGAAATGTAGATTAATTTATAATTCAAAAATGCCTCGAAAATTCTCATGTCGCAACCGCCGAGCACACATATTTTCTTTGATCGCGCCTCAATGATCACTACGCGGTCTCGGTCGATCAGAATTTTATTTCTGCTGACTAACCGTCTCGCAAGGACATGGATATGTTCAGGCGTCTTTAAAAAACATCGGTTTTCATCGAAGTAGATCTGGTCCTCTCGGCGCCCGCGACGGAGCTCCTCAATAAACTCTGCGCGTGCCGATTGATAAGAATTTTGATCGTCCCTGATAATATCAAAATCGACCGTCATGACCGGCATGGATGTTCCTCAGATCTTTGGTAACGACATAAGGATGACAGATGCAGACTGAAGCGTCCGGAGTGTTTCGTGTAGGTCTGGCGGAGGAATTTTCAGACGGTGAGACCGCACGTCTAGATACGACAGGTATCGCCGGCGGCCGCTGTGAACAGGTTCAAATCGAGGTGCAGCTTGCCGAATTTCCAAATTAATACCCCTTTAATGCAGCGTCATTTATCATAAGTTTATATCCGTTCGACGCCGCCATTCTTTCGAGGGCATCGCGATTTGGTCAGCTTGTACTCGGTCTTCGTCTGAGATCGGCGGACTAACCCCGATCCCTGCGAGCGGCCGATGTGAACAGATAGAAGCCGTCACGCTGTGCCACGGTCCGGGCCGTAGCTTTGTCGAAACCAGGTATTCTGAAGCCTCTTCTCCCGAGGGTGCCTCGGAACAGCCAAGCTGCCCCGAAGAGGAACGTAGGGATCTCGTGGCTCGTCGGCACGGCACAGAACAGATCCTGAGCGAACCGGCTCTCGAAGATGATGTAGGCCCGTTCCTCCATCGCTCCTGAGGCGCCGGCCTCTTCAGTCGTGTGCGTGTCTGCCGCAGGGGGGCTGCGGCAGACACGCGAGGCGCGGCACTTGGTGTTCACGGGCCGCGGCCGCATGGGACCGGACTGCGTTGATGCTGCCTTGCTCACGGACGAGCGGGCCGAGCCCGACCTTGGTAGAGGTAAGACAGCATCCGGGGACCTCCGCCGACATAACTCGTCTGCATCGCGTCGATCACAAACGCCGCCTCTTCGAGAAGGCGGTCCACCGGACGCTCCAGGTGGCAACTGATACGTGCCCACAGCGGGTCCAGACGGCGTTGCCAGCGCGCGACGTCCGTATCGGGCGCCAAGCCATGCTCGATGAACAACAACTGCCCGTCGGGGCGCAGCACCCTGCGGATCTCGTCGAGGCCGGTTCGTGGCTCGCGAAGGCTGCACAGGGTCCAGGTCATGACCACGGTATCGATGCTGCCGCTTGCCAGCGGGATGCCTTCGGCAAAGGCACACGCCAACAGGATAGGGGCCACACTGGTGCCACGCCGTGCGCGTGCCTTGCCGAGTAACGCGGGTGATGGATCGATGCCGACCACCTGATCGACCTGGGCCGTGTAGAAGGGAACGTTCAGGCCCGATCCGATGCCTACCTCCAGCACGGTGCCGTGCGCCAGCGGAACGAGCCGCGCGCGGCA
>CAXDNE010000526.1:0-2887 GCA_963990595.1 uncultured Methylobacterium sp.
CCTCTTGTCTCGTGGGCTCGGAGATGTGTATAAGAGACAGGTGATGGCGGTCGTCCTGAACCGCGCGAATCGGTCCGGTGCGGGCACCCGGATTCCTACGGGGTTTTCGGCGCTCCGGGGATCCCGGGCAACACCCGGCCCGCCCGGCGGGTCCCGCGGAACCGGACGGGCATCCGTGGCGTAGCTGCCGGCGGCGGCCCCTTGAGGCCTTCGGCGGCCGCCCCCGTGGAGCCCGAACCATGCGCGCCGGTCCCGTTCCGATCCTCGCCGCCCTGCTGCCGGCGGTGCTGCTGCTGGCCGCCCCGGCCGAGGCCCGCCGGCAATCCGGGCGGCCGCACCACCGCGCTCTGTCCGACATGGACCGGACCCTCGCCCGCAGGGCGGCACGCGACCGGCCGCGCTGGCGGGTCTGGCAGCAGCCGCGACCGCTCGCCCGGGTCTTCGCCCCGGCGACGCGGGAGCGGGTCGCGGCGCCGCCCTTCACGGGCTGGGGCTATGGCGGCACGATCCCCGGGGCCGGGCCCGGCTTCTGAGCCGCCCCGCCGCCGCGTCCCGGACACGCCCGGACGATCCCCGCGCCCCGCATGCGCCAAGTCCGGATTCCGAAGCCCGGACCCGGGGGAGGGGGCGGGCGCCGCGGGCCGCTCCGAAACCTTTGCGCCGCTCGCGGCTTGGATCAGCGGCCCGAACCGGGCCGGGTCGGGAGTCGGTTCAGCGCATGGCCAGCCTCAGCGTCGCGATCGCGTTCGGCGTCCGCCTGCTCCTCGTGCTGCTGTTCCTGCCGTTCAGCGCGCTCGACAAGATCCTGAACTTCAAGGGCGCCGTCGGCCAGGCGCGGGAGGCCGTGCACGCCACCGCGCCCGCCACGGCGCTGATCCTGATCGGGCTTGCCGTCGAGATCGGGATGTCGCTCTGCATCCTGACCGGCACCGCCGACCGGGCGGCCGCCTTCGTGCTGGCCGGCTATTGCGGCGTCACGGCGCTGCTGTGGAAGCAGTTCTGGGTGCCGGGCGACTTCTGGGCCGGCGGCAAGGGCCGCGAACTGTTCTGGGACTTCCTGAAGAACTTCGCGCTCGCGGGCGGCTTCCTGCTCATCACCTTCGGCACCGGGGCCGGGACGGTCGCGGGCTTCTTCGCCGACCCGCTCGGCTCGACGCATCCCTACGCGGTCGCCGATCCGGCCCGGCCGTAGCGCCCGCGCGGTGCGCGGGCGTTCCGGATCCTCAGCCCTTCGGGACCGTGGCGACCATCGCGGGCCGGCGCTCGAAGTCCGCGTACCACGCGGCCAGGGCCGGATGGTCCGCGCGCCAGGCGAGGTCGGGGAAGCGCAGGTCGAGATAGCCGAGGGCGCAGGCCAGCGCCACGGTGCCGATGTCGAGCGCCGGCGGATCGGCCGCCAGGGTCTCGAACCGGTCGAGGGCGGAGCGGATCTTGCCGATCTGGCCGGCCTCCCAGGCCTCCCAGCGTTGGGGTTCCGGGCGCAGCACCCGCTCGTAGCGGGTGAGCAGCGCCGCATCGAGCAGCCCGTCGGCGAGCGCCTGCCGGGTCAGCGCGTCCCAGCGGGCCTCCCCCGCGGGGAACAGGCGCGGGCCGGCGGAGAGGCTGTCGAGATACTCGCAGATCACCCGGCTGTCGTAGAGCGCGGTGCCGTCCTCCAGCACCAGCGCGGGGATCTTGCCCAGCGGGTTGTGGGCGGCGACCTCCGCGGAGGGGCCGGTGGGGGAGGCGCCCGCGGCGGTGACGGCGATCCGGTCGATCACCCCGGTCTCGTGGGCGAGGACCAGCACCTTGCGGGCGTAGGGGGAGGCGGGGGAGTAGAGGAGCTTCATCGGACCGTCCGGGTTGGTCGTGACGCCGGGACCTTGCACCGATGCCCGGCCGAATCCAGCCCCGGGCGGCGCGCCGGCGGGTCGTCAGACCTTCCGCGTCATCCCGGAGCCGGCATGCACCGCCCGGCTCCGGCCCCGGCGCGCCTGCCGGAGACGCCCGTGCCAGGCGAGGACGCGGGTCGCCACCCGGTCCAGGAGGAGCATGCACAGGCTGACGACGATCGCCAGCACGCAGGCGGCGCCGATCAGCACGCCCCAGATCCCGGGGGCCGGGATGATCATCAGACACAGCAGGCCGAACACGGCCGCGCCGGGGATCCACTTCGCCATCGCGCCGTCCGCCTGACCGAGAGTAACCTTTCACAGGCAGAACGTGCGCTAAGAACCTTAATATCGCCGGATCGGTCCGGCAGAATCTGAATTCCAATCGATATGATCTGTATATTTCGGTTTATTGGCGGTAAATGAAGTTCCGAGAGAGCGAGCCGCGCGGGCGCGGCTGGGCTCCGAGCGACGCCAATGCGATTGCCGCCGGGGTCCCCTGATCGCGTGGAACTTTCCTCGGCGTCGGGAGCGGTCTTCGAGCGGCCATGTTCCCGCAGACTGCTCCGTAGGTCGAGGCGGGCAGCCCCGGCAGAACCTGATCCCGCAACGGGATGGACAGCTACCAATTCGCACTGCCGCCGAGCCGCGCGATCGAAGGGCGTATTACCTCGCGGCGGGTCGCGGCGACGCGCCAGAGCTCGGTGGAGCTCGGCTTCTCGCCGAAGCTTACCGATAACCTCAAGCTGCCGGAGGTGCAGCCCTTCGAAACGGCCGGATCCAATACCGTTCTGGCGCCGCAGTCTGTCGAGCAGCACTTGATGCAGGCGGTCTCACGACGTTCCGGGATGGTTGATGCTCCAGGTATTCGCCTTGGGAGCGGCCCGACGGGCCGCCGAACGAGGCTCGGAAGCTCAACATTCAGCCGGGCCAAGATCCGGAGAGATCGTAACGGCGCAGCCCGAGAAGGCGTCTGGGGAGTGAATTCAGCACTAAACCGCGATCTCGGCTGCGTG
>CAXDNE010000527.1:0-2832 GCA_963990595.1 uncultured Methylobacterium sp.
CCCCCCCCCCCCCCCCCCCCTTTTTTTTTTCAACCATAAGACGGCATACGCCCTTGCCGGTTGTCGCGGGGGCGCGGAGATGGGTATAAGAGACAGGCCGCCCTGCGGGCGGTCGACCAACCCGGCCGGGACGATGGCGCCCCACAGGACCGGACCGGCCACGTAGCGGCGCAGGACGCCGCCGAATCCGTCCGGTTCCTCGACGGGCCGCTCCAGCACGAAGCGGCGCCGCCGGGCGCCCAGCGGCGGGCGTTGAAAGGGGGTCGCCATCGGGCAGGCTCCGCGCGAGGAGGTCACAGGCGTATCCGGCGGAAGGGGGCGGCGAGGTCGGCGGCCTCGGCGCGCGCCCCGTCCGGCTCGTCCCCGCGATGCTCGTAGCGGGCGGCGGCGCGCCGCAGGATCGCGAGGCGCAGGGGGGCCGGGAGCGGCGGCCCGTCGCCGCCGTACCCGGCCGCGACCTCGATCAGGAGCGTGCGGCCGGCGGGATCCGGCACCGCGGCATCGATCCGCAGGCTCGGCGCCTCGACGGGATCGGGGCCGAGCTGCACCAGCCCGGCGGCGAGGTCGGTCACGGTCCCCGCCTCCGCGAAGCCGGCGCGGATCAGCCCCACCAGCGGGCTCAGCGGCAGCGGCACCTGCCCGTCCGGTGGCCAGGCGGCGAGCGCGATCCGGTAGCGGCCCGGGACGAGGATCCGGCGCGTCTCGATCTCCAGGCCGGCCCGCGCGGCCGTGAGGAGGGCCTGGAGCAGCCCATCCTCGGCGTCGGCCGCGTCGGAATCGAAGCGCAGGTAGGCGCGCAGCTCGGGCACGCCCACCGGCTCGACGGCGGCAGCGTCGATGCGTAACGGGATCATCGCGCGTCTCTCTCGCAGGTGGTCCGATGCAGGTTCCGAAGCGCCGCCCGGCGGCCCTCGCCGTCGCGGCGGCTTGCCTGACGCTCTCAGGCCTGCCGGCCGGGGCCGTCGTCGGCGGAACCGAGGCGCCCGCCGGCGGCGCCGTGATGGTCCTGTCGTCGCAGGGCGGCGTCTGCACCGGCGTGGTGCTGGCCCCCGACACGGTGCTGACCGCCGGCCACTGCGCGGCCGATGGAGGGGACCACCGCGTCCATTTCCGCGACGCCGGCGGCGAGCCGGTCCTGGTCGAGGTCGCGGCGCGGGCGGTGCATCCGGGTTACGATCCCGGGGCCGCCCGGGCGCGGCGGCGCTCCATCGACCTCGCGCTCCTGCGCACCGCGACGCCGCTGCCGCCACGCTTCGTGCCGGTGACGTTGCGTGCCGACCTGCCCCGGGCGGGCGAGGCCCTGACCCTGTCGGGCTACGGAGCCGCCAAGCCCGGCGACCCGCGCTCCACCGGCACCTACCGGAGCGTCGTCCTGCCGGTGATCGAGCCCTACGGGCCGAGCCGCATCCTGGTCTGGCTGCGCGGCGGGGCCGGCGGCGCCTGCCAGGGGGATTCCGGCGGCCCGATCGCCGGGCCGGATGGCGGGGTGCTGGCGCTCTCCGCCTGGATCGGCGGCAGCTGCGGCGGCCTCACCCAGGGCATCTTGGTGGCTCCGCAGCGCGACTGGATCGACCGGGTGCTCGGCGGCTGGGGCCGGAGCGCCCGTTGGGCGGGGTGAGGCCCTGTCCGGGCCGGGCCCGGAGCATCGCCGGCACGGGCTGGAGCCGAGAGGAGCCTCGGAGGCCGGCTCGCCGCCAATCCCGTCGGCGGGGTCAGAGCAGGTCAGGCCGCGCCGCGCGCCCGGGCCTGCCGCCCGGATCGCGCAGGCTAAATTCAGAAAAAGTCAGAGTTACCGAACACTATTTGAATACCAAATCAGCCTCGCTCAACGACGAGCGCATTCCTTAAGATGTATATGAAATATCGATTCGTGCGTAGACGGTGGCTTTGTCGGCCCGGCTGCGGACGTCATCTCGAGAGGGGCATGCGCCGGAACCGACCCGGCCCGCTCAAGTGTACGCCAATGAATGGTCCTTAAGGCAATCCCGACGCATGTTGACGCACCGGCAACGCTTGATCCTGGGCCTGACACTCTCGACCGTGGCCATCGTCTTGTGGGCTGTGGCATCCTATCTGCGCGGCAGTTTTATCTGGTGGCTATAACCGGTCTTCATCGGCACGACCGTGCTTGATGTAAGCACCGATCAGAAATCCGCCCTGTAGGGCCGACAGGTAGGCGAACAACATCAGGACATCATCGATCGCGACTGCGGCGTTCGACTGGATGCGCCAGACATCGACGACGAAAAACGCCGCGCTCGCGGTGACCAGCATGCCGAGCCCGAAGAACCAGCTAATCAGGAACCCTGCCGACGCCGCCGCGAACAAGCCGATCATGAGACCTATCCCTCAGAACCGATGCACAGATCAAGTATTTCATCGAATGAAGTCTCCCGTTTCCTTTCTGGAACGCATCATCTGATCATTTCTCAACCGAGAGTTTTGCACCCCGCCTCTCGATAGATCGTGGGAACGCTCATTACCACCACCGGTTGCTCACCTTCGTATTCATAGCGAGTTAGGGCTACCGGATCGCTTCATTTCCAGGCGGCATTTTCTGCAAACCTCCGGGCATCGCCCGGCCCGTGGGGTGCCCGAGCCTGCGGCTCGCGCCGGCCGCCGGAGGGCCGCGGGATCCGGCCTCCGGCCGAAGCGTGACGGGAGCCGGCGGCGTCAGCCGCCGCGCCGATGCCCGGTGATGCCGGCGCACAACCGCCGCGCGGGTCGCGCGTCTCCGCAGGGAACCTCAGCTTGGCCGGGACATTGCCTTGCTCTAGGCTCACCCGGCGCCGCCCCCTCGCCGACGGCGTCCCTCACCCGCGCCCCCCGGAG
>CAXDNE010000528.1:0-2816 GCA_963990595.1 uncultured Methylobacterium sp.
TGGCGGAAGGGGTGGGATTCGACCTCTCCGCCTATTCCCACTGCACCGTCAATGCTCTCGCTTCTCATTCTGAGGGGTAACACCGTGGGACCCCGCGTCAAGCGAAGCTCCACGGCATTCTCCATCTGCATGCGGGCTACGACCTGCGCTCAGCGGCTTGCGAGAGCCGATCGAGAGCCTCCTCGGCGAAGGTCCGTTCGACCTCCAGTTCGAAGCGGAAGGTAAGCTCGACCGAGCCGTCCGGGAGGTCGGCCGCGGGCTCTACCGTGAACCAATGCTTCGGCAGCGGGATGGCATCGTGAGCCCGCCGGATCTCGATGGCACGGGCGAGCCCCGCGAGCAGCGCGGGCCGCCGACCCTCGGCCGCGCGGATCGTCTCGGCCGGGATGACGTGCGTGAGAGGCAAACCCTTCCTCTAAGCGGCCCGCCGCTGCGGTTGGGTCGCGGGCCGCCGCGTCCGACGCGCGTCGATCGCGGACTGCCAGCACTGGATGAACCGCATCATGTCCTGCTCGGTGGTGAAGAAGAACAGCAGGCCGCGGCGCTCGGCTTCGACATGCCAGCGATCACCCCTCCGGCCAAGCCGACTGCTGGCGATGCCCACGGCCGCGTTGGCGATGATCTGATGATGGGCGGGCGTCTCGATGATGTAACGATAGGCAAACATGCTCTGGAAAATGTCTCTTCTGCAATGGCCGCACCTGTCGCGACCTGAGAAGAGCCTACGGCGTTCGAGGCATCTGGCGCATTATTTCTTTCTGCTTCGGCGCGCGTTTTTATTTTCGACTTTCAACCGGCATCCGTGCGACACTCTAAATACAAGCGTCGCGCGGGCATCGCCCGTGCCGCTGTACATATGCGCTCAGGAGTAGATCGGGGTGACTCCGCCCCAGACCGAGAGCCGGGAGAGAGGCAAGGACGGGTGAAGCCGTCAGCCGCAGACCGGCATTATGAGGGAGAGCGCCCCGACGAGCCGGACACGGCCCTGTAGGGGTACGTGACGGCCGCTCGGCGAGGTCGAGCCCATCGTGGCTCCCTCGCGCAAAGGCACCACACACAAGAGGACGGCGCGTCTTGGTCATTTGACCGCCGTCCATGCGCGCTCCGATGCATCAAAACAGTCGGGCGCGTAGGCTTCATCGACACCGATGATAACCGTTTTTGGCCACACCAAAGTCCGCCGGAGAGGCAAGGCGCGGGGCGTGTAGCAGGCTGGTCTCCAGCCCCACTTCCGCAAAGCCCCCACTCTCGATCGTAGGCGGGACTGGCCAGGGGATGGGCCGCTACATGCTGGTCAAGGAGAACCACCAGCCGCCGGGTAACTCCGGCTACGCGGCTTGTTGAGCGCTAACCGAGGGTAAGCGACATCCCCCCTGCTCTGGTCGCACTGTCGATCAGAGCAGGGGGGATAAGCACGTCTCTCGGGTAAGACGGATGAGAACGGATCCATGATCATGGTCTTGGACCCGATCTACATCACCGCTGATGGCCTTGGGCGAGAGCGATCCGAGGCACGAGGATCGCGAACGAGCAAGGTCAGCAGCGGATCAGGGCTGCCGCGCAAGCGCAGCCCTGGGCCTTCGGCCCTGAAGCATGACGGTGATGAGGACCTCCTGGATATAGCGCAGCACGGTGCGCGACGGCTTCCTGACCGTCCATGACCGTGGTCCGAGGCTTCGAGTGAAGGTCATGCCGCTGCATCGGCAGCGGCCTGCTCTCCAACCATCGCTACGCGCACGCGCTGAACGGTCGAGGCGCCGACGCCGGTCCGGCGCGCCGTCTCCCGGATGCCAACCCCGGACACCAGCAGCGTGCGGATCGCTTCCGCCTTCTCTATCTCCAATGGGGGGCCGCCCGAGGCGCGTGCCCTTGGCCCTGGTGCGTTCGAGCCCGGCCATGACGCGGGAGCGGATCAACGACCGCTCGAACTCCGCGAACACCCCGAGCATCTGGAACATCATCCGCCCACCCGGCGTGCTCGTGTCGAGGGCCTGCTGGTGCAGGAACAGATCGACGCCGCGTCCCTGGAGTTCGCCCAACAGGTTGATGAGGTCCGGCAGGGATCGCCCGAGCCGATCGACGCTCCAGGCCGCCACGAGATCGACCTCGCGCCGCGTCACCGCCTTGAGCAGCGCGTCGAGCCCCGGCCTGCGGTCCCGTCCCTTGGATCCGGAGATGCCATCGTCGCTGAAGATCGCCGTGACGTTCCAACCCGACCGGGCGGCGACCTCGTGGAGCGCGCGGGTCTGGTTCTCCGTGCTCTGGCCATCGGCCGTGGAGACCCGAACATAAAAGGCGACCCGCTTCATCCTCTCCAGATTCTCACGGATCCGCGCCTCGGCCAAGCCTCCGGCCACGAGCCCTGTTCCAGAACCAGATGGTTCCGGGACAGGCCGAAATGAGCGTGCCGCCGAAGGGAAAATGGGGCGCGAAAACGAGGGGGATTTTGGGACAGGGCGATGGTCGAGCCGACGATCGGCGCTGCCGAGATCGCGAACCGCCGCGACAGGGTCTGGGCCACCATCGAGGTGACCGTGGACGACACATTCTTGCACCGTCGCTGAGGCGCCCTGCCCGAACTTCGTGATCACGAGCGTGGGTACGTGATCGAGAGCGCGAGCGCGTGATCACCTCGATGTTCTCGGCGGAGTTCCCGAGCGCCGGGGGCACCTCGACAGACGCATGATCCGCGCGAGCCGCGCCGACCGTCGCATAAACGTTTACCGGATCGACGCTCAGCGGGCCGGATCCCGTCAAGGTTCGTCCGGTGATCATGGGTGACCGTGGACTTGGAGAACGCCGAGCCGGAGTTCGCC
>CAXDNE010000529.1:0-2811 GCA_963990595.1 uncultured Methylobacterium sp.
CGAGATTGCCTCTTGGCTCGTGGGCTCGGAGATGTGTATAAGAGACAGCACATACCCCCGCTCGCCGCGCGCCCCTCGGGACGCGCGGCGAGCGGCGTTATGTGCCGGCGTTACTTGCCCAGGATCTTCGTGACGAGGCGTCCGATCGGCGTCGCCGTGCTGGCGTTCCGGTCGTCGCGGTCGACGGGGCGGTTCTCGTTGCCGAGGAGCTTGGTGACGATGCGTCCGATCAGGTTCATGGGTCGGCCCTCCAGTATCGCGCCAGAACGGCGCAGCTTTCGATTCAACGGGTGAGGCGCAGACCGCGTTCCACCCGCCGCGGTCTCGGCATCGGTCTCAGACCTGCATCAGGCGGATGTTGTTGGTGTTGCCGGCGATGTGGAACGGGATGCCGGCGGTGACCACGATGATGTCGTTCGGCTTGGCGAAACCCTCCTCCTGTGCGTGCTGGCAGGCCTTCGCGGTCATCTCCTCGTAGGAATCGACGTCGTCGGTGAGGACGCTGTGCGCCCCCCAGAGCAGGCTGAGGCGCCGCGAGGTCGCGACGTTCGGGGTCAGGGCCAAGATCGAGGCGGCGGGGCGCTTGCGCGCCACCCGGGCGGCCGTCGTGCCGCTCGCCGTGTAGGCGACGATGGCGGCGGCGTGCACCGCCTCGGCGAGCTCGGCCGTGGCGGTCGCCACCGCGTGGGGCGGCGTCTCCTCCTCGCCCGGCTCGGAGGCCGCGATGATCGAGTGGTAGAGCTTGTGCCCTTCCACGCTCCGGATGATCCGGTCCATCATCGACACGGCCTCCACCGGGTAGCGGCCGGTGGCGGATTCCGCCGACAGCATCACGGCGTCGGCGCCGTCGTAGATGGCGGTGGCGACGTCGGAGGCCTCGGCCCGGGTCGGCGCGGGCGCGTTGACCATGGAATCCAGCATCTGGGTGGCCACGACCACCGGCTTCACGGCGAGCCGGCAGGCGCGGATCAGCTCCTTCTGCCGCCCGGGGACGTCCTCGTGCGGGATCTCGACGCCGAGATCGCCGCGGGCGACCATCACGGCATCGGAGAGGCGGATGATGTCGTCGATCCGCTCCAGCGCCTGCGGCTTCTCGATCTTCGACATGATCCCGGCGCGGTCGCCGATGATCCCGCGGGCCTCGATCACGTCGGAGGGCTTCTGAACGAAGGACAGGGCGACCCAGTCGACCCCGAGATCCAGGCCGAAGGCCAGGTCCGCCCGGTCCTTCTCGGTGAGGGGCGACAGGTCCAGCAACGTGCCCGGCAGGTTGACGCCCTTGCGGTTCGAGATCGGCCCGCCGGTGACGACCTCGGCGGTGATGGCGGTCCGTTCCGGCGCGGTGACCCGCACCCGCACCCGTCCGTCGTCGATGAGCAGCTCCTGGCCCGGGACCACCGCATCGAAGATCTCGGGGTGATGCAGGGGGATCGCCTGCTTGTCGCCGTCGGATCCCTCGAGAACGAAGCGGACCATCTCGCCGGCCTGCAGATCCAGCCGGCCACCCTGCAGCGTGCCGATCCGGATCTTCGGTCCCTGGAGATCCTGCAGGATGCCGATCGGCCGGCCGACCTCCTTCTCGAGGGTCCGGATCGCGGCGTGGACCTTGGCGTGATCCTCCTGGAGGCCATGGCTGAAATTCAGCCGGAAGGTGTCGACCCCGGCCAGGAACAGGGCGTGCAGCCGGTCGGGCGACGAACTGGCCGGGCCGACGGTGGCGACGATCTTGGCGTGGCGGTGACGGCGCATGCGGGTCTCGGGCTCCTGAGGCTGCCTCGGAAAAACGAGCCGGGCGATCGGTCGCGCCGACGCCGCTCACATCGGTGCACCGGCGCGCCGCGACGAGGGGGGGCGGGGCACGTCCGGTGATTTTTCGCGGGTGATCACGATTCGTGCCATCCGCTATCGGGCCACCTCCCGGGCGATTCCGGCAAGCCCGGCGTCGAAGAGGCCGGTGATCTCGGCCAATGCATCGGCGTCGCTCTCGCCCTCCGCGTCGAAGCTCGCGCTCCAGATCACCGTCGAGCCGGCCCCGTTCGGGCGAACCGCCAGTGTCGCGTTGTAGGCGCGCACCGGCAAGGGACCCTGGATGAAGCTGTAGCTGTAGCTCATGCCGGCCTCGTCGCGGTCCGTCTCGACCTCGACGATCGTGCCTTGGCCGCCCTTCACGACGAGGCCGCGAAGCTGGGCGCGGATGCCGTCATCCTCCTCGTCGCCCGACAGGATGCAGCGCTGCACCTGCGGGTGCCAGAGCTGGATGGCGCAGAAATCTCCGACCAGAGCCCAGACGGCGGCGGGGGCCGCGGGGATGTCGCGGCTCCGGGAGAGTTCGAGGGCGTTCGCCGGACCGGCGGCGAGGAGCGCCGCACCGGTCGCCGCGCAGGCAACGCGCTTCACGGGTTCTGTCTCCGTCGGACCACGTCGGGCTCATTTAGGGCGCCGCCCGCGGCGCGTCGCGGGGCGCCTGGAAGTCGATCGGCATCGGCGGCTATGCTGGCGGACAGGACAGCCCCGGATCGCCGGAGACTCAATGGATCATTGCAACGCGCGGACCCGGCCGGCGAAGCGGCCCGGAACGCCACGCAGCGCCTGGCCGCTCCGCATCGCCGGCTGGGCCTGCGCGCTCGCGCCGGTTCTCGCCGTCGCGGAGCCGGGATCGCCCCAGCCGCCCGCACCGCAATTCTTCGAGACGTGCCGCGCCGATCTGATCGCCTGGGCCACGGCGCAGGCCGTCCCGCAGAGCGTCGCCGACGCGCAGCTCGCCGAGAATGCCGACACCCTGGCGGCCATCGAGGCCCGGTACGGCGTCGA
>CAXDNE010000530.1:0-2750 GCA_963990595.1 uncultured Methylobacterium sp.
CCCGCCCGATCCTCATCCCGCCCGCGCCCTCATCCTGAGGCGCCGGAGCGCAGCGCAGGCCTCGAAGGAGCCCTCCAGCCGGCCGCGCGATCCCCGGAGCCCGCCTTCGAGGCGGCTGGCGCGGCACCTCGGGATGCGGGGCGTTGGAAGACCCCCGTAAGACCTACGGCGCCGCCAGCCCCGGATCCTGCCCGCTGGCCTCCAGGCCGCGGCGCACGAGCCCGTCCCGCTTCGCCTGCGCGATGAACGCGGCGAGGTAGGCGGCCCCCGCGTCCCGGCCCACCGGCAGGCCCATCGCCTGGGGGATCGCCATGAAGTGCCCAGGCAGCAGCCGCACCTCCGGATGCGCTGCCGCGTAGGCGGCCAGCGGCTGGTGCACCCCGGCCGCGGCGTCGAGCCCGTCCCGGGCGAAGGCCGTCACCGCCTCGGCCGAGGTCGGGGCGCGCACCAGCGTGGCGTGGCGCAGCGCCCGGGTCAGGAACAGGTCATAGGCGCTGCCCTGGCCCACCGAGACGCGCACCCCGTCGCGGTCCACCGCCTCCAGGGTCCGGATCGGCGAGGCCGCCGGAACCAGATAGCTGCCGGCGATCAGCACGTAGGGAGCCGTGAAGGCGATCCCGTCCGCGCGTTCCGGATCGATTGCCAGGAAGCAGATGTCCCAGGTTCCGGATCCCGCGGAGGCCGAGACGGCGCCCGCTCCCGGAAAGGTCACGAACGCCACCGGGACCCCGAGCCGCCGCGCCAGCGCCCGGGCGAGATCCACCGAGAGGCCCACCGGTCCGTCCGCGCCGGCCCGGGCCAGCACGGGATTGCCGAGATTGATCGCCGCCCGGAGCGTGCCGGTGGGGGCGAGGTCGTGCAGGACCTGCGGGTCCGGTGCCATCGGTCTCGTCTCCGCGCGGGCCGCGGCGGCCAGGACGAGCAGGCCGAGAGCCGCGAGGAGGCGCATGGCGGTTCGCCCCGCGTCAGGCCCGCCGAGCCTGCCCGGTGGGCGCCTGCGTCGCCGCCTGCGCGGCCCGCCGGCGCCGCCGGGCCAGCATGTTGAGGCCTTCGACGCCGGCCGAGAAGGCCATCGCGGTGTAGATGTAGCCCTTCGGCACATGGGCCCCGAACCCTTCGGCGATCAGCGTCATGCCGATCATGATCAGGAAGCCCAGCGCCAGCATCACCACGGTGGGATTCCGGGCGATGAAGGCCGAGAGCGGCTCGGCGGCGACCAGCATCACCGTCACGGCGAAGACCACCGCCACCATCATCACCGGCACGTGCTCGGTCATGCCGACCGCCGTGATGATCGAGTCGATGGAGAAGACGAGGTCGAGGAGCAGGATCTGGCCGATCGCCGCGCCGAAGCCGAGCGTGCCGCCGGACGCGCCCGCCTCGGGGTCCGGATCGACGCTGTGATGGATCTCCTTGGTGGCCTTCCAGAGCAGGAACAGGCCGCCGCCGATCAGGATCAGGTCGCGCCAGGAGAAATCCTGGCCCAGCACCGCGAAGACCGGCTCGGTCAGGTGGACGATGAACGCCACGGTGCCGAGCAGCCCGAGCCGCAGGATCAGCGCCAGCCCGATCCCGATGCGCCGCGCCCGGGTCTGCTGGTCGGCCGGCAGCCTGTTGGTCAGGATCGAGATGAAGATCAGGTTGTCGACGCCGAGCACCACCTCCATCACCACGAGGGTTGCGAGCGCGGCCCAGACGGTGGGCTGGCTGGCGAGCTGGATCAGGTCGGTCACAGACGAGGTGCCTCGCTGGTCGGGAGAATGCGACTGCCGAGGGCCGCGAGGTCGAACGGCGCGGGGCCGCGCACCGGCTCCGGGGCGAAGACCCGCAGGATCTTGGGAAAGACCTTGAAATGGGCCGGCGTGTGCGTGGTCAGCTCGCCGTCGGTGTTCACCGGCCGGGGCTTGCGGGTGGAGAGCTTGATCTCCTGCGTGTGGAAGGCGCGCACATCCGCGGCGCGCCCGTGCGTGCCGCGCCGCAAGGCGGGAAGCAGCGCGAGAAGCCGCCACCAATGGTTGATCTCGAGGCTGTAGAAATTCAGCTTGCCGTCATCCACGGCGGCGGTCTCCTCCACCGTCATGCCGCCGCCGTAATGCCGGCCGTTGCCCACCGAGACCTGGATGGTGGTGACCTTCTCGACCGTGCCGTCATGCTCGATCGTCACCGTGAAGGGCCGCACCCGGCGCAGCACCCGCACGGCCGCCACCGCGTAGCCGAGCACGCCCCAGATCTTCTTCGAATCCGCCGTGAGCTCGCCCGCCAGCTCCGCGGAGAATCCCACGCTCGCCACGTTGAAATAATAGTGGCCGTTGACCCAGCCGAGATCCACCGGCCGCGCCTCGGCCGTCGGGATGAAGCGGGCCGCCTCCACGGGATCGAGCGGCAGGCCGAGGGAGCGGGCGAGGTCGTTGGCGGTGCCGAGCGGCAGGATGGCGAAGGGCAGGCCGCTCTCCACCAGGGCCGGGGCGGCGTAGTTCATGGTGCCGTCGCCGCCGCCCAGGATCACGAGATCGACCGCGTCGGCCCGGTCGCGGATCAGGTCGCGGCAATCGGCCCCCTGCGGCGCGTCCACCGGTTCGATGCCGCCCGTCCGCAGGATGCCCCGCACCGCGTCGAGGTCGCAGCCGCCGTTGCGGGCCTTGGCGTTGCAGATCAGCAGCGCGCGGCGCTGGGGGGCACTCATCGCGGGCTCCCGGAATGCGGGCCGGACGGGGCCTCGGTCTCAGGTCTGTCTCTTATACACATCTGAC
>CAXDNE010000531.1:0-2745 GCA_963990595.1 uncultured Methylobacterium sp.
AGATTGCCTCTTGTCTCGTGGGCTCGGAGATGTGTATAAGAGACAGTGACAGGAGCGGGCGGCCTGCCGCTCTCCGGGCGGATGCCGGATGACAGGGACGAGATCGCCATCGTGGGCGGCGGACCGGCCGGGCTCGCCGCCGCCGAGGTGCTGGCGCAGGCCGGCCGCGCGGTCACGGTCTACGAGCGCATGCCGTCCGTCGCCCGCAAGCTCCTGATCGCCGGGCGCGGCGGCCTCAACATCACCCACAGCGAGGCGCGGCCGGACTTCCTCGCCCGCTACCACCCGCACGGGTTCCTCGACGCCGCCATCGCGGCCTTCCCGCCCGAGGCGCTGCGCGACTGGTGCGCGGAACTCGGTGAGCCGACCTTCGTCGGATCGAGCGGGCGCGTCTTCCCCAGGAGCTTCAAGGCCTCGCCCCTGCTGCGGGCGTGGCTGGCGCGGCTCGATCGCCTCGGCGTCCGGATCCGCACCCGCCACCGGCTCACGGCCCTCAATGAGGCGCTGCATTTCGAGACCCCGGACGGCGCCCTCGCTGTCCGGCCCCGGGCCACGCTCCTGGCGCTCGGCGGGGCGAGCTGGCCGCGCCTCGGCTCGGACGGGCGCTGGGTGCCGCTCCTCGAAGGGCTCGGCGTGGCGGTGGCGCCGCTGCGGCCGGCGAATGCCGGCTTCGCGGTGGCGTGGTCCGACCTGTTCCGCGAGCGCTTCGCCGGCGCGCCGCTCAAGCGCGTGGCCCTGACCTGCGCCGGCACCACGGTGCGGGGCGAGGCCGTGATCACGCAATCCGGCCTGGAGGGCGGGGCGATCTACGCCCTCTCGCGCCTCGTGCGCGAGGCGATCGCCGCGCGGAGCAGTGCCCGCCTCGTCGTCGATCTGCGCCCCGACCTGACCCGGGACGCCCTCGCCCGCCGCCTGTCGGGCGCCCGGCCGGGCGACTCGGCCGCGACCCGGCTGCGCAAGGCCGCGGGCCTCTCCCCCGTGGCGGCGGGCCTGCTGCGCGAGGCGGCCGGCGCCGCGCTCCCGGCCGATCCCGGGGCGCTCGCCGGGCTGATCAAGGGCGCGCCGCTGACCCTCACCGCCTCCGCGCCGATCGAGCGGGCGATCTCGACGGCGGGCGGGGTCCGGCTCGAGGCTCTCGACGGGCGGTCCATGCTGCGCGCCCGGCCCGGCCTGTTCCTGGCCGGGGAGATGCTCGACTGGGAGGCCCCGACCGGCGGCTACCTGCTCCAGGGCGCCTTCGCGGGCGGCCGGGCCGCCGCCGCCGGGATGCTCGACTGGCTGAACGAGACCGGCGGCTGAGGCGGCGTCCTCACGGCCGCGTGCAGAACCCGACGATGCCGGACGCCTCCGCCGGGCAGCTGGCGCCCTCCCCGTCATAGATCGGCGTGCCGGCCTTGAGGCAGTGGGCGGTGACCAGCGTCTCCCCGGCCTCGCAGGTCACGGCGCAGCCGCCCGCGCAGTCGTTCCTGCGCACGGGCCGCAAGGAGGCCGCGGCCGCGCCCCTGGGGCCCGGCCCGCCCTGCGGCCCGGCCTGACCGCGGGGACCCGGAGGACCCTGGAGGCCCGGAGCCCCCGGCTCGCCCTTCGGACCGGGCGCGCCCTGGGGGCCGGCCGGACCCTGGGGACCGGTCTCCCCTTTCGGACCGGGCTCCCCCTGAGGACCCGGATCGCCCTTGGGCCCTTGATCGCCCTTGGCTCCCGGCTCTCCCTTGGCTCCCGGCTCTCCCTTGGCTCCCGGCCCACCCGTCGCGCCCTGCTCTCCCTTGGGGCCCGTCTCGCCGGGCGGACCCGCGGCGCCCTGGGGACCGGGCGGTCCCGGAGGGCCCTCGGGGGCGCAGTTCGCCACCACCGCCTCGCGCTCGTCCGGCTCGGATTTGAGCGTCGCCACGCAGGTCGAAGGCCGGTAGGGGAGCCGGAAGGTGAAGCGTCCGCGCCGGTCGGCCTGCACCGAGATGTCGTCGTCCAGAACCACGATCGCGCCCGGCTTGCGCACCGAGCCCGAGATCCGGAGGTCCCCGGCCTCGATCCGGGCATCGTAGACCATGATCGGCTGGCCGGGGGCCGGCGCGTGCCGGACCCGCGGCCGGGCCGGGCGCGGCCGCGCCGCGGCGGGCGCGTCCGGTGCCGCGGCCCCCGGATCCGCCGGCTGCTGGGCGAAAGCCGCCCCCGACAGGGTGAGCAGGAGCGTCAGGGCAAGAACTGGGCGCATGCGCGGTCCATATCGACCGCGTCACGCACGCGGCGGCGGACTTTGGTCTCGCGCCACGGTTGGGGTCAACCGTGGCCGTGCAAACCTGCGGCGGCAGCCGATTCCCCACGCGTCCACAGCCATCCACAGGCCAAGCCGCTGCGCCGATGGGCGATTCCAGCACCCCGCGGAAACGGTTTGAATGTGTTCTTGTTATGTTCCTATCGTCCAGCATGACCGGAGCCGACGGAGATGGGGCTGGACCCTGCGGACGTGACCGAGCGGGACCCTGCGCCGGGCGATCCCCGGGCGCGGCTGGCCGCCCTGCGGGCGCGCCTCGCGCCGCCGGCCGGAGGGCGGGATCCGCGTCCGGTCCTGCCGCTGGACCTGCCGGCTCTCGACGCCCACCTGCCCGGCGGCGGTCTCGTCCTCGGGCCGCCCCACGAGATCGCGCCGGCCGAGCCCGCGGACGGGATCGCGGCCCTCGGCTTCGTCCTGGCGCTCTGCGCCCGCCACCTCGCCCACAGGCCCGGGGACTGTCTCTTATACACATCTGA
>CAXDNE010000532.1:0-2720 GCA_963990595.1 uncultured Methylobacterium sp.
ACGGCCAGGCTGGCGAGGGGGCCGGCAAGAGCGCCGAAGCTCCCGGTCAGATCGCGGAGACCGGGGCTGACCAGCATGGCGCTGCCGGTCACGGCGCGGCCGACGCCGCGAGTGCCGCCCATCCGCCGGGTGCGTCCCAGGCCGAGGCCGGAAACGCGGGGCAGGACCACGGCCAGGCTGGCGAGGGGGCCGGCAAGAGCGCCGAAGCTCCCGGTCAGATCGCGGAGACCGGGGCTGACCAGCATGGCGCTGCCGGTCACGGCGCGGCCGACGCCGCGGGCGCAACCCAATCCTCGGGCGCATCCCAGGCCCAGACGGGAAGCGCGGATCTGAGCCATGCGCAGCCGGATACCGCAGTTCAAGGCGCGGCTCACGCCAATTCTGGCGCTTCAGCCAATCCGGGATCGCAAACGAGCGCGAACCTCCCGACGGAGCCCGCGCCAGCGGGCGCTTCGCCGCCTGTGAGCGGAGCTCAACCGGCTTCAGCCGGCCAAGCCTCCCATGCCGGCGAGCAGAATCCGGCGACGGTGCCGCCCGCGAGCGTCGATCCGGCTGGGAACATCGTGTTTGCGTCCGATGGCCAGCACGGTCAGGGGGCGCCGCCGAGCCACACGCCGGCCGAGGCCGGGGTGTCTGGCGAGGTTGGACTGATCGGGGTTTCGGATCACGGCGGTGCCGCGCACCATTTCGGCCTACATTCCTGATCCGGCCGCGGTGGCGATCACGAGTGAGAGCTTCTGGGCGCGCCAAGCGTACCGGGAAGGCCCGTCCGCGCGCGGCTGACCCGGCGCTTCACGGTGTCAACCTGACGGCCCGAGGTCTTTGAGGCCTCCCGCGACGGGGCCGCGTCAGTCTGATCAGCAGGCTTGGCGCCCCGCCTCGCGGCGGCGCCGTCCCGATCGGAAACCTCAGGTCTCGTCGTCCGGACCCGGGCATAGAAGCTGTTTCGCATGATCATGAAGGCCCAAGCCTTCAGGTTGCTGCCCGGCCGATAGTGGTCCTTGCTCTGCCACGCCCTGAGGAGCGTCTCCTGAACGAGGTCGTCCGTCTGGTCCGCTCCGCGCGCGATCGCGCGTGCGAACCGTCTCAGATGAGGCAGCAACCGCAAGAGGTCGTCGCGAAAACGGTCCGGATCGCGTGCCTGCGCCGTGTCCGAAGCCGTCTCGAGCCGGGATACGAGCGCCAGGAGGTGCGGCGGCAGCGTCGCGCAGAGGCTCGGCGCGTACACCCGCTCCAGACAGGCGCTCAAGGGGCCGTGCAGGACGGACGGCAGGGGCGGGCGGCTTTCGGCTTTGAGCCGGCGCGACGTTGAAACCCCATCAACGCCCTGAGGTGACCGAGCGCCTGAACGGAACGGCATGCGGTTCTCAATCCCGATCGGACCGGTTCGGGCCGTACAGCGAACATGTAATAGGCGTTTGCTGTATACCGTTCAAGGTCTGGACCCGGGCGGCAGCGAGGCGGTCGCGTCCGGATCGGGGCCTGCGGCCGGCGGTGCGGCCGCGGAGCCCTGCGTCGAAGAAGGGGAGAGCCCCATGGACATGATCCGGTCTCCCGCCCTCGAACCGTCCGGGGCGGGCCTTCCCGGTCGGGGCTGGCCGCTCCGGCTGGCGGACCGGACGGACCGCGCGGCCGGCTGCTCCGATCGCGCCCATCCGGCGGCAACGACCGGGGTGCCGGGATCCGCCGTCATTCGGGTCGTGCCGCCGCTTCAGGCACGGCAACGCCTCGACGGCGGACGTCGTCCGCGCCTTCAGGGCGAACGGGGCGCCCGGACGGCTGTGTGTGTCGGGTACAACCCAGGACTGAGTGATACAACACGGCCTGATGAACAGAGCGCCGGTCGGTTCTTCGATGCTAGAACGTCCGCCGCGCGAAGTTCTGCCGGTAACCGAGCCTCGAGATATGTCGACAATCAAACATTCCGAGGTGCGCGGCGAAAATTGGATGCGCTCACGCGTCTCCATCCGGGTTGCAATGCCCCGGATGGAGACGCGTGAGCCCTATTTTCGACCGAACAACCCCGCACGGGGATGATCAGCATGCGGAGCCCGCGACTCGGTCGCGTTCGGGTGCCGAACGATTGGTTGACCATTCACACTGAGCTCTGTTGCCGGGTCTCCGCGTCGGTGTTTCCTCACCACCGCCCACGATGCGGATGGCCGCGCCGACGATCCAGATGCACCGTTCCTGAAAGTGTATGCGCATGACGCCGACCACGTCGCAGCTGGAGCCGAAGTTCCTCCTGAAGAGCCTTCGCGCCTTCCGGAAGGGTGACTTCTCGACCCGGCTGCCCCTCGATCTCACGGGCATCGACGGCGAGATCGCGGAAGCGTTCAACGACATCGTCGAGCTCAACCAGAGCCTCGCGCGTGAGCTCGAACGGGTCGCGCGCGCGGTCGGCAAGGACGGGCGCATCGGCGAGCGCGGGAAGCTGCCGACGGCCACGGGGGGCTGGAACGATTGCGTCGAGTCGGTCAACGCGATGATCGGCGACCTCGTGCAGCCGACCACCGAGGTGGCGCGTGTCATCGGGGCCGTGGCCAAGGGGGACCTCGGTCAGACCATGCAGATCGAGATCGAGGGCCGCCCGCTGAGAGGTGAGTTCCTGCGGATCGGCAAAGTGGTCAACACGATGGTGGACCAGCTGAACTCCTTCGCCTCGGAGGTGACGCGCGTCGCCCGCGAGGTCGGCTCGGAGGGCAAGCTCGGCGGTCAGG
>CAXDNE010000533.1:0-2715 GCA_963990595.1 uncultured Methylobacterium sp.
CCCAGACCTACACTATCCTCTTCGTCGGCAGCGTCAGATGTGTAAAACAGACAGGCAGGAGGGCGCGGGCGGGATGAGGATCGGGCGGGATGGCGCCGCCCGACGCCTCACACCACCAGGTTCACGATCCGCCCGGGCACGACGATCACCTTGCGGGGCGCCCTGCCCTCCAGGACCTTCTGGACCGCCTCCAGCGCCAGGGTCGCGGCCTCCACGGTCTTGGCGTCGGCGTCCCGCGGCACGGTGACATCCGCGCGCTTCTTGCCGTTGATCTGGACCGGCAGGGTGATCTCGTCCTCCACGAGGAGCCCCGCCTCGGCCTCCGGCCAGGGCGCCTGGGCCACGAGGCCGGAGCGCCCCAGCGCCGCCCAGCATTCCTCGGCGAGGTGCGGCATCATCGGCGCGATGAGCTGGACCAGGATGCCGGCCGCCTCCTTGGCGGCCGCCGGCGAGACCGGACCGCGCAAGCCATCCTCCAGGGCGTTGGCCAGGGTGTAGATGTGGGCGACGCAGCGGTTGAAGCGCAGGCGCTCGATATCGTCCTGCACGGCGGCCAGCGCCCGGTGGGCGGCCTTGCGCAGGGACAGATCCCCGGCGCCGTCGCCGGTGGCCTGGGCGGCGGCGTTCACCAGCCGCCAGACCTTCTGGACGAAGCGGGCCGCCCCCTGGACGCCCTCCTCGGTCCAGATCACGTCGCGCTCCGGCGGCGAGTCGGAGAGCATGAACCAGCGCGCCGTGTCGGCCCCGTAGCTCGCGATGATGTCGTCGGGGTCGACCACGTTCTTCTTCGACTTCGACATCTTCTCGATCGGGCCGATCGTGATCGGCGCCTGAGTTTTCACGTGAAACGCGCGGCGCTCGCCCTCCTCCGTGGCGAAGCGGATCTCGGCCGGGGGCACCCAGGCGCCGGCCGCGTCCTTGTAGGTCTCGTGGACCACCATGCCCTGTGTGAACAGGCCGGCGAAGGGCTCGGCGACCCCGGCCCAGCCGGTCTCGCGCATCGCCCGCATGAAGAACCGCGCGTAGAGCAGGTGCAGGATCGCGTGCTCGATGCCGCCGATATACTGGTCCACCGCCAGCCAGCGATCGACCACGGCCCGGTCGGTGGGGGCGTCCGTGAGCCAGGGCGCGGTGAAGCGGGCGTAGTACCAGGACGAATCGACGAACGTGTCCATCGTGTCGGTCTCGCGCCGGGACGGCGCGCCGCAATGCGGGCACGGCACGGTGCGCCAAGCCTGATCACGCTCCAGCGGGTTGCCGGGCTGGTCGAAGGACACGTCCTCGGGGAGCTTCACCGGCAGGTCGGCCACCGGCACCGGCACCGGGCCGCAGGATTCGCAGTGGATGATCGGGATCGGGCAACCCCAGTAGCGCTGGCGGGAGACACCCCAGTCGCGCAGGCGGAACTGCACCTTGCGCTTGGCGATCCCCTCCCCTTCGAGGCGCTGCGCCACGGCCTCGAACGCCTCCCCGGTGGTCAGGCCGTCGAGGAAGCGCGAGTTGATCATCCGCCCGTCATCGACATAGGCGGTGTCGGTGATGACGAACGCCGCCGGATCCTGCCCCTCGGGGCAGACGACGGGCGTGTTGCCGAGCCCGTACTTGTTGGCGAAGTCGAGGTCGCGCTGGTCGTGGGCCGGGCAGCCGAACACCGCGCCGGTGCCGTATTCCATCAGCACGAAGTTCGCCACGTAGACCGGCAGCTCCCAGGACGGGTCCAGGGGATGGCGGACGGTGAGGCCGGTATCGAACCCGTGCTTCTCGGCGGTGTCGATCGCGGCCTGCGCGGTGCCGGTGCGGCGGCACTCCTCGATGAAGGCCTGCAGATCGGGCCGATCCGCCGCGAGCGCGGCCGCCAGGGGATGATCGGCCGCGATGGCCAGGAACTTGGCGCCGTACAGCGTGTCGGGCCGGGTCGTGTAGACGGTCACCGACTCGGGGGCGCCGGCCGGCGGCCGGGCGAGGCCGAACTGGACCTCCAGCCCCTCCGAGCGGCCGATCCAGTTCTTCTGCATCAGCCGGACCTTCTCGGGCCAGCGGTCCAGCCCGTCGAGGGCCGTGAGCAGGTCCTCGGCGAAATCGGTGATCTTGAAGAACCACTGGGTCAGCTCGCGCTGCTCCACCAGGGCGCCGGAGCGCCAGCCGCGCCCGTCGATCACCTGCTCGTTGGCCAGAACCGTGTGATCCACCGGGTCCCAGTTCACCTTGGCGGTGCGGCGGGTGACGAGGCCCTTGCCCAGGAAGTCGAGGAACATGCGCTGCTGGTGCTTGTAATAGTCGGGGTCGCAGGTCGCGATCTCCCGGCTCCAGTCGAGCGACAGGCCCATGGCCTTCAGCTGGTCGCGCATCGAGGCGATGTTGGCGTAGGTCCAGTCCCGCGGATTGACCTTGCGCTCCATGGCGGCGTTCTCGGCCGGCAGGCCGAAGGCGTCCCAGCCCATCGGGTGCAGCACGTTGAAGCCCCGGGCGCGCTTGTAGCGGGCCACCACGTCGCCCATGGCGTAGTTGCGGACATGGCCCATGTGGATGCGCCCCGACGGGTAGGGGAACATCTCCAGCACGTAGTATTTCGGACGGCTGTCGCTGTTGTCGGTCTCGAACAGGCGCTGCTGCGCCCAGGCCTCCTGCCAGCGCGGCTCGGCATCCTTGGCGTTGTAGCGCTCGACGGGTTGGGGGGCGGTGCTGGTCATGGACTGTCTCTTATACACATCTCCG
>CAXDNE010000534.1:0-2699 GCA_963990595.1 uncultured Methylobacterium sp.
CGAGATTGCCTCTTGTCTCGTGGGCTCGGAGATGTGTATAAGAGACAGTTGCGCGGCCGGGCGTTGACGTGGGCGTGGGTGGCGGGGGTCACCGTGGTGAAGGTGTAGCCGGTGTCGCGCACGGCGCGCGCCAGCGCCAGCACGGCCTCCTCGTTCTGGGGAAACGGATCGGATCGCGTCATCGGGCGGCCTCAGCTGTCCATCTGGCGCGCCACGAAGGCGCCGTACGAGAGATCCTCGGCAACCTGCTGCGCGTCCCAGGGCGCCGCAGCCGCTCCGCGCCGGTACGGGCAGGCCCAGTCGTCGGGGACCGCGCGCCCGCTGAACTGCCGGGCCGCCGAGCGCTCGCCGTGCTCGGCGAGCATGGGGTTGATCGAGCCGGCCCAGGCGGCGTCGCGGTCGACGATCGAGGCGCGCAGGCGCTCGTAGCGGCCCTCCGCGCGCAGGCGCTCGAACTGGTCGTGCAGGTTGAAGACGAGCGCCGGCGTCTCGAAGCGCCGGGCGCGCCGGCTCGCCCCGGGATGCAGCCCGACCACGAAGAACCCCTCGCCGCCGAGGCTGAGCGAGAAATGCGGATCCTCCGGATCCGACGCGACCCGCGGGTCGTAGCTCTGACCCAGGCACTGGTCCTTGTCGGAGAGCGACTGGATGCGCGTCCACAGGGCGGCCTCGAAATCCTTCTCGGAGAGGGCGCGCGGCCCCTCGAACAGCACCACGAAGCTCTGGAACAGGTTCGGCTGCGCGCGATAGCGGCAGATGAAGGCCAGGAGCGCCGGGTAGATGCGGGTGTCGTCCCAGCCGGACGTGATGTCCCGGGCGACCATCATCTTCATCTGGCCGCGCGACAGGGCCGATTTGGCGCCCACGCACGGGAACGGCGCATGCTGGATGAAGTCCCGGAAGCGCTCGGCGACGGGATGACGGTCGTCGTTCGTGGGAAGCTGCATGAGAGAGCTGGATCAGACCACCGCTATCGGGCACGGCCGCACACATCGCGGCCCGATCGGCCGAGATGTCGTCCCGAGTTGAATGCCCGGGAAACCGGGCGCCGCAGGCATTGTTCCCCATGCGACGAACTGCATCCCCGTATTGACCTATGTTAAGTCCGTAGTTTTGCTCCGATCGTGCAGGCAATACTTAGCGACCCACCGCATGGTCTGATGCGCAGCTGTCATCCCGGGGCCGCACAGCGATGACCGGGATCCAGAACCGTGGACGCGCCACGTCTCGGCACCCGGAGTGTTCACGGGTGACCCGCGGCCGGCATCCCGGAACGCCGGTGCCCGAAAGCAGCATCGAGCCGGATCTGCGGCGTGGCCGCCACGCTCGCGGGACCGTGTGCACCGCAGCGGGATGCCGTTAACCAACTGATTACCATGCGAACCTAGCGCATCCGACAGAAACGGCGCCTCCGCGCCGGTTGGGCGATGACGATGAACGCCGTCGATCTTCTGTATTCCTGGTACGCTTCGGCCGCAGGGCACCTCGATCTGTTCGGATCGCTCGGTCTATCACTGGGCTTTACTGCGGGCGTCATGCCGCGGCGGGACCGGATCCTCCTGGCGTCGGCCGCCTGCGCGGCCTGTTTCGCCGCCCATTACTTGATCCTCGGGGCGCTCACCGGCACGGCGATGTGCGCCATCTCGGTGATTCAGAGCCTCGTCTCCCTGTACTGCGTCGGCACGCCGGGTCGGAGCGTCTGGGTGCCGCCGCTCTTCGCGGCGAGCACCCTCGCGGCGGCCTGTCTGACGGCGGCCACGTGGAGCGGATGGCCGTCGGCCTGCGCGGCGCTCGGCACGCTGCTCGCGACGTCCGCGCGGCTGCACGCGGCGCCGCAGACCATGCGGCTCCTCTTCCTCGGCGCCTCCCTGTGCTGGGCGGGCCATAACCTGCTGGTCGGCTCCGTCTTCGGCCTGACCTGCGACGTGCTCACGATCTTCGGCCTGGTGATCGCGCTGCTGCGCGCCGTCCAGGCCCGCGCGGTCGCGCCGGTGGCACCGGACTGCGTGGGGGCGTAGGGCGGGCGAGCCGCAAGGGTCGCGACCGGGCCTGCGTCGATCGATCCGGGAAATCTCGCCCGCCGGCCGGGTTGCCTGTTGCGTCAGCCGTGGCGCCCAGGGGCCCCGGATCGCGGCGGGAGGGAATCGGTTCTTGCGTGAGGCGACCTATCCCCCGCTCGACGTGCTCAAGCCCGTGGCCGACGGCGTCTGGATCGTGGACAGCGGTCCGCTCCGCGCCCTCGGCATCCCGCTCCCGGTCCGGATGACGGTGATCCGGCTCCGCGACGGCTCCCTCTGGCTGCACTCGCCGACGCGCTACGAGGCGGGGCTGCACCGGGACATCGCGGCCCTGGGACCGATCCGCCACCTGGTGGCGCCGAACATCGCCCACTGGACGTTCCTGAAGGACTGGCAGACGCACTGCCCGGACGCTCTGACCTGGGCGGCCCCGAACCTGCCCGAACGTGGGCAGGTCCGCCGCTCGGGCCTGCGCATCGACCGGGTGCTGGACGACGCGGCGCCCCCGGACTGGGCGGCCGACCTCCGCCAGGTCGTCGTCCCAGGCGGCTTCTCCTTCCGGGAGGTGGCGTTCTTCCACGGGGCGAGCCGGACGCTGATCCTGACCGACCTCGTCCTCAACCTCGAACCGGCGAAGATGCCGGCGCTCCTGCGCCCCTTCCTGCGCCTCGCCCGCATGAC
>CAXDNE010000535.1:0-2678 GCA_963990595.1 uncultured Methylobacterium sp.
AGATTGCCTCTTGTCTCGTGGGCTCGGAGATGTGTATAAGAGACAGCGTGAGGACTGCATCGCCATCGAGGACGATCCGCTCACCTTTGAGAACGAGATACAGATTGCCCTCGACCCGTTCCTATTCCGGCGATGCACCTACGGCTCACGTCTGATCGGCCCGACGCTGTGCGCCTGGACCGCAACGAGTGACGGCGCATCCGACGCCCCCGCTCCGAGTGGCCCGTCGGCCGTGACGTACGTGTGGTTGCTCGATGAGGCCCGCGACAACGAATCGAGCTGATCCAGACCGACACGCATCCCCGGCGCTGCCGAAGTCTCGGTCGGGGTTCGCCGAACCCTGATTCCATCATTCTGACACGACCGAACCTGTCGTACGACGATGCCAAGTAGGACAGACGGCCTTCTGGGCCCGGCCCACACTCGCGAGCACGCATGACCGACGCTCTGTTCAACGGCTCCTCAGTCCGGGGCTTGAGCCTCCTATCGTTTCTCAACTGGGCGCACCGTTCGCACACGGCGATGCAAGGGGCTGGCAGCACGCGAGCTGACGCTTCGGGTGAACCCGTCCATCAATTCGGTCTGCTTGCGCTGCCGCCGGTCCAGCGAAGCGCCGTCTGGCGCCCGAAGCAGGTAACCGATCTCTGGGACTCGCTCTTCCGCGGGTTGCCGATCGGGAGCTTCTATCTGACCCCGCGCGCCGCGGGTCCCGTGCGCGACCTCGGGGGCGGGCGCATCGTCGACGACGGGCGCCCGGGCCACGACCTGTTCGACGGGCAGCAGCGCACGCGCGCGCTGTTGTTGGGCGTCTGCGGGCCCGACCTCGACGGGCGCTGTCTGTGGATCGATCTCGCCCCGGGCGCCAAGCACCGGATCCACCTCTCGGCGCGCAGCCAGCCGTTCGGGTACGATCCGAACACGGGGCAGAAGCTCTCCCAGTCGGAACGCGTGAGGGCACGTCGTGACTTGGAGCGCAAGCTGAGGGCGGAATGCCGACTTCTGGTCAAGCATCGCCCCGGCGAGGGTGCACGAGCCGCCTACGATCACGAGATCTTCGACCTACTGCGCGGTGGCCTGGATCCACTTCAGCGCCTGCCGCGGCCCTACAAGACCTCGCTCAGCACCTTCCGCCTGGACGAACTTCTGGCCGCCTGGCGCTCGGGGATGCCCGACGGTCCGTCGGGCCTGTTGGCGCTCGAGAGGTACGTTACTGAGCGCGGGTTCGAACCTATGAACCTCGCGCTGAGCGAACTCGACGCGGCCTTCGCATGGCTGCGGCGGGGAGAGGTCGCACTCCTGCGGGTCGATCCGAATGCATTCATCGGCGAGGAGAAGCGCATCCGTGAGAGCCACCTGATGCTGTTCGACCGCGTCGGCGCGGGTGGCACGCCTTTATCGGATGACGAGCGGCTGTACTCCATCTTCAAGCACCACGACCCGCGCGTGCACAACGCCGTCCTCGAGATTCATGCGGCGGTGGGCCGTGTCATGGCCCCGACGAAGATCGTCGTCACTGCGCTACGGCTGGCCAACGCCCTAAGTAACGATCGCGCGACCGGCGTCCCCGACGTCGCAACCTTCGCGCGGATCATGGGCGATAGGGTGTCGGAGACAGAGTCATTCCGTGAGTCACTTGCGGAACTGATCCCGACCGATGTCATCAATGGCCCGAATACGGCAGGGGCGGCGCTCCTGACGCGGGCCTTCGCCGTGGTCCGGAACCTGCTCGAGTACGCGCCGGCCTCGTGCCCGACACGATGTCCCAACCCAAACGGACTGCCCCGCGTCGGGCTGGTCGAGTTGCCGAGCGACCTCTGGCAAGTCTTGCTGTTCTGGGCAGTGCAGGGCCTGCGCGGCGGCCGCCAGCCCGCTGATCTCGCCCCAGCTCAGGACGAACTGGTTCGGTTCGCATTGTTCTGGCAACTCTGCGTCACCTCCGGGGATCGCCCCTCGAACCGGGCGTTCAGGGTTCTGCAGGAAGATAAAGACCCGACGCGTTTCCCGGGCGCCCATCTCTATCGGCTGCTGACCGGGGCGCTCGAGCATGAGGGCTGCGCTCTCCCCCTGGCGGATGCGGATACAGTGCGTCGCCACCTCGTGGTCGATCCGCCGAGCCCGGTGTGGCGGTCCTGGAAGGAGCGCTTCGCGCCAGAGGGTGCACCCACCGCCTACATGGACCTCGCCTCGACTTGGTGGAGGGCGGGAAACCGGATGCTGCCATGGCTGCAACGACCTTATGTGGCCGGCGCCTTTCCGCACTACGACCCGCTCTCCGATCGCGACGAAGACCTGCCCTACGATGTCGACCACCTTTGCCCCAAGGCTGACTGGGGCGCGAACTGGCTTGGCCTGAACGGGCGCGTCGTGTGCGATCAGGCTGCCCGCGATGCCATGAGCGATAGGTCGAGGCGATGGCTTCTAGGCGACAGTATCGGCAACAAACGCATAATTGATGCTTCGCAGAACCGTAGCGACGGGGACCAACCGTTGGTGAAGAAGCTTCCGGCCCTCGCCTCGCCGTCAGCGGATGGCCAGCAGGCGCAGTTAGAGATATCGGCCATCGAAACAGGGGATGCGGCGCTCTGGCTGGCGTCATCCGGGTCTGGGGGCAGCTGGGACGAGGCGGAGCTATGCAGGATTTTAGGTGACGGCGGCGGTCAGGCGGCGCGGTGATCTGG
>CAXDNE010000536.1:0-2613 GCA_963990595.1 uncultured Methylobacterium sp.
TCACGGCGGCCTGCGTGGCGAGGTCGATGCCGCGCTTGAGGTCCATCGGGTTGATGCCGGCGGCGACGTACTTGGCGCCCTCGCGGACAATCGCAGCGGCCAGCACGGTCGCGGTGGTGGTGCCGTCACCAGCGATATCGCTCGACTTCGAGGCCACTTCGCGCACCATCTGGGCGCCCATGTTCTCGAACTTATCGACGAGCTCGATCTCCTTGGCGACGGTGACGCCATCCTTTGTGATGCGCGGGGCGCCGAAGCTCTTCTCGATGACGACGTTGCGGCCCTTCGGGCCGAGCGTCACCTTCACCGCGTTGGCGAGAAGCTCGACGCCGTGCAGCATCTTATCGCGGGCATCTGACGAGAAACGTACGTCTTTCGCTGCCATTGTGTGTCACTCCTTAACTTGGACATGACTGCGGGAATGGGCCCCTGATCTCAGGCGGCCTGTTTGAGCGCCTCGGAGGCGTCGACGACGCCCATGATGTCGGATTCCTTCATGATCAGGAGGTCCTGACCGTCGATCTTGACCTCGGTGCCGGACCACTTGCCGAACAGGACGCGGTCGCCGGCCTTGACGTCGAGCGGGTTGACGCGGCCCTGCTCGTCGCGGGCGCCGGGGCCGACGGCGACGACTTCGCCCTCCTGCGGCTTCTCCTTGGCGGTGTCCGGGATGATGATGCCGCCCTTGGTCTTCTCCTCGCTCTCGATGCGACGGACGACCACGCGGTCGTGCAGCGGACGGAACTTCATGAGCTGCCTCCAGTCTGAGCGCTACAGTTCGAGAAGTTCGCCAGCCCCCCAGATGGGCGGCTTGGCCGCGGACAGGCCGCGCGATCGAAGAGCCACGCGCCGGATCGCGTCCGAAATTTAGCACTCACCACGCGAGAGTGCTAGCGGCGGAATACAAATCTGGCAATCGCCGCGGCAGGCGCGTGCTAAAATTCTGGGGCTGCTTGCGCTTTCTGTGCTGTGCCCGGCTGGGCCGGCAACCTTCTTGCTTCGTCGGGCGTCTATATTGATGAGCGCAAGAGGTGTCGCCATGAGCGTTTCGACAGCCTTCCGTCGTCACCTGGAAGGCTACAGCCTGACGACAGCCGAGATCCTGTACCACCTGCCCGACCACCCGCATCTGCTGCAGACCTTCATCTGGCAACAGCACGATCTGTTCCCGGAATTTCCCGAGCTGAGGCGCTTCCTGGCGTTCTGGCAGGAGGCTCTCGATGGGCCGCTGCACTCGGTGAAGGTGGCCCACAGCCGCCTGATCAAGCCCGTAGAACTCAGGGCGGTCGGCAGCGAGTTTCACCTGCACTGACGCAGACAGAAGGCTCGCGGCTCTCGGCAGCGATGGGCGTCTCATTCAGTGCAGATGCATGGTCCACTGCATGACGCTTGGCGTGAAAGGAGGAACAGCGCCGCCCGAGGCCACCAGGCGGTCGTCCTCCTCGCCGGTCTCCGCGTTGATCGTTCGCTCAAGGATCGCGACGCCGGTCGTGCGCTGGCCGAGAGCCGCGGCGTAGAACAGTGCCGCGCCGGGATCATCGAACACGCGCGCCTGCCGCGCGCCGACAATCGTGCCGGCACGCTCAAACGGAAGAACGATGTAGGTTCTGGTGGACTCCGCTTTCATCCCACTGCACCGATCTAGCAACGGATCGGCCATTGAGATGGTGAGGCTATCGGCTAAGCTTCAAGAGCCTGCAGATCGGCTTGGCTGCGCGACGGCTTGCGCTCTGCTATCCCGTCCACCCAGCACCTCAGGCTGTGGGTGGAAGAGGGTTTCTGACTTCTGGGCCATTTGGGCGAGCTCCTCGGTCCGTGTTCGGATCCGCTCGATCGATCGGGTATTCACGGGATGCCTCCCGCGCATCTTAAGGCGTGCGCTGGTCGGAGCCAGTTCCGGCTGGCCGAGGTGGCCCGAGACAAGCAATGCACGGAATAGCCCGCTTAACGAGCTGCGCATGTTGGTGGCCAACGAAGGTCCGCTTCGCCGTCTTGACCGCTCCGAGGCGGACCGGCGGCTTCCGGCCAAACCTGGCCGGCCGCTAGCGCCCACTGTCCGCCGTCAGCACTCCTGAGACAGGTTGAGGGTCTTCACGAACGGAGGATGGCTGGTTCATCGTAGCCCTGAGGCACGAAGATGAAACAGACGTCCGGGCCGGCGCGGAAGCCGGCAGAAGCCGTGATCAAGGACATCCGCCGCGCCACGCGCCGGCAGTTCTCGGCGGAGGAGAAGATCCGCATCGTGCTGGATGGCCTGCGCGGTGAGGACAGCATCGCCGAGCTGTGTCGGCGCGAGGGCATCGCCAGCTCGATGTACTACGGCTGGTCGTACTACGGCTGGTCCAAGGAGTTCCTGAAGGTGGAAGCTGTGCGCGACGATGCAGGCCAGCGACGTCACCGCTACGCTCGACCTCGCGCTGGCGGCGGCCGGGCTTGATCATGTGCAGGTGGCGCATCGGCCGCGGCTGCTCTCCGACAACGGGCCGAGCTACGTCGCGGGTGATCTGGCCGACTGGCTCGGCAGCCGGGGCATGACCCACATCCGCGGCGCGCCCCGCCATGGACTTGCCTCGCAAAAGTGGAGAGCTCTTTTCCTGAAGGAGGAGGGTTCCG
>CAXDNE010000537.1:0-2602 GCA_963990595.1 uncultured Methylobacterium sp.
CGGTCTCTCATCCTGATTGTCGCTCGGCTCTCATCCAGATCGTCGCGCTACAGCTTAGGGCTACAAGTTACACCAACACCGCTGCTGAATATGCGATGGCGCATGTGGCCATTGCAGCGGCGTAGACGGAGGATTCACGCGTGCGAGTTTGGGCGATGGCTCAGACGGTAAGCGTGCTCCCCGATGCGGTCGACATGGCCAAGCTAGGTTTGATCGCTGGCGACCGATTTCGACCGCTCAAGCAAATCCAGCGCGCCCGTATCATTCTGTTCTCGGTCGAGTGCCTGAGCGTCCAAGATGTCACCCGGCGGGCGGGCGGGCGTCAGCCGCCCGGCTGTGTGGCGCTGGCAGCGGCGCTACGGCGAGAGGGGCGTCGAGGGTCTGCTGCGCAACAGGACGCGCCCGCCCGGCATGCCGACCCATCCGACCGAGACGGTGGCCGAGGCGCTGGCCCTGACCTACACGGAGCCCCCACGGGCGAGGTCACGCACTGAACCGGCCCTGCCGTGGCCCCGACCATCGGGATCTCTTTGCGCGCCGTACAGCGGATCTGGGCGGCCCACCGCCTCCAACCGCACCTGCTGCGCACGTTCAAGCGCTCGCAAGACCCCGCCTTTTGCCGCCAAGGTCGAGAACGGACACCTGTTCGGTCCCGGCGTGTGGTGTGATGGATCGAGCCTGAAGCGTCCAGGCTCTTTCCTCGAGGTCCGGCAGATGAACCCGCAGCGCGCGGCAACCGCGAGCCATTCCTTGAGCCGTGCCCAGAGCCGCTCGACGACGTTGCGGTTGGTGTAGATCCAGTCGGGGCAGCGCACCGGAGCCTCGTTACGCTTGGACGGGATAGCGGGCATTGCCCCGGCCTCTCGGACGTGCTGCCGGAAGCGATGGCTGGAGTAGCCCCGATCGGCCACGATCCGTCGAACGCGGTCGTGTCCCTGGCGGTGGTGTAGCTGAAGGGTGGTCACCGGCGGTTGCCGGGTAGGGTCGGGTTGCGACGACCAACCCTGAACCCGAGAACTCCCCGATGACCGACGAGATGATGGCCCTGCGCGGGCTGATGGAGAAGAGCGCGGACGCCGATCTGCTGCGAGAGATGATCGGCTTTGCTGCCGAGCGGCTGATGGAGTTGGAGGTGGGTGGCCTGACTGGGGTGGCCCACGGTGAGAAGAGCGCCGAGCGTCTGGTCCAACGCAACGGCTATCGCGACCGTGACTGGCAGACGCGCGCCGGCACGGTGGAGTTACGCATCCCGAAGCTGAGGAAGGGCTCGTACTTCCCCACCTTCCTGGAGCCGCGGCGCATGGCGGAGAAGGCGCTGACGGCGGTGATCCAGGAGGCCTACATCCAGGGCATCTCGACCCGCTCGGTAGACGATCTGGTACAGGCAATGGGCGGCACGGGCATCTCGAAGAGCCAGGTCAGTCGGCTCTGTCAGGAGATCGACGAACGGGTCGGCGCGTTCCTCGACCGGCCGATCGAAGGCAAGTGGCCTTACCTCTGGATCGACGCGACCTACGTGAAGGTGCGCCAGGACGGCCGTATCGTCTCTGTCGCCGTCATCGTGGCGGTGGGCGTGAACACCGACGGCCGGCGCGAGGTGCTCGGCATGGACGTGGGCCCGTCCGAGGCCGAGACGTTCTGGACCAACTTCCTGCGCAAGCTCGCCCGGCGCGGTCTGCGCGGGGTCAAGCTCGTCGTGTCGGTCGCCCACGAGGGCATCAAGGCGTCGGTGGCCAAGGTCATGACCGCGACCTGGCAGCGCTGCCGGATCCACTTCATGCGCAACGCGCTCGCCCACGCCGGACGCTCCGGGCGGCGCGTCGTCTCGGCCTTCATCGCCACGGCGTTCGCCCAGGATGACGCAGACGCGGCCCGTCAGCAGTGGCGGCGGGTGGCCGATCAACTCCGACCCAAGGTGCCCAAACTCGCCGCCCTGATGGACGAGGCCGAGCCCGACGTGCTGGCCTACATGGGCTTCCCGGCCGCACATCGGGTCAAGCTCCACAGCACGAACCCGCTGGAACGCCTCAACGGCGAGATCAAGCGCCGCACCGAAGTGGTCGGCATTTTCCCGAACGACGCCGCCATCACCCGCTTGGTCGGTGCGATCCTGCTCGAACAGAACGACGAATGGGCCGTCCAGCGAGCCCGTTACATCACTCTGGAAAGCATCGCCCCAATCGGCGATGATCCTCTCGTCAGCCTGCCAAGTCTGGCAGCCTGAGCACCCCGGCCCAAGCCGGTGATCGAGGTGGCCCTCAGCGAGCTACACCACGTCTAGGGACACGACCCGGAATCGGCAGGTGATCGAGCAGGGATACGCGTGGGGCAGTTCATGGGCCTGCCCCGGCGCGATCCCGAAGGCGATCGCGCAGCCTGTGCTGTCAGCGATCACGCAAGCCTTAATGCCATAGCCGCCACGCGAGCGGCCAACAGCTTCACGAGCGTCTCAGCTCAAGCAGCAGATCCCCCCTTTTAGCGGCTCCGGCCGCCTTATGATGCGCACGCATGTTGGTGCCGTCGAGGAACACCAAGCCCAGCTGAACGCTGAACCGCCCCGGGTTTCCCGGAGGCTCCAACTCTTGAGAGACTGGAGCCATGA
>CAXDNE010000538.1:0-2597 GCA_963990595.1 uncultured Methylobacterium sp.
ACCTCGACAACACCGCGATGACACGATCCGCCTTCGAGGCGGATCACTTCCGGACGGGCGATCTCGCGCGCCTGCGCCCGGACGGTCGGGTCGAGCTCGTCGGGCGCTCGAAGGAGATCATCGCGCGCGGCGGCAACAAGATCGCGCCGCTGGAGATCGAGAACGCCCTGTGCGCGCATCCGGACATCGCGGCGGCCCTGTGCGCCGGCGTGCCCGACGAGCGCCTCGGCGAGGCGATCCACGCGGTCGTCGTGCTGAAGCCCGGCCTCGCACTGTCGGTGGACGAGCTCAGGCGCTGGGCGTCGGCCCATCTCGAACGCTACAAGGTGCCGGACGTGATCGTCTTCAGCGACGCGCTGCCATCGGGCGCGACCGGCAAGGCCAGCCGGGCGATGGTCAGGACGCTCACACTGATCGGTGCCGATCCACCGTCGGCGGGCCTGCATCGCCCGCCGATCGGACCCTAAGACGAAGCGGAGGAAACGATGCCGGTCCAGCCTGCTCCCGCGCCCCCGACTGAGGACGAGACCTGTCCCTGTCGCGACGGCATGTTCGCGACCCGCGGCGCCGACCGACGCCGATTCCTCTTCGCCGCCGGTTCCGGCGTCGCCGCCGCCCTTTCGGCAGGACGGGCGCTGGCCGACGACGGCGCCCCCGCCGGCGCCCGCCACTTCGACGTGCCCGATGACCCGACCAAGGAACAGGGTCGCGCCGTCGCCGCGGACGGCGGCTACGGATCGCGCTCCCAGTTCGAGAAAGCGGTGCGGGTGCGCTACCCGACGCCCAACGAGAACACGTCCTGGTCCTTGACGCCGCTCGCCGCCCTGGTCGGCAATCTCACGCCCTCCGGGCTGCATTTCGAGCGGCACCATGGCGGCATCCCGACCATCGATCCCGACCGCCACAGCCTCGTCGTCCACGGTCTGGTCGGGACTCCGAAGCGGTTCAGCATGGACGACCTCCGGCGGCTTCCGTCCGTGACGCGCAAGCACTTCATCGAGTGCTCCGGCAATGGCCTCACCGAGTGGAAGAAGCCGACGCTCAAGACCGTCCAGGGCACGCACGGGCTGCTCAGCACCTCGGAGTGGACCGGGGTGCTGTTCTCGACGCTGGCCCGCGAGGTCGGCCTGACGGAGGGCGGCGCCTGGGTCCTCGCCGAGGGCGCGGATGCCGCCGTGATGACCCGCTCCATCCCCCTGGAGAAGCTCCTCAAGGACGGGATCATCGCCTACGGCCAGAACGGCGAGGCGATCCGGCCCGAACAGGGCTACCCCGTGCGCCTGCTGCTGCCCGGCTACGAGGGCAATACCCACATCAAGTGGCTGCGCCGGCTGGAGGTCAGCGACAAGCCCTTCATGACGCGGGAGGAGACCTCGAAATACACGGATCTGATGGCGGATGGCCGCGCGCGTCAGTTCTCGCTCGACATGGACGCGAAGTCGGTCATCACCTTCCCGTCCGGCGACATGCGTCTGCCGGGGCCCGGCTTCTACACCATCACCGGCTTCGCGTGGTCGGGTCGCGGGCGCGTGCAGTCGGTCGACGTCTCGCTCGATGCGGGCAAGACGTGGTACCCGGCCTATCTCGGCTCCACGCCGGAGCCGATGTGCACGGTGCGCTTCACCTTCCCATGGACCTGGGATTGCACGCCCGCCGTGCTGCAGAGCCGGTGCGTGGACGAGACCGGCTACGTCCAGCCGACGCGCCAGCAGCTGCTCGCCATCCGTGGCGACCACGGCCCGTCGGCGTCGATCTACCACCTGAACGCGATCCAAAGCTGGGCCGTCGCGAGCACCGGGGAGGTGAGCAATGTCCATGCGTGAGCGCGTGCGCATCCTCAAGGCAACGACCGCCACCGTCCTCCTCGCGCTGCTCGCGACCCCCGCGGCATCCCAGACGGCGGCCGATACCCGGCTCGGCGTCGGCAAGCCGGTCACCGAGGCCGAACTCGGGGCGTATTTCGCGATCCCGCCGAGCGGGCAGGGATTGCCTCCGGGGCACGGCACCGCCCGCGACGGCGCCGCGGTGTTCCAGGAACGATGCGCCGCCTGTCACGGCGAGAAGCTCCAGGGCAACATGGCGCCGGGAATCGGTGCCGACCGGCTGATCGGGGGCCGGGGGAGTCTCGCCTCGGACAATCCGATCAAGACGACCGAGAGCTACTGGCCGTACGCGACGACGCTGTTCGATTACGTCAAGCGGGCGATGCCGTTCAATGCGCCGGGCTCGCTGACCGACGACCAGGTCTATGCGGTCGTCGCTTATATTCTGTCGGAAGGCCACGTCATCGCGCCCGACGAGACGCTGGACGCGACGAGCCTGCCGAAGGTGCAGATGCCCAACCGCGACGGGTTCATCCCCGATCCCCGGCCAGAGCTGAGCCTGTATCGCTAGCGCGTCGTCACGCGTCGGCACCCGTTCAGAACGGCGTCCGTGACACGCAGAATCGTCTCAGCGCCGTCCGCCTACGGGACGGCGCCTCTGCGTGTCCGCGGGACGGGCGCTCCGACACCGGATGTTCCGGCGCGCGAGCACCGAGACGCGCGCTAACAGCGCTGCGCCGCCTCGGCCTCGAGGTGTCGCTTGGCTCTGTTGAG
>CAXDNE010000539.1:0-2595 GCA_963990595.1 uncultured Methylobacterium sp.
CATCGCGCCCGTCAGGGCGCGCAACGGCTTCGCCAAGCCGCTGCCGACGAGCCAGCCCCCAGCGAGGATCACGACGAGCGCTGCCGCGAGGACGATGCCGATCTGGAGCGCGATCTTGTCGAGTTGCGTGAACGCCTCGCCGGTCGGCGCGCGCACGAGAACCGACCAGCCGAGACCCGGGAAATCGTAGGCCCCCACACTCCGCGCATAGCCGCTGGCCTGCTCGACGTTCTTGCGCGCATGAACCGCCAGCATCGCACCGCGCTCGCCGCGCAGCGCCGCCTCCGCCGGGCCGAAGCCGCCCGCGACGAGATTGAGCTTGCCGATCACGTCGAAGTTCCGGCGATGGGAGCCGGCCCCCTGAAGGGCAGGATCGTAGTCGATCAGGACCGTGCCGGTCGGGTCGAGCACCGTGATCTCGGCCGTCGCCATGCCGTCCGCCACGAGCCGCTTGTGCGCATCGGCGACGATCTGCTCCACGAGGTCGAAGGCGGCGTAGTTCGCCCAGACGCCGATGAGTGAGCCGTCCTGGCCGCGAACGGGCGCGGCGAACACGAGGCTGTAGCCGTCCTCGCCGTAGACCTTGGCGACGATCGGAGCGATGGCGGGCTGCTCGACGACCGTGCCCGTGAACCCGTTCGGCCCGGTCACGAACTCGCCCTTGAGGGCTTTCGCCAGCCAGGGCTCGGACGCGAAGGAGCGGCCGTAGATCCAGCCGGTATCGAGTGTCCTGCCCTTGGCGTCGGCGCTGTTGACCGCGAGAACCTCGCCTGCGGGCGAGACCAGCACGCTGAGCTTGTAGACGCCGTAGGCGGCCACATAGTCGTTCATGACCCGGACGAGCGGGTTGCCGGGTGTCGGCCGCCGCCAATTGGCGGGCGTGTGCGCGGCGACGTTGAGGCCGAACGCCTGCACGTCGCCGTAGCGCTCGAACAGGTTGCGGTCGATGAGGTCGTTGAGGGTGACGGCGTTCTCGGCCAAGCGCTGCATGAGCAGGCCGCGGATGCTCCCAGCCTCATAGACGAGGGTGGCGCAGATCACCGCGGCGGGCAGCAAACCGAACGCGAGGAGGAGACCGATCAGCTTCGCACGAAGGCCACCATGTTGCAGACGCGGAACGAGGCTGGTGGCGCTCGCGAGGTGGCGGACGGGAGACGACGGGAACATGGCGCGGTCCGAAGTCGAGGGAACTGCGCCATTCTCGCCGGCGGGCCTTGCCGGCCCTTTGAGGAAAGTCTCCGAGACGCCACCTGTCAGTTGACGAAAATGGAGAAAACCTCAAAATCGCGCTTCGGAATCTGCATTTCGCGCATCCGATTGCGGGAAAATCCCGCAATACAGCTCTATGGCTCTGTCTATTGTACTTTAGGCGAAGGTTTGATGGACGAGCACGTTCCCGTTGCGGCCAGCGCTCCCGGCACGGCCGAGGCGGCGCATCTGTCCTTGAGAGATCGGGGCCTGTCGTCCGCACACTTCCTGAGGCTCGTCGAGGACCAGGGCAGTATTGGCTTCTGGTCGGCCGATCTCTCCGGAAACAGCGTGTCGGCCACAGCGGGCCTGCGGCGCGTTCTCGGTCTGCCGCTCGACGCCGCGCTGACCCTTCAGCGCCTCGTCGGGCTGATGCACCCCGACGATCAGACCACGCTCGGAGACTGGTCCGCCACCCTCCACGGCGGTCAGCCGATCGACGCCGAGTACCGCATCATACGCCCGGACGGGGCCGTGCGCTGGGTGCGCAATAAGGCGGAGGTCGTCCTTGACCAGACCGGACGTCCCTTGCGGGTCGTCGGCGTGGTCAGCGACGTGACCACCCGGCAGGAGGCCCGTCACATGGCGCAGATCGGACACGATCGCTATCAAGCCCTGGTGCGGGCCATCGCGGTGGTGGTCTGGTCGGCGAGCCCGGACGGGGCGACCCGCGTCGGCTCAGACTGGATGACGCTGACAGGCCAGACCTCGGCCGAGATGACAGGCTACGGCTGGTTGACCGCGATCCATCCCGACGACCGTGCGCGCACGCGTGAGGCCTGGCGCTCGGCGGTGCTCCACCAGGGCCTGTACGACACCGACTACCGAGTGTTGTGCGTGGATGGAAACTACCGCTGGTTCAACGCGCGGGGAGCAGCAGTCTTCAACCAGAACGGCACGATCCGTGAATGGGTGGGCGTCTGCCTGAGCATTGCGAGCAGCAAGCGTTTCCAGGCGGACGAGCCCGGTCGGGCAGGAGCAGCGGAGCGGATCACGGCTGGGCAGGTTCGCGCGGCGCGCGCTCTTCTGGACTGGAGCGCGGAGCGACTTGCGAGCGCGAGCGGGTTGTCTGCGGCGACGATCGCGCGGTTGGAGGACGGGGCGCGCAGTGGCGGGATGCGGGCGAGCAGTGTCGCCGCCGTGCGCCGCGTTCTGGAGGCGCATGGGGTGGTGTTCTCGTGGGCGGCCGAAGGTGAACCGGGTGTCAGGCTCGCGCGGCGCGAGGCGCAAGGCGGCCAGCCGGCGGGTTGATCGGCGGAGCCGGCCCGACGGCCGGATCGGTCGCATTCGAGCGATCCACGTACTGTCTCTTATACACATCTCCGAGCCCACGAGACAAGAGGCAAT
>CAXDNE010000540.1:0-2573 GCA_963990595.1 uncultured Methylobacterium sp.
TACACTATCCTCTTCGTCGGCAGCGTCAGATGTGTATAAGAGACAGGGCGACCCTGGTCGGCGGCGTCGGATACGCGCTGCTCCTCGGCGCCGTGATGCTCGCCTGCGGGCGCGAGCCGACGCCGCAGCTCGGCCTCGCCTTCGCGGTGGCCGGCTTCGCCAGCCTCGCCCTGGCCCCGGGACTCGGCCTTCCGCCGGAACTGCCGGGCAGCGAGGCGGCACCGCTGGCCGCCCGTCAGGTCTGGTGGGTCATGACCGCGGCCGCCACCGGCATGGGCCTCTACCTGATCGGGATCCGGCGCTCGCTGATCGCCATCATGGGCGGCCTCGTCCTCATCGTGGCGCCCCACATCGCCGGCGCGCCGCAGGCGCCGGAAGGCGCCTCCGAGCTGCCGGCGGCGCTCGCCGCCCAGTTCGCGGCCCGCTCCCTGGCGATCAGCTTCGTGTTCTGGATGCTGATCGGGCTCGGCCTCGGCTGGGCCTGGCAGGCCTTCGGCCGCGGGACAGCGGCGGGGACGGCCCGTGCCTGACACCGTCCTGTATGTCTGCACCACCTGTCGCCGGGAGGGCGACGACCCGGACGGCCCGCGCGCCGGCGCCCGGCTGCTCGAAGCCCTGCGGGACCGGGCCGGCGGCGCATCGCAGCCGCGGATCGAACCGGTGGAGTGCCTGTCCGTGTGCAAGCGGCCGTGCACGGTGGCGGTCGCTTCGGCGGACCGCTGGACCTACGTGTACGGCGACATGGACCCGGCGGCCTCCGCCGAGACCATCCTGGCCGGCCTCGCCTCCTACGCGGCGACCCCGGACGGCATCGTGCCCTGGCGCGAGCGTCCGGAGGCGTTCCGCAAGGGCGTGATCGCCCGGATTCCCCCTTTCCCTGAACCCCGCCCGCTCCCCGCCGGCACCCTGGAGGCCGCGGAATGACCCTCGTGAACAAGATCCCCTGCACCATCGTCACGGGCTTCCTGGGCGCCGGCAAGACGACGCTCGTCCGCCACGTGGTCGAGAACGCCAAGGGCCGGCGCCTCGCCATCCTGGTCAACGAGTTCGGCGATGTCGGCTTCGACAAGTCCTTCCTGGCCGCCTGCGGAGTCGAGGGCTGCACGGAGGATTCCATCGTGGAGCTGCCGAACGGCTGCATCTGCTGCACCGTCGCGGACGATTTCGTGCCGGCGCTGGAGACGCTCCTGGCCCGGGCCGAGCCGCCCGAGCACATCCTGATCGAGACCTCCGGCCTCGCCCTGCCGAAGCCCCTGGTCCAGGCATTCCAGTGGCCGGCGATCCGCTCGCGGGTGACCGTCGACGGCGTCGTCGCGGTGGTCGACGGTCCGGCGGTGGCCGCGGGCGCGTTCGCGGAGGATCCGGAGGCCCTGGCGGCACAGCGCGCGGCGGACCAGTCGGTCGACCACGACAACCCGCTGGAGGAGGTGTTCGAGGACCAGCTCCTCTGCGCCGACCTCGTGGTGCTCAACAAGGCCGACCTGATCGATGCCGAAACGCGTGCCCGGGTCCGCAGCGAGGTCGAGGGGCACCTGCCCCGCGCCGTGAAGGTGGTGGAGACCGAGAACGGCGTGATCGACCCGCTGGTGCTGCTGGGCCTCGGCGCGGCGGCCGAGGACGATCTGGCGTCGCGGCCCTCGCATCACGGCGAGGGCGAGGATCACGACCACGACGATTTCGAGACCGTCGCGCTGCCGATCCGCCCGGCGGTGACGGCCGGGGATCTCGCGGCCCGCGTCGAGAAGGCAGCCGAGGCCGCGGGCGTCCTGCGGATCAAGGGGTTCGCGGAGGTCGAGGGCAAGCCGATGCGCCTCGTCGTGCAGGGCGTCGGGCGGCGCGTCGCCCACCATTTCGATCGGCCCTGGCGAGCGGCCGAGCCCCGGGACGGGACGCTGGTGGTGATCGGCCTGAAGGGCTTCGACCGGGACGCGGTGGCCGCGGCGCTCGCGGGATGACGCCGGTCGCGCGCGCCCGTCCGGCAGCCATCTAGGGGCCGTCGCGATGCATCTCGTGCGCATCGATGCCGTCTCCCTCGACGAGGGCGAAACGGCGGTGGATCTCGGGCAGGAGCCCGGCGATCTCGTTATCCTGTCCTTCACCGACAGCGACCTCGCGGGGATCGGCCAGGCGCACGCCGCCGAGCCCGGCCTGCCGAGCCTGCGCCTCGCCAAGCTCGCCAAGCTGCGGCACCCGCTGTCGGTGGACCTCTACGTCGAGCGCGTGGTGGCGCGCGCGAAGCTCGTGGTCATCCGCTGCCTCGGCGGCCTCGATTACTGGCGCTACGGCGTCGAGCGCTGCGCCGAGGCGGCACGGGCGCACGGGGTCGTACTGGCGGTGCTGCCGGGCGACGACCGGCCCGACCCGCGCCTCGCGGCCTTCTCCACCGACCCCGACCTCGCCGAGCGGCTCGACGGCTATTTCCGCGCCGGCGGGCCGGACAATCTGCGCCGGATGCTCCGGCTGCTGGCGGTCCGGACCGGCGCCGACCTGGCGGTCGAGTCGCCCGAGCCGCTGCCGCGGGGCTTCCCCTGTCTCTTATACACATCTGACGCTGCCGACGAAGAGGATAGTGT
>CAXDNE010000541.1:0-2573 GCA_963990595.1 uncultured Methylobacterium sp.
AGGGCATGTCGGTGCAGCTCCAGTCGGAGAACGGCATGCTCGGCATGGGCCCCTGCCCGTACGAGGGCGAGGAGGACCCGGATCTGATCAATGCCGGCAAGCAGACGATCACCGCGCTGCCGACGACGAGCTACTTCTCCTCCGCCGATTCCTTCGGGATGATCCGCGGCGGGCACATCAACCTGTCGATCCTCGGCGCCATGCAGGTCGCCGGCAACGGCGACCTCGCCAACTGGATGATCCCCGGCAAGATGGTGAAGGGGATGGGCGGCGCCATGGACCTGGTGGCGGGCGTGAAGCGCGTGGTCGTGGTGATGGAGCACGTCGCTAGGAACAAGGACGGTACCGAGAGCCCGAAGCTGCTCAAGGCCTGCGACCTGCCGCTCACCGGCACGCGGGTGGTCGACCTCGTGATCACCGATCTCGGCGTGTTCGAGATCGACAAGAAGGGCGACGGCGGCATGAAGCTCATCGAGCTCGCCGACGGCGTCACCGAGGACGAGATCCGGACGAAGACCGAAGCGGACTTCACGGTCGCGCTCAAGGGCTGACCGGCGCCGGCCCCGAGGCCGCCGACCGGGCACGGCCGGTCGGCGGCCTCTTGCGTCCCGGACGGGGCCGCCAAGTCAGGCGGCCCGAACGCTGTCGAGGAACCGGAGCATCTCGGTCTTGAGGCGGTCGGACTGGCTCGACAGCTCCGTGGCCGCACCGAAGACCTGGGTTGCGGCCACCCCCGTCTGTCCGGAGACCTCGGCGACCGCCGCGATATTGCTCGTCACCACCTCGGTGCCCGTCGAGGCCTGCGTGACGTTGCGCACGATCTCGCCGGTCGCCGCGCCCTGCTGCTCCACGGCGGCCGCGATCGTCGTGGTCGCGCCGTTGATCTCGCCGATCCGCGCCGCGATCGCGCCGATCGCCGCGACGGCCTTTCCGGTCGCCACCTGGATCTCGGCGATCTGCTCGGCGATCGCCTCGGTGACCTTGGCGGTCTGGCCGGCGAGCTCCTTCACCTCGGCGGCCACCACCGCGAAGCCGCGCCCGGCCTCGCCGGCCCGGGCCGATTCGATCGTGGCGTTCAGCGCCAGGAGGTTGGTCTGGCTGGCGATGCTGGCGATCAGACCCACCATCTCGCCGATTCGGTTCGAGGTCTGATTCAGGGCTTCCACGAGCTGCGTCGTCTCGCCGGCCTCGTCCACCGCGCCCCGGGCCATCTGCGCCGAATTGGTGACCTGCCGCCCGATCTCCTGGATGGACGAGCCGAGTTCCTCGGCGGCGGCCGCGACCGTCTGGACATTGGCGGCGGCCTGCCCCGCGGCGGCCGCGACCGCCGTCGACTGCGTGGCCGATTCCGTCGCCGTGCTGGTCAGGACCCCGGCGGTCGCCTGCAGCTCCGTCGCGGCGGCCGAGACCACGCCCACGATCCCGCCGACCGTCTGCTCGAACGCATCCGCGAGGGCGAGCATGGCGCGCTTGCGCTCGACCTCGATCGTCGCCTCGGCCCGTTCCCGCGCCGCGACTTCCTCGGCAGCCTTGCGGGCGACCATCTGCTTGATCCCCTCGACGGCCCGGCCGACCGCTCCGATCTCGTCGCCGCGGGCGGCTTGCGGGATCGCGAGGTCGACATCGCCCCGCGCCATGCGCTCGAGGATGCCGACCAACGCCCGCAGCGGGCCGGTGACGCCGAGCACGACGATGAGTGCGGCGATGCCGACGGCGGACAGGAGCCCGAGACAGGCGGCCGCGATCAGCGCGTTGACGGCGTCCTCGGCCTCGCGCTGGGTTTGGTCGCGCACGCTCTGAAGCTCCGCGTCGAGGACATCCACCTGCGCCCGCACCAGCTTGCCCAGCTCGGCCCGCAGCGGAACCGCATCGACGAGCAGCAGATCGCGCGCCACGTCGTTGTCGTTCTTGAGGGCGTGGCGGGAGCCGCGCTCCAGCAGGGCCAGGTAGGTCGCGAATTTCTGCTGAAGCTGTTCGTTCGCCCGGCGTTGCCCGTCATTGCTCGGCAGAGCCGTCAAGTGCCGCAGCAGGTCCTCCGCGTGCTCTCTGGCCCGATCGAAGCGTGCCTTGTACTCCTCCATCTTCGCGAGCTGAGTCTCGATGACAAGGTTGCGCGCGAGCAGGGACATCTCGCCGATATCGATCCGGATCCTCAGAACCAGATTCAACCGCCGCGCCTCGACATCGACGACACGGCACGTCTGGGCTGACAAGCCCGCGAGACTTGATCGCGCATACGCGACCAGACCGCCCGCCACCGCGGCGATCAACAGGATCGGGATCAGGACTTTTACAAAAATTCTAGTATTACGTATCAATGACACGGCGCGACTCGCTCTGACGGCGACAAACGCGCGGTCAGATACGGCGCGCCGCACCGAAAGTCTAGCAAACCTGACCGATAGACACGAAACCTTCGGTTATTTCTGCTTTTACATCCGCATGTTTACGTTCGCAGCTCAGTATGAAGCCTCCGAGCGACCAGCGAAGATCGATCCTCCGGGATCTGGACAGGTAAGTTTTTACTGCTGTCTCTTATACACATCTCCGAGCCCACGAGACAAGAGGCAATC
>CAXDNE010000542.1:0-2567 GCA_963990595.1 uncultured Methylobacterium sp.
TACGCGAGTGCCTCTTGTCTCGTGGGCTCGGAGATGTGTATAAGAGACAGCGCCTCCACGGGCGGGGTTACGGGCGGGTCGTGGCCGGGTCAAGGCCGGGCGCATGCGGTGGATCGCGCCGTTGCTCCGCCGCCGGACGGCCTGGATTCGTATTAATTCCGCCACACTGTTGTGGCCCTGCACCAGTCATGCCGTTCCTGAGACGCTCACGGACAGAGGAAGGCCCCCTGCCGGCTCCCGAAAGGGCGGCCGAAGGGGAGGGCCAGCACGCGGGCCACGACGGCGCCCGGGACTCCGGCGACCCCGCCGGCCAGGATGCGGGCCGGGACGCGAGCCAAGCCCCCGCCGCCCCGCTGGCGGAGTCCCTGCGGCCCGGGCCGCGCGGGCCGGGTTGGATCGGCGCGGTCGTGGTCGTGACCGCCCTGATCTCGGCGCTGGCGACCTTCCTGATCCTGGCCGGGGTGATCCGGGTGACGCCGACGCCGGCCTACGGCGTGACGCTGCTCGCCATCAACGCCGCCCTGGTGCTCAGCCTCGCCTTCATCATCGCCTGGGAGGCGCGGGTCTTCCTGCACGCCCGGAAGGCCAACGCCGCGGTGGCGCGGCTGCACACCCGGATCGTCGGCCTGTTCTCGCTGATCGCGATCCTGCCCACGATCCTGCTCGCCGTGGTGGCGTCCGTGACCATCGACCGGGGCCTGTCGCTCGGCTTCACCGACCGGGTCCGCGACGTGGTGCTGAAATCCGTGGAGGTGGCCGACGCCTACCAGGAGAACCAGTGCCAGAGCCTCGCCCGCGAGATCCGCATCCTCGCCGACGACCTCACCCGGGCGCGGCCGAATTTCGACGTGAACCGGGACTGGTTCCAGACCTTCCTGACCACCCGGGCGACCAATCTCGGCCTGCCGGTGGCGCAGATCATGCGCGGCCCCACCGAGGTGGTGGCCCGGGCCAAGATCGACGTCCTGAAGACGAACCGCCTGCCCTCGGCGGCGGCCTTCGAGGATGCGGCCAATTCGGCCGACCCGATCTGCCTGCTCCCCACGGAGGGCCGGGTCTTCGCCGCGCTGCTGCGCATGCCGGCCTACGACGACGCCGTGCTGATGGTGCAGCGGGAGGTGAGCCAGCTCGCCATCGACTTCCCCGGCGTGTCCCGGGCGGCGGCGGCCGAGTACCTCACCTACGATTCCCTGCGCCGCTCGATCCAGATCACCTTCGCGTCGGTGTTCCTGCTGATCGCCCTGATCGCGCTCCTGTCGGCGGTGTGGTTCGGGATGAACTTCGCCAACCGGTTCGTGGCGCCGATCCGCCGGCTGATCAACGCCGCCGACCAAGTGGCGTCGGGCAATTTCTACGCCCAGGTCCCGACCAAGAAGACCAGCGGCGACCTCGCCCATCTCGGTGAGAGCTTCAACAAGATGACCCAGGAGCTGCGCCGCCAGCATGCGGGTCTGATCGCGGCGAGCGACCTGATCGACACCCGCCGCCGGTTCACGGAGGCCGTGCTGTCGGGGGTCTCGCCCGGGGTGATCGGCCTCGACGCGGCGGGCTTCGTCACCATCGCCAACCCGGCCGCCGAGCGGATGCTCGATCTGCCCAGCGACGCCCTGATCGGCCAGCCGCTCGGCCGCGCGGTGCCCGAACTCGCGCCCGTGCTCGCCGAGAGCGAGGCCCGGCAGCGCAGCCTGCAGCAGCAGCAGATCCAGCTCACCCGGTCCCGGGGCGAGCGGACCGTCACGGTGCGGGTGACGAGCGAGCAGGCGCAGGGCACGTCCCGGGGCTCGGTGGTGACGCTCGACGACATCACCGACCTCGTCCAGGCGCAGCGCAGCTCCGCCTGGGGGGACGTCGCCCGCCGCATCGCCCACGAGATCAAGAACCCCCTGACCCCGATCCAGCTCTCCGCCGAGCGGATCCGGCGCAAGTACGGGAAGGTGATCACCGCCGACAAGGAGGTGTTCGACCAGTGCACCGCCACGATCGTGCGCCAGGTCGATGAGATCAAGCGCATGGTCGACGAGTTCTCGGCCTTCGCGCGGATGCCCAAGCCCGCCATCGCGCCGAACGACCTCACCGAGATCGCCAAGCAGAACCTGTTCATGATGCGCGTGGCGCATCCGGACATCGACTTCGCGTTCTCGGCCCAAACGAGCACGGGACAGGACGGGGCCGGCGGGTCCGAAAAGATCGTGGCGGCCTTCGACATCAGGCTGCTCAGCCAGGTGATCACCAACATCCTCAAGAACGCCGTCGAGGCGGTGGCCGAGGTGCCCGAGGCCGAGCTCGGCAAGGGCAAGATCGGTCTGAGCCTCGCCGTCGAGGACGGGTTCGCGGTGATCGCCGTCACCGACAACGGCAAGGGCTTCCCCGCCGAGGGCCGCCAGCGGCTGCTCGAGCCCTACATGACCACCCGCGAGGGCGGCACCGGGCTGGGGCTTGCCATCGTCAGCAAGGTGCTTGAGGAGCACGGCGGCGGGATCGAGCTGAACGACAATCCCGCCGGCCGCGGCGGGCAGGTGCGGATGCTGTCTCTTATACACATCTGACGCTGCCGACGAAGAGGATAG
>CAXDNE010000543.1:0-2564 GCA_963990595.1 uncultured Methylobacterium sp.
CGGTGGCCGCCGGCAGGAGCAGCAGGGCCGGCACCATGAGGGCGAAGCCGAGCGCGGCGCTCGCAACCGCCCCTGCCGTGATGGTCCGGAAGGCCGCCGAGGCCTCCAGATAGGCGCGCGGCAGCGCGTAGAGCAGCGAGACCGTGACCACCGCCCAGACGCCGAGCCCGATCCATCCGAGCGGCTCGCCCGCGAAGCGCCCCTTGAACAGGACCTGCTCGATCAGCGGCAGGAGGGCCGCCATCGCGGCCCCGTAGGCGAGGCAGGCGCAGCCCAGCAGCACCGCATGGCGCACGACGATCCGCCGGGCGGCCTCGACCTCGCCGCCCGCCAGCAGCCGGGTGATGTCCGGCAGGACCATGTTCATCAGCGCGCTCGTGGGGATGCGCAGGGGCGCGTAGAGCACCAGCGTCGCGGCGATCGGCGCGTAGGCGGCGGGACCCGCGAGAAGGGCGAAGAGCAGCGTCAGGCCCTGTCCCTGCACGGTGAGGCTGGTGACCCCCGCGAGTGACCATGCCAGCGTCCGCCAGATCGCCCGGTAGCGCGCCCGGGCTCGCGCATGGAGCGAGATCCGGAGCCGCTCGCGCAGCGCCCCGAGAGCCACCGCGATGGCGGCCGCATGCGCGAGAGCGATCGCCGCGAAGGCGTGGTCGAGAAGCGCGGTACCCGCGCCGGCGAGACCGAGAACCACCAACAGGGCCCCGCTCGCCGCATAGACGAGGTCGCTCAGGCCGGCGATTCGCGGGCGGCCGCGGGCGAGGAGCACGATCCGCAGGTAGCTGCGGAAGGCGTAGAAGGCGACGAAGGCTCCGGCCGCCAGAGCACCGACCCCGCGCACCGGCACGAGCGCGATCCCGACGCAGATCCCCATCGTGCCGGAGACCAGCAGCGCACCGGTGCCGAACATCACGTCGTAGCCCAGAGCCGCCGGCCGGCCGCGGCTCCGGGCGAGGTGGAGCGTCGCCGGGACCGCCACCAGCGCGCGGATGTAGGTGATCCCGACGGCGCCCGCCGTGAACACGATCGCGAACAGCCCGTAATCATGCGCGTCGAGTTCGCGCACGAGCAGGATGTTTAGGACGAAGTGGAACAGGCTCTGGATCAGCTCGCCGGAGAGGATCACGGCGAATTCTCCCGACAGGGCCGCCCGGAGCGCGCCGCTCAGCCGGGCGCGCAGGGAGCGGCCCGCATCCGTCGCGCGGAGGATCTCACCGGGGCGCGGACTCGGTCTCGGCATGCGGGTGCTGGCGGCCTCTGTTCGGGCGTGGCGGAGATGCGCGTCCGCTCCGGGACCTCGGCGCGATGACCGGCGCGGCATCCGCATTCCCCCGGAATGCCCACACTCAACGGCAATCGGTTTCCGTGCCGTCTCAGCGTCGCGCGCCGGACGCTGCCCGGAGTGCGGCGACGCAGCGCGCGAGGTCGTCCTCGTTCACCCAGACATGCGGACTGAGGCGCAGCGCTCCCGAGCGCTCGCTCGCGAAGACGGCGTCGCCGCGCAAGCGTTCCAGGAGATCGGCGGGACGTCCGCCTGGCGACCGCAACCCGAGGATGTGCGGCGCGCGCAGGTGACGGGGCGCGGCAGTGAAGCCCAGAGCGGCGGTTGCCTCCGCGAGCCTGTCGGTCAGCCGGCGCAGCCGGGCCGCCACGGCCGGCACGCCCCAACCGGCGATCAGCTCCAATCCGGTCGCCGCCATGGCGAGGGCGACCGGGTCGTTCAGCTCGCCCCGGTCGTAGCGGCGCGCCCCGGCGGCCGGTGGGCGATTCCCGAGATTCTCCTCGATGGCCGTTCCCTGCTGCCGGTGCGGCGCGGCGTACAGGAAGGCGAGGCCGTAAGGCCCAAGCGCCCATTTGTAGGTCGGGAAAGCCAGGAAGTCGGGTCGCCACCGGGTCACGTCCACCGGGACGGCGCACACCGCCTGGGTCGCGTCGATCACGAGGGCGGCCCCCGCCCCGCGGACCGCCGGCGCCAAGCGGTCGAGATCGATCAGGCTGCCGTCGGTCCAGTGCAGCGGGGTCAGGGTGGCGAGCGCGAGCGGCGCGGCGTCCGGACGCTCGATGGCGGCCAGCAGGGCCGCGGTCCAGTCGCCGTCCCGGGGCCGCGCGACCTCCTCCACGATGAGGCCGCGCGCGGCGGCCAGACCGTCGAAGGCGAAGCGCAGGGAGGGGAACTCGTCGGCCACGCGCAGCAGGCGGCCGCGCGACACGGGACCGATATTGCGCGCGGCGACCGCCATGGCATGGCTGATCGAGCCGACGATCGCGATGTCGTCGGTGGCCGCCCCGATCAGCCCGGCGGCCGCGGCACGGGCGCGCTCCGCCCAGGCGGGGATCGCCTCACGGGGATGGTCCCAGGGGCGGCTCTTGGCCAGGATACCGGCCTCACCGGCCGCGCGGACGCTCCGCGGCAGCGGCGACCACGCCGCCGCGTCGAGGTAGCTGACATGGGCCGGCACCTCGAACAGGTGGCGCTGGCACGGGAGCTCATCGTGGGTCGGCATGCGGGCCGCAGCGTAGACTGTCTCTTATACACATCTGACGCTGCCGACGAAGAGGATAGTGTA
>CAXDNE010000544.1:0-2556 GCA_963990595.1 uncultured Methylobacterium sp.
CACCACGAAGTTGAACTGCATCGCCGCGAAGCCGCGCGCCCGCGCCCGGTCGAGGGCGTGCGCGGCCATGGCCCGGCCGATCCCGCGGCCCGACGCGGCCGTGTCGGTCATGAAGCCGCAATTGGCGACATGGGCGCCCCCGCCCGCTTGGTTGGCGCGCAGGTAGGAGGTGCCCAGCACCGTCCCGTCCACCTCGGCCACGAAGGTCTCGCGGTCCGCGCCCGTCCAGTAGGCGAGGGCGTCCGCCGCGCCGAGGTCGCGGTCGAGCGCGTAGGTTTCCCCCGCCCGGATGGTCGGCACGATGATGCGGGTGATCGCCGCGTGATCGGCCGTGCGGGCCGGTCTGATCACCACGCTCATCCGAATTGTTCGCGCAGGATGCGTTCGTCGAGGCTGTGGCCGGGATCGTGCAGCAGCACGAGCTCGGTGGCGCGGTCGAGGGAGGTCTCGACCGTGCAGACCCGGCGGAACTCGGTATGGTCGGCCACCGCCGCCACCGGCCGGTGGGGTGCGTCGAGGACGTCGATCCGGATCCGGGCGTAATCCGGCAGGAGCGCGCCGCGCCAGCGCCGGGGGCGGAAGGCGGAGATCGGCGTGAGCGCCAGCAGCTTCGCGTCGAGGGGCAGGATCGGACCGCCGACCGACAGGTTGTAGGCCGTCGAGCCGGCCGCCGTGGCGACCAGCACGCCGTCGGCGATCAGGAGATCCAGGCGCACGTTCCCGTCCACGGCGATCTTGAGCTTGGCCGTCTGGTGGGTCTGGCGCAGGAGGTAGACCTCGTTGATCGCCCGCGCCCGGTGGGAGCGGCCCTCGGTGTCGAGCACGTCCATCACCAGCGGGTGGATGACGCTGCGATGGGCCTTCTCCAGATGCTCCAGGAGGTCGTCGTCCCGGAACTCGTTCATCAGGAATCCGACCGTGCCCCGGTTCATCCCGTAGATCGGCTTCGGATTGTCCATGAACCGGTGCAGCACCTGGAGCATCAGCCCGTCGCCGCCGAGCGCCACGACCACATCCGCCTCCTCGGGCGGGACATGATCGTAGCGCCGCATCAGGGCGGCGGCGGCCTCGCGGGCGTGGCCGGTGGGGCTCGCCACGAAGGCGATCTTCTTGAAGTGCGCCATGGCTCAGGCGCCGCCGGGCGGAGATGTCGGTGTCGCGTCGGGGTTCACGTCACGGCTCCAGTCTCATGAGCGAACCGCCCGGTTGACGTTCATGCCCTGCATGCGCCTCATTCTCCGGACGCATGCGCATCCGGAGGCATAGCATGGAGCGTCCGCTCCTCGTCTACACCACCTTTCCCGACGCCGCCTCGGCGCTCAACATCGGCGAGGCGCTGGTCCGTGAGCGGCTGATCGCCTGCATCAACGTGTTGCCGGGCATGCGCTCGGTCTACAGCTGGAAGGGCGCGGTGGAGCACGGCGCAGAGGTGGCGGCGCTGCTCAAGACCCGCGAAGGTCTCGCCGACGCCCTCTCGGCCGCCCTGAAGGCCCGCCATCCCTACGATACGCCGGTCATCCTGCACCTGCCCGTCGCCGGCGCCGATGCCGACACGGCCGCCTGGATCCTGGCCGAGACCGGCACCGGCCACGCGGACGGGGCCGCGGCTCTAGGACGCCTGATCGACGAGCCCGAGACGCGCCACGACGGCGTTTTGGGACCAGAGGCCTGTGGACAAACGCGATGAATCGCCGGGAACCGCCGGCGCGGCATCCGTCCGGAAACGGTCCCACTTCACTCTCCAGAGATACCGATTTCACTCGAATTGCGCGCAAAAGCGCTCTGTAGAGGGACAATATTTCGAGTCGGATCGCGGCGATTATGCTTCAGAAGCTCGCGGTCTCATTTGGCCGTGATCGCGCGCGGCGGCTATGTCGCGTGCGGTGCTTCTGTCGCACCCGATGCTTTGGGGATGTCGAGATCATGAGGCAGTTCAAGAACGCAGGTTGCGCCGCGACGCTGCTGCTGGCGTCGATCGCGTGCGGTGCGGGTGCCCGGGCGGCCGACGGCAAGGCGAGCGAGCCGCTGATGACCATCGAGCCGGCGCCCTCCGGCCCGGCCGGCCTCGCCTCGGCCGATCCGCCTGCCCTCCGGTACGGCGTGCTCTACGCGGACGACAAGGGGCACAGCCACGTCCAGTACTGCGACCTGAAGAACTTCATCTTCAAGAGCTATGCGCCGCCGGCGGCGCCGCAATATGTCGGCTTTCCGCCGGGTGAGGTCACGTCGGTCAAATACGCTGTTCTGCCCGTCGGCTATGTCGGCACGTGGCACACGGCACCCGGTCCGCAATGGGTGATCACCCTGTCGGGCCGCTGGTCGGTGGAAGCGACGGACGGCACCGTGCTGGAGCAGGGCCCGGGCGAGGTCGAGTTCAACGCCGACATGGGATCGACGCCGCAGGGGCCGGAGAAGCATGTCGGGCACCTGACCCGGCAGGTCGGCGACGTGCCGAACGTGCAGCTCATCGTCTCCCTGAAGCCCCAGAAGGGGAAGGGCGCTTCCACCGCTCCGTGTCAGCCCGCCCAGCCCTGACCCCGGTGTCCTGCCGAGGCC
>CAXDNE010000545.1:0-2553 GCA_963990595.1 uncultured Methylobacterium sp.
GGACTTGGGTCGCGGGCGTTCCGTTGAGGTAACTCTGCAGCTGCTCGCCGGCCTCCTTGGGCGTCAGGCCGATCAGGCGCAGGCGCTCCTGGTCGAGGGCGAGGTGCAGGCTCGGCGTCCTGTCGCCCCAGTCGAGATGCACCAGCCGCATGTTGGGGTTGGCCATCATGACGTCCCGGACCTCTGCGGCGATGCCGCGGATTACGTCGGGGTCGGGTCCGACCACCCGGAACGCGACGGGGAAGCGGATCGGCGGCCCGAAGACGATCTGGAGCACGCGCACCCGCGCCTCGGGAAAGAGCCCGTCGCTCACAAGCTTGCGGAGCTTGATCCGGAGCGCGTCGCGAGACGCGGCGTCGGAAGTCTGGACCACGATCTGCGCGAAGGCGGGGTCGGGCAGTTCCGGATCGAAGGAGAGCACGAAGCGCGGCATCCCCTGTCCGATGTAGCTCGTGATCTCGCGCGCCTCTGGCAGTTGCCGGACGGCCGCCTCGACCTTCTTCACGCTCGCCTCGGTGGTGGTGAAGGCGGAGCCGGTGGGCAGGGTCACCTCGACGATGAGTTCGGGGCGCTCCGAGTTCGGGAAGAACTGCTGCTCGACCTTGCCCATGCCGACGACGGCCGCCGCGAACAGGGCGACGGTGATGCCGGCCGCCAGCCACTTATGATCGACGGAGGCGCGGACCACGCGGCGCAGCCGCTGGTAGTTCTTCGTGGCGTAGATCGCCTCGTGCCCGCCCTCCACCTTCTTGATGTTGGGCAGGAGCTTGACGCCGAGGTAGGGCGTGAAGGTCACGGCCACGATCCACGAGACGATCAGCGAGAAGCCGACCACCCAGAAGATGTTGCCGGCATACTCGCCCGCCGTCGAGGCGGCGAAACCGACCGGCAGGAACCCGGCGATGGTGACGAGGGTGCCGGTGAGCATCGGCGCCGCGGTGGCGCTCCAGGCGTGGGTCGCGGCCTGGACGCGGTCGACGCCCTCCTCCATGCGCACCACCATCATCTCGATGGCGATGATGGCGTCATCGACGAGCAGGCCCAGCGCAATGATCAGCGCGCCGAGCGTGATGCGGTCGAAGTCGCGGCCGGTGACCATCATGACCACGAACACGGCCGCGAGGGTGAGCGGCACGGCGAGCGCCACGACGATGCCGACCCGGAGGCCGAGGGCGACGAGGCTGACGACGATGACCACCGAGGGGGCAGTGAAGAACTTCACCATGAACTCGTGGATGGCATCGTCGATGACCTTGGCCTGGTCGGTGATCTTGGTGAAGGTGATGCCGGCCGGGAGGCCGTGGTGGATCGCGACCTCCTCGGCGTTCAGCGCCTCGCCGAGGGTGAGACCGTTGAAGCCGGGCTTCATCACGAGGCCGAGCACCAGGGCCGGCTCGCCGTCGTTGCGGATCGCGAAGGTCTTCGGGTCCTCGTAGCCGCGCTTCACGTCGGCAATGTCGCCGAGCTTGAGGCTGCGCTCGCCCGCCGCCACCGGAAGGTTGCGGATCGCGTCGAGGCCGTCGATGGCGCCGTCGAGGCGCAGATACACGCGCGGGCCGCCGGCCTCGACGAAGCCGGCCGGCGTCACGTCGTTCTGGTTGGCCAGCGCCGCCAGCAATTGCTGGCCGGTGATGCCGAGCGTCGCGAGGCGCTGGTAGGAGATCTCGACGAAGATCTTCTGGGCCTGCTCGCCGAGAATGTTGATCTTCTCGACGCCGGGCACCCGCAGCAGCCGCTGACGGAGGTCCTCGGCGCGCAACACGAGATGCCGGTGCGGCAGGCCCTGCGCCTGGAGCGCGTAGAGCGCGAAATAGACGTCCGAGAACTCGTCGTTGAACAGCGGTCCTAGGACCCCGCGCGGCAGTCCGGACGCTTGGTCGGAGAGCTTCTTGCGGGCTTGGTAGAACTGCTCCTGCAGCTTGGCCGGCGGCATGCTGTCCTTGAAGTAGACCTTCATCAGCATGATCCCGGGTCGGACGGTGGTCTCGACCCGATCGTAGTAGACGAGTTCCTGCAGGCGCTTCTCCAGCGGGTCGGCGACCTGCCGCTGGATCTCCGAGGTGGTCGCGCCGGGCCACGCGGCGGAGACCGCCATCGTCTTGACGGTGAAGGCCGGATCCTCGGCGCGGCCGAGTTTCTGGAAGGCGAAGAAGCCGGCGGCGGTCACCGCGATGATGAGGAAGAGCGTGACGGCACGCTCCCGGACCGCCAGTGCGGAGAGGTTGAGACCGCTCATCGGACGAGACCCGTCAGGCTTGAGGGGGCCTGCCGCACCGTCTGGCCGGCCTTCAGGAGGTGTGCGCCGAGCGATACGATCCGGTCGCCGGGGTTGAGGCCGGAGACGACCTCGGCCCCCTCTTCGGACATGCGCCCCAGGGACACCGGCCGGGGGCTCACGGTCTTCGTATCGGCGTCGTACGCCCAGACCGCCGTGCCCTGCCCGACGTCGAACAGGGCCCCGAGCGGCACGTCGACCGACGCCGTGCGCCCGGAATCCTCCGGCTTGAGCCGGAGCGTCACGGTCGCCCCGAGCGGCGCGTCCTCGCCACCGCC
>CAXDNE010000546.1:0-2507 GCA_963990595.1 uncultured Methylobacterium sp.
CTGCTGGTGCTGGCGCTCGCCGCCGCGCCCGCTGCGGCGCAGGGCGATCCGCGAGCCGGCCCCGCCACCCCGGACGCCGCCGCGTCGGCGCGGCCCGAGCCCCGCATCGTCTATGGCGACGGCCCGCGCGCGCCGGCGATCCTGGCCGACCCCGCCACGTCCCGCACCACCGACATGGTCGACGAGAGCGCTCTGCGCTACTACGCCGCCCAGAAGCAGACGGCGCGGATGAAGGCCGAGATCGCCCGTCTCAAGCGGCTCTATCCGGGCTGGACCGAGCCCCCGGACCTCGACGCCCTGCAGCCGAGCCCACCCGAGGAGGCCCCCCTCTGGGATCTCTTCACCGCGGGGCGCTTCGACGATCTGCGCGCGGCGATCGCCGCCCGCCGCTCGATCGACCCCGCGTGGCAGCCCTCCGAGGAACTGGCGCGCAAGCTCCGCCGGGCCGAGTTCCGGTCCCGGATCACGGCCCTGACCGGCAAGGAAGCCAGCGCGATCATCGATCTCTATCGGGCGGATCCCGGAGCCCTCGATCCCCTCGATGTCCAGAGCATCTGGATGGTCGCCGACGCCCTCGGCGATTCCGGATCCGGCGAAGAGGCGTTCGAGCTCTACAAGTCGATCCTCGACGGCAATGCCGATTCCGGCGTGCGCCTCGCCACCATCCAGAAGGCGATGGCGCATCTGCGCATGGCGCAGGCGGAGCGCCTGATCGAGATGGGGCATCGCGGCGCGAACGGGGCCTCCGAATTCGACGCGATCCGCCTCGACATCACGCGCGCGCGGATCGCCGCCTTCCTGCACGAGGAGAACGCCGAGACCCCCACGCCGGCCGACCTCGCGGCCTTCCAGACCGTCGCCCGCAAGAGCGGCGATCCCAGCCAGACCAGCCTGCTCGGCTGGTACGCCTACAAGCGCCGCCAGTTCCGCGAGGCGCTCGAATGGTTCAAGCAGGCGATCTCCCGGGGGGGCGACGCCATGGTCGCCCACGGGCTCGCCCTCACCCTGAGCCAGCTCGACATGCAGCGCGAGGCGGAGGAGGTCGCCTATGCGTGGCGCGACCGGTTCGTGGGCAACGAGCTGCTCTACATCGACATTCTGGAGCAGAAGCTGACGCTGCCACGCCCGCCCGCGATCGAGCCCGCGCGCATCGCCCGCTACGCCCAGGTCGTCACCGCGACCACCTCCGGCGAAGGCGCCCAAGGGCTCGCGTGGTACGCCTACAATTCCTGCCAGTTCGACACGGCCCTGGAATGGTTTCAGCGGGCCGTCGCCTGGATGCCGAGCGAGGGCACCGTCTTCGGCTACGCCCTGACGCTCCAGCGGCTGAAGCGGCAGCGCCCCTTCCTGGAGATCGTGAACCGCTACGACGGCCTCTTCCCGAAGGTGGTCGACCTGCTGTTCCGGGAGACGCCGGCGGGATCGTTGTTGCCCTGCGACCCCGCGCCTTCCACGGCCTCGACCGCGCCCGGACGCCACGCGGCGCCCGCGAGTCGAGCCGAGACCCCGCCGGCCAGCCGGATCCCGCGCCCAGACCTCCCGTCCGCCGCCGCGGACACGAAACCCGTCGCCGTTCAGCGCAACGAGTTCCCGCTGGCGGTCTCGATGGAGAGCGGGCTGCGCTACCCGCCGCCGGGGCTGGCGCGGATCCTGGCCGAGCCCGTACCCGCGGGCACCTATGCCCGAGAGCCGACGACCCAGGCACCGCCCCTCGTGGCGCGGCGCGTGCCCGGCGCGGGGCCGATGCCCTACGAGCGCTTCGGCTACGCCCTGCTGCCGGATTATCGCGGCGTCGATAAGCCGGAACTCCTCGCCCCTCCCGCCTCCGGGACGCTGTGGCAAGACCAGCAGGCCGAGCGGCGGCGCCCCGAAAACTCCGAGGCGAAGCGGTTTCTGCTGCCCTCGCGCTCCGCCTACGACACATCCGCCACGACCGAGCGGACCACCCCGTGAGGCGCGCGGCGATCCGTGCTGCCCGGCTCTGCGCCCTGGCGTGGCTCCTGGCGTCCGGCACGGCCCGTGCACAGCCGGTCCCGGTCCTGTCGCTGCCGGGCGCCGGCACCCTCACGGCGGTGATCGAGACACGCGTACGCGACGGGTTCGACCAGCGGCTGCGCTATGCCGGCGGCGACGGTCGCAACCATGCCGAGATCGCCCTGCGCATGGAGACCGCCGATCTGCTCCTCGCCTTCCCGCCGCGGCTGGCCAAGCCCAGCGCGTTCGGGATCGCGGGGGAAATCGCGGTCCGGTTTCCGGGACAGGTCATGACGGTGCGGCCGCCGCTGCGGAACGCCTACGGCCCGGTCGGGATCGCCCTCGGCGCCGATTGCCTCTACGCGTGGCAATGGCTCGAAGGCCGCCGCAGCGACAACGCCGCGGGCGACCAGCCGCCGTCCCTCTTCCAGGCCGAGCCGGTCGTGCGGCGGCGGGCGATCTCCCTGAGGATCAGGCTGTGCCGCACCTGTCTCTTATACACATCTCCGAGCCCACGAGACAAGAGGCAATCT
>CAXDNE010000547.1:0-2490 GCA_963990595.1 uncultured Methylobacterium sp.
ACTATCCTCTTCGTCGGCAGCGTCAGATGTGTATAAGAGACAGCCGCACGAGCGGCCGGACGATCAGGCGATTGACGGCGATCCCGATGCCGGCGCAGATCAGGAGCGTGAGCAGGGTGCCGCCCCACAGAGCGAGGCTCTCGTTGCGCCGGGCCCGCGTCACGCTCGCGTTCTGGCTCGCCTGCGTCCGCACCTCCAGGGCCTCGATGGCGGAGAGCTTCTCGCGCAGCGTGTCGAACATCTGCTTGCCCGATCCGTCGGCCTCGATGTGAACGGCATCGGGGCGCGTCGCGGGGTCGGCCGCACGGCGGATGGCGGCCTCACCGATATCGGCCTGCCACGTGCGGGCGGCCGCGACGGCATCGGCCAGCAGGTGTGACCGCTCGGCGTCCTGGCCGATCAGGGCGCGCAGCCGGCCGATCGCCTCATCCAGCGCCGGCCGTCCCGACCGGTAGGGCTCGAGACTCCCCGCGCGCCCGGTGATCAGATAGCCGCGCAGCCCCGTCTCCTGGTTGAGCATGGCGGCGCGGAAACCGTCGAGCGCGCGGATCACCTGCGTCGAGTGGCTCAGGGCGTCGTTGGCCGTCTGCAGTTGGTCGCGCGTGACCAGGACCGCGGCGCTGCTGAGCACCGATACCAGCGCGATGACACCGATCGCGCCCCCCAGGGTGCGGTTGAGGCTCAGCCTGTTCGGCATATCCGGATTTTCCTGCTCAGACCCGTCGACGGCGCTACGCCGCTCATGACCGGCCCGATGGCCGATAGCAGCGCCGATCCGCGACAGAAACCCGCCCCGGGGCGGCGTGCGCCGCGCGGATGCAGCGGATGCGGGCCGCGGGGCGCCCGCTTCCGGTCCGGTCCAGGATGCCGGCCCGGCCGGGACGCGGATGACGGCGCCGCGCCGCGCCAGAGCCTGCCACGGCGATCGCTGGCCCGCGCTTTGCCAAAGGCGGCCCAGCTCGTCGTTGAGACCGCGAGCCACCTTGCGGCACGCTCCTGCCGGGGCGTGCCGCCCCTTGCCCGCGGAGGCCCGCCCGCGGGACCTGACGTCAAACCCTGTGGACGGGACTTCGCGCGTGCCGCGCTGTCACGGAAACGGCCGCCCGCGCGAGCGGCGCAAAGCCGGCTTCCGGGGGGCATCGGCCGTAGGCCCGGCCGTCACCCCCGCGGGCGCGACGGCGCCGGCCGCGGGCCCGCCCCGCCGGTCTCGCCGCCCCGAAACCGTTTCCCGGCCGAAGCCGACCGTCCGGCGAGGTAGCCGAGTCCGGCAGCCGCGACGCAGACCGCGCAGGTCCGCGCGATCCGGCCGACCGTGAGCCGGCCGGATCCGCGATGCTGGCGCGCCCGCAGGGCCCGCATCTTCGCGCGGAGGAAGGCATGCGCGGCGGCATCGACCTGCGCCGGCGAGAGGAGTTCCCGGGCCGCCGGGATCAGCTCCTGCGTGTAGCGGCGCACGTGCTGACCGATGAGGGCGACGTCGAGCGCCCCCCGTCCGCCGTCGCCCCGCCGCAGTCGCGCGAGGGCGTCGAGCTGCCGGATGAAACGCGCGTGCTCGCGGTGCAGGTCCTCGGCCAGCTGACGCGTCCGGTCGAGCGCGCGCAAGGGCGCGTAGAGGCTGGCCTCCAGCGCCTCGGCATGGGCGGCGAGCTCGTCGATCAGACCGCCCAGCACGGCCTCGCGGTCGCGGTTCGGCACATCGCCGGCGGACCGGATCTCCGCGATGAGGTGGGCCAGGAAGGCGTGATCATGGGCGATCAGCTGCCAGACGGTCATGCGCGGAAACCCCTCCCGTGAGCACAAGCTAACCCCGACGACGCTCGTCCCGTTGCCCGCGGCCGGAGGATCGGCCCGGGCGAGGATGTTGACCGCGCGGGCGGCGGCGCGCGCGGTCGGCAGCAGCGGCTTGGCGCGGCGTCAGCGGCGGGGTGCCGGTGGGCGGGACGGCGGTGGCGTTGCCGGCCGTGACGGAGACGATCTCGGCGCGTCCGGATCCTCCCGCGGCGCGCGAGGCCGCTCAGGGCGGCGACGCCGCCTTCAGCTTCTCGAACCGCTTCAGGAGCCGATCCCGCCGCAGGCGCGACAACCGGTCGATCCAGAAGACGCCGTCGAGCTGATCGATCTCGTGCTGGATGACCGCGGCCGGGAAGCCTTCCGTCTCCGTCTCGTGGGCCAGCCCGTCGAGGTCGCGGTAGCCGAACCGGACGCGGGCCGGCCGGGTGATCCGCTCCCGCACGCCCGGCATGCTGACGCTGCCCTCGTCGTGGGTCGCCGTGTCGGCGGACGCCCAGAGGATGGTCGGGTTGACGTAGACGCGCAGGCCCTCCTCCGGCGACATCCGGGTCACGACGAGGCGCGCAGGCACGCCGATATGCGGGGCCGTCAGGCCGATGGCGTTCGCGGCCAGGAGGGCGTCCCGCACAGCGTCGGCCAGGGCTCTCAGGTCGGGCCCGAACGCCTCCACGGGGGCGGCCGGGCGGGCGAGACGGGGAT
>CAXDNE010000548.1:0-2447 GCA_963990595.1 uncultured Methylobacterium sp.
CCGCCGAATGCGCTCGGCGAGGAAGATAGGTCATCTATGCAGCCCTAAAACCCTCTTCGCAGTCACCGTGAGGAGGCTGCCTTGGCCCGCCTTCCTCGCGATCCTGATTACCGCGATCCTGAGCGCCGGCTGTGTCGGACCCTCAGCCGGAGGCGGTGACTCGAGCCTTCGCGAAACAAAACTCCGCGGCGATCATTCCCCTGTGTAGGGCGGTGACAAAACCATCCACTGGAGCGTCGGCGTCGTGCTGATGCGGGCGGCGTAAAAGCCGGCCAGTGGAGAAGCTTCTCTTTCGAGAGGAGCTGGGGATGTTTGCCGTGGAAGTCTACGCGGCCGTTCGGCAGTTCGTGTTTATCGAGGGCAACTCTCGGCGTGAGGCGGCTCGCGTGTTCGGGCTGAGCCGAGAGACGATAGCCAAGATGTGCCGGTTCTCTCTGCCGCCGGGCTATACGCGCTCGAAGCCGGTCGAGAAGCCGAAGCTTGGGCCTCTTCTGCCGGTGATCACAGCCATCCTGGAGGCGGACCGGACTGCGCCGGTCAAGCAGCGGCACACGGCCAAGCGGATCTTCGAGCGTCTACGCGACGAGCACGGCTATGCCGGCGGCTACACGGTGGTGAAGGACCACGTGCGGATCTGCCGGTCGCAGGGGCGGGAGACCTTCGTGCCGCTGGCCCACCCGCCCGGCCATGCCCAGGTCGACTTCGGCGAGGCGGTGGCCACGATCGGCGGCGTGCGTCGCAAGATCCATTTCTTCTGCATGGCCCTGCCGCACTCCGACGCCTGCTTCGTGAAGGCGTATCCGCGGGAGACCACCGAGGCGTTCCTCGACGGGCACGTCGCCGCCTTCGCCTTCTTCACGGGCGTGCCGCTGTCGATCCTGTACGACAACACGAAGATCGCGGTCGCCAAGATCTGCGGCGACGGGCAGCGCGAGCGCACGCGCGCCTTCACCGAGTTGGTGAGCCACTACCTGTTCCGCGACCGCTTCGGCCGTCCGGGCAGGGGCAACGACAAGGGCAAAGTCGAAGGGCTGGTCAAGTTCGCCCGGTCCAACTTCATGACCCCGGCTCCGGAGGCAGCTTCGTTCGAGGCGCTGAACGCTGATCTGGAGCGACGCTGCCGAGTCCGGCAGGATGAGTGTGCCGGTCGGTATGCCGAGCTCATCGGTACGCGGCTCGTGGCCGACCGTGCGGTCCTGCGCGCCCTGCCGGCGGTCCCGCTGGAGCCGTGCGAGACGCGGGCTGGTCGTGTCTCCTCGACCGCGTTGGTGCGCTACCACGGCAACGACTACTCGGTGCCCACCGCCTACGGCTTCCGGAACGTGCTGGTGAAGGGCTTCGTCGACGAGGTCGTGATCCTGTGCGGCGGGATCGAGATCGCCAGGCACGAACGCAGCTACGGCACCGGCGTGTTCGTGTCCGAGCCGCTGCACTACCTCGCGCTGATCGAGACCAAGCCGAACGCCCTCGACCAAGCGGCGGCCCTCCAGGGCTGGGATCTGCCCGAGGCGTTCCAGCACCTGCGCCATCTCCTGGAGGCGCGCATGTGTCAACCGGGGCAAGCGCGAGTTCATCCAGGTGCTGCGCCTGATGGAGGCGATGCCCAAGGACGTGGTGGCCGCAGCCGTCACGGAGGCGATCCGGCTCGGGGCGATCGGCTTCGATGCGGTCAAGCTGATTGCGCTGGCCCGACTCGAGCACCGACCGCCCCGGCTCGACCTGGCAGCCTATCCGCACCTGCCCAGAACCACGGTGCGGACCACCGTGGCTGCCGACTATGCCGTGCTGGTGCCGGAGGTGGCCGCATGAGCCCGGCGCGCGACGAGACCACGCCGGGCGTCCTGCTGGCTCACCACCTCAAGCAGCTTAAGCTACCCACGGTGCTGCGCGAGTACGACAAGGTTGCCCGCGAGTGCGCCCAGGGCGGCCTGGACCACCCGCGCTACCTGTTGCGGCTGGTTGAATTGGAGCTGATCGACCGTGAGCGGCGCATGGTTGAGCGCCGCATCCGGGCGGCGCGCTTCCCGGCAGTGAAGAGCCTCGACACGTTCGACTTCGCCGCGATCCCGAGCCTGAACAAGATGCTCGTGCTGGAGCTGGCCCGCTGTGGCTACATCCTCAGCCGAGAGAACGTCATCGCACTTGGCAACTCGGGCACTGGCAAGACCCACATCGCCTTGGCTCTCGGCTTGGCGGCTTGCCAGAAGGGCTTCTCGGTCACGTTCACCACCGCGGCCTCGCTGGTCAACCAACTGATGGAGGCGCGTGACGAGCGTCGTCTGCTCCGGCTTCAGCGTGAGCTGGCCGCGGTAAAGCTCCTGATCGTCGACGAACTCGGCTACGTGCCGCTGTCGTCGACGGGAGCGGAGTTGCTGTTTGAGGTCTTCTCGCAGAGGGTTTTAGGTTAGCATAGAGAGCAGGTCGCTGATCCTGCAGTTTCCGGCGAA
>CAXDNE010000549.1:0-2438 GCA_963990595.1 uncultured Methylobacterium sp.
TCCATGCCGCGGCCGTGCTCCAGGACGGCCTGATCTCCAACATCGACGCCGCGGCGCTCGACGCGGTGATCGGCCCGAAGGTGATCGGCGCCCAGCATCTGGACGCCGCGACCCGCGACCGGAGCCTGGACTACTTCGTCCTGTTCTCCTCGGCGACGACCTTCATCGGCAATCCGGGCCAGGGCTCCTACGTGGCCGCCAACGGCTTCATGGAGGGCCTCGCGCGCCAGCGCCGCCGCCGCGGCCTGCCCGCGCTGGCGGTGGCCTGGGGGGCCATCGGCGATGTCGGCATGCTCGCCCGCAACAAGGCGGTCATGGAAGGCCTCGCCGGCCGCGTCGGCGTCACGCCGATGGAGGCCCGCCGCTGCCTCGACCTGATGGCCGAGGCGCTGGGCAGCCAGGGCACCTCGCCGGACGAAGCCGTCATCGCCATCGCGGCGATGCACTGGGGCAAGGCGCGCGAGCGTCTCGCCACCATGCGCTCGCCGAGCTACGCCGAGCTGGGTTCGGACCAGCAGGCCGAGGCCGGCGGCGTCCAGGCGATCAACATCGCGGCGCTCCTCAAGGGGGGCGACCTCGACGCGGTCCGCAAGACCGTGTCGGACGCGATCGTCGAGGACATCGCCCGGATCCTGCGCCTGCCGAAGGACGATATCAGCCGCGTGCGTCAGCTCTCGGAGATCGGCCTCGACTCGCTGATGGGTGTGGAGCTCGGCGCCAGCCTGCAGGAGCGCTTCGCCCTCGACGCGCCGCCCGCGGGGCTTTCGTCAGGCATGACTGTCAATGAGCTGTCGGAATCCTTAATTCAGGCGGTTTCTGCGCCCATGGATGAGACGGCCGGCGTCGCGATGAGCCTCGTCTCGAAGCATGTCGGCGGTGAGGTCGATGCGCAGATGATCGCGCCGCTCAAGGAACTCATCGAGCAGACGTCCAGCGAGATCAAAGAGACCAACTCATGACCGACACGGCACGGCCGGACGGCGGGCGCGCGGCGCTCGCCGGCTTCGTGACCAACCGGCTCGGGCGCGCCACACCGCGCCCGGCCCCCGTCAAGACGGCCTCTCCCGCCGGCAAGTCGGCGGCGCAGAACTTCGAGAATCTGCCGGGCTACCGCGAGCTCAAGCTCCAGCGCCAGGCTGCCGACCTGATCGGCCTGGGCAATCCGTTCTTCCGCGTCCACGACGCCAAGGCCGGCGCGACGACCCGGATCGACCAGAAGAGCTTCACCAACTTCTCGTCCTACGATTATCTGGGTCTCAACGGCCATCCGCGGGTGAGCAACGCGGCCCGGGAGGCGATCGACGCCTACGGGACCTCCGCGTCGGCCAGCCGTGTCGTGGCGGGCGAGCGGCCGGGCCATATCAGCCTCGAGCAGGCGCTGGCCAAGCACTACCAGTCCGAGGGCTGCGTGGTGATGGTGAGCGGGCACGCCACCAACGTCACGACCATCGGCGCCCTGCTGGAAGCCGGCGATGTGATCTTCCACGACGCCCTCTCGCACAACAGCATCGTCACGGGCGCGCAGCTGTCGGGCGCGCAGCGCCGCTCCTTCGCGCACAATGATCTCGATGCCCTCGAGACCCTGCTCCAGTCGACCCGCCACGAGCACCGCCGGGCGCTGATCGTGGTCGAGGGCCTCTACAGCATGGACGGCGACGCGCCGGATCTCGCCGGGCTCGTAGCCCTCAAGAAGCGCTACGACGCGTGGCTGATGGTGGACGAGGCCCACGGCCTCGGCGTCACCGGCCGCACCGGCGCCGGTCTGTTCGAGCATTGCGGTGTCGACCCCAAGGAGGTCGACATCTGGATGGGCACGCTGTCGAAGACGCTCTCGACCTGCGGCGGCTATATCTGCGGCCCGATCGCGCTGATCGAGTACCTGAAGCACACGGCCGGCGGCTTCGTCTACAGCGTCGGCATGTCGCCGCCGCTCGCCGCCGCCGCCGAGGCGGCGCTCGCCGTGATGCACGCCGAGCCGGAGCGGGTCGAGCGCCTGCGCCAGAACGGCACCCTGTTCCTGGCCACCGCCAAGAAGCTCGGCCTCGATACCGGCTTCAGCCTCGGCCTGGCCGTGGTGCCGATCATCGTGGGCGACTCGCTGAAGGCCGTGACCCTGTCGGACCGCCTGTTCCGCAGGGGCATCAACGTGCAGCCGATCATCCACCCGGCGGTGCCCGAGCGGGCCTCGCGCCTGCGCTTCTTCCTGACCTCCGAGCACACCCCGGACCAGATCCGCGACACCGTGAACGCGGTGGCCGAGGAACTGGCGGCGATCGACAAGGGCGGCTCGCTGATCGAGCAGCTGCTGGCCAAGCGGGCCTGAGAGCCGCCGGGGCCGCGGGCCCCCGGTCGGTACAAGAACGACCTTGAAAACAGAGACGGGCGCGGATGGCACTGTCTCTTATACACATCTGACGCTGCCGACGAAGAGGATAGTG
>CAXDNE010000550.1:0-2411 GCA_963990595.1 uncultured Methylobacterium sp.
TGGATTTCCACTGAGAACTGACCCGGGCTGATGGTGGTGTTGGGTCAGGTGGCGGTCAAGTTTCGCGGCTTCTCCCTGGTCGGTTTAGGTGGCTTTGCCGAGCTGCTCTTGAAGCGGAAGCTGTCGTTGCCGGTCTCGAGGATATGGCAGTGGTGGGTGAGCCGGTCGAGCAGGGCCGTGGTCATCTTGGCATCGCCGAAGACGGTCGCCCATTCGGAGAAGCTGAGATTGGTGGTGATGATCACGCTGGTGCGCTCATAGAGCTTGCTCAGCAGGTGGAACAGCAAGGCGCCGCCCGAGGCGCTGAACGGCAGGTAGCCTAGCTCATCGAGGATGACGAGGTCGGCATGGACGAGGCGGCTGGCGATCTGACCAGCCTTTCCCTGTGCCTTTTCCTGTTCGAGGGCGTTGACGAGCTCGATGGTGGAGAAGAAGCGGACCCGCCTGTGATGATGCTCGACGGCGTGGACGCCGAGAGCCGTGGCGATGTGGGTCTTGCCGGTACCCGGCCCGCCGATCAGGACGACGTTGTGCGCGTCGTCGAGGAACTCGCAGCGATGGAGCTGGCGCACGAGCGCCTCGTTGACCTCGCTGCTGGCGAAGTCGAAGCCGGCGAGGTCGCGATACGCCGGGAAGCGCGCGGCCTTGAGCTGGTAGGCGGTTGAGCGCACCTCCCGCTCGGCAGTCTCGGCCTTCAGGAGCTGTGAGAGGATCGGCATGGCGGCCTCGAAGGCCGGAGATCCCTGTTCGGTGAGTTCGGCTACGGCTTGCGCCATGCCGTGCATCTTGAGGCTGCGCAACATGATGACGAGGGCTCCGCTGGCCGGATCATGACGCATGGCGCGCCTCCCTGGCCCGGCGCAGGGCGTCATAGCGTTCTACATTGGCCTGAGGCTCGGTAGTCAGCGTGAGGGCGGCAGGAGCCGGGATCGTTGGCGTGCTCAGCGGCGTGCCGTCGATCAGTCGGTGCAGCAGGTTGAGGATGTGGGTCTTGGTCGGCACGCTGGCCTGCAAGGCGAGTTCGACGGCCGTGAGCACGACCTGCTCGTCATGCTGGAGGACCAGGGACAGGATCTCCACCATCTCGCGGTCACCGCCCGGCCGCTTGAGCAGGTGCTGCTGCAACGATCGGAACGCCGGCGGCATCTCGGCGAAGGGCGCGCCGTTGCGCAGGGCGCCGGGCTTGCGCTGAACCACGGCCAGATAATGGCGCCAGTCATAGACGGTCCGGCTGTGACGATCATGGGAGCGTGCGAACACCCTTTGATGCTCGCAGATCACCTGTCCCTCGGCGACGACGACGATCCGGTCGGGATAGACCCGCAGGCTCACCGGGCGGTTGGCGAAGGAGGCCGGCACGCTGTAGCGATTGCGCTCGAGATGGACGAGGCAGGTCGGGGAAACACGCTTGGCGTGCTCGACGAAGCCGTCGAACGGCCGCGGCATCGGCATCAGGTGGCGGATCTCCTCAGCCCACACATCGGCGATCGAGCCGGGTTGCGCGCCGTGCTCGATCTGTGTCCATAGCTCCCCGCACCGGGTCTCCAGCCACGCGTTCAAGGCCTCCAGCGAGGGGACGTTCGGCATGGGTTGCCACAGCCGATGACGGGCATCCTGTACGTTCTTCTCGATCTGCCCCTTCTCCCAACCGGAAGCCGGATTGCAGAACTCCGCCTCGAACAGGAAGTGGCTGACCATGGCCGAGAAGCGGATGTTGACCTGGCGCTCCTTGCCCCGGCCGACCTTGTCGACGGCCGTCTTCATGTTGTCGTAGATGCCCCGCCGCGGCACGCCGCCCAGCACCCGGAAGGCGTGGTTGTGGGCGTCGAACAGCATCTCGTGGGTCTGCAGCAGGTAGGCTCGCAGCGTGAAGGCGCGGCTGTAGGACAGCTTCACATGAGCGACCTGCAGCTTGGTGCGCTCGCCGGCGATGATCGCCCAATCCTCCGACCAGTCGAACTGGAACGCCTCTCCGGGCACAAAGGCCAGGGGCACGAAGGTGCCGCGGCCGCTGGTCTGCTGCTCACGCAACCGGGCTGCCTTCCAGTCCCGGGCAAAGGCCGCCACCCGATTGTACGACCCCTCATAGCCCAGCGTCACCAGATCGGCGTGCAGCTGCTTGACGGTGCGCTTGTGCTTGCGCGACTTGCCGCCCTCGACCCGCAGCATCGCCGCGAGCTTATCGGCATAAGGATCGAGCTTGCTCGGCCGGTCCGGGACATGAAACCGGGGCTCGACGCTGTCCGCTCGCAGGTATTTGCGCACAGTGTTCCGTGAGAGGCCGGTGCGGCGGGATATCTCCCGGATCGAGCACCGATCCCGATGATGCCAGCGCCGGATGACGCTCAATAACTCCATGTCGATCACTCCGCTGTCCCCCGCGTGTGCCGCGTGAGACGTGGTGAAAACAT
>CAXDNE010000551.1:0-2410 GCA_963990595.1 uncultured Methylobacterium sp.
GCCGCGGCGGCCAGGGCATCCTCGCGCAGTCGTGCGGCCCGATCCGAACCGAAGGCTGCCTCGAACTCCGCCTGCGCCCGCTTCCAGTGCGGCGTCGCGTCCGCGATCTTCTTCAATCCCGCTGCCGATGCCGAGAGGCGGAGAGCGCCGTGCTCCCCCGTTTCGCTTCCGATGAAGCCTGCTGCTTGCAGAGGCTTGAGGGCGCGCACCAGCGTCGTGCGTTCCATCACCATGATCTTCGCCAGGTCCGCGATCTTGACCCCTGGATGGCGCTCCAGGATCGACAGGATCGTGAACTGCGAGGCGTTGAGACCTGCCGCCGCCAAGTGCCGGTCGTAGAGCCGCGACAGCGCGCGGGCACTGCGCCGTTGCGCGAAGCAGTGACAGAGGTCGGGTCCGGAGAGAATGGTCACGAGACCGAGATAGGTGTGCAATAGCACATCGTCAAGCACGAGATCCGCAATGGTACGGTCGCGTGTGGAGCGGCTCGGCTCCGCTGATTGACGGCGCAAATATACATGCATATGCCTGTAATTTAGCGGAGCGTCTCCGATAGCGCTCCCTCCGCCCAGGCCGACCGATGCGTTGCGCGGCCGGCCCCCCGGGCCTCTCCTCCGCTCCCGGTACGACAGAGTTCGAATTCAGATGCGCAGCCTACCGTACGCGTCGGATCGCCTGCTGGTATGGGCGGCCTCCCTGGCCCTCGCCACGCTGCAGAGCCCTCCAGCCAGCGCACAATCGGCAGCGAGCGCTCCTGCCGAGGTCGGGGTGGTACGCGCGGCAGCGGACTCCGTAGTTCGCCGCAACGAGTTCCTGGGCCGCATCCAGGCGGTCGATCGGGTCGACGTGGTGGCCCGCGTCACGGCGTACCTGGACAAACGCCTCTTCGAGGAAGGGGCGGAGATCGCGACGGGCGACAGGCTCTACGGCTTGGAACGGGGTCCGTTCGAGGCGGATCTCGAAGCCAAGAAGGCCGTCGTCTCCCAGCTCAAGGCGACGCTGGTGAACGCCAACCTGACGCTCGGCCGCGCTCAGACGCTGCTGAACGGACCGGCCGGCCAGCAGTCGACCGTGGATGCCGCGACAGCGCAATCGTTGAGTCTGCAGGCGCAGATCCAGGCCGCCGAAGCGCAGGTCCGCATCGCGCAGATCAACCTCGACTACACCGACATCCGCTCGCCCATCGCGGGGAAGATCGGACGCACGAACGTCACCGTGGGCAACGTGGTGACGCCCGGGAACGGCGTCCTCGCCACGATCGTCGGGCAGGATCCGATGTACGTGAGCTTCCCGGTCTCGTACCGGGAGTTTCTCGATCTGCGGACCTACTACGCCGATCAGGGCGGACTGCGTGCCGTCGCGATCCGGGTCAGGCTGCCGGACGGACGTACGTACGGAGAGATCGGCAGACTCGATCTCGTGGACAACACGATCCAGTCCGCGACCGATACGATCATCCTTCGGGGCACGATTGCGAACCCCCTCCTCGGCTCCGCCCGATCCGGTGCGGTCGCCCGCCAACCGCGTCCGGCGAACCTCGCCGTGCGTGAGCTCGCGGACGGCGAGTTCGTCACCGTCTCCCTCGAGGGCGTCCGTCCCCAGGAGGTCGTCTCCATCCCGAGAAGCGCAATCCTGACCGACAAGGAGGGCGACTACGTCTTCGTCGTCGGCCCGTCCGACAAGGTTGAGCAGCGCCGGGTGAGATTGGGCCAGTCCACCTCGACGGTGGCGGCAATCACCTCGGGCCTGGAGGTCGGGGAGCGTGTTGTCGCCGAGGGCGTGCAGCGCGTCCGCGTCGGCCAAGTTGTCGCCGCCACGCCCGCCCGGGAAGCCATGGCGGCCGAGCCGCGGGAGCCGAGCTCCAAGACATCGGCCGACGCTCCGGGTCGCGAGAGCGCCTCGGCCGCCGCGACGCGGGTCTCTCACTGAGAGCGGCCAATCCATCGTCCGAAAAGTGGGATCGTCATGATTTCGGCCGTCTTCGTCGACCGCCCCCGGCTGGCCATCGTCATAGCCTGCGTGATCACCATCGCGGGCGCGCTCGCGCTGCTGCGCATCCCCGTCGCGCAGTTTCCCGACATCGTGCCGCCGCAGGTGACGGTGACGGCGACCTTCCCCGGAGCCTCGGCCGCCGTCATCGAAGCCACGGTCGCGCAGCCGATCGAGGCGCAGGTCGTCGGCGTCGACAAGTCCATCTACATGAAGTCGACGAGCGCCAACGACGGTACCTACACGCTGACCGTCAGCTTCGAGCTCGGCACCGATCCCGACGTCGACACCGTCAACGTGAACAACCGCGTCCAGACGGCGATATCGCAGCTCCCGCCGGAAGTTCAGGCGCAGGGCCTGGTCGTTCAGAAGAAGGGCGCGGCCGTCCTCCAGTACGTCGTGCTCTACAGCGAGGGCGATC
>CAXDNE010000552.1:0-2390 GCA_963990595.1 uncultured Methylobacterium sp.
CCTGCCCCATCCGCGACGCCCCCTCACGTCGCCCGCTGGCCCCGGGCCACCGCCCGTGCGAGGCTCGCCGTGACCTGCGCCTCGGACCGGCGGAAAGCGCCCGGATCGGGGGTCGCGATGTGGACGGTCACGGAGACCGGGCGGGCCGGGGCGCCCCCGGCCGCGACGCCGAGGCGGCCGTCCGGCCCGCGGCCGAGGGGCAGGATCGCCTCCGGGCCGGCCTCGCCCATGAGGCCGGTGCCGCCGGCCATGGGGAAATAGGTCGGCGCCGCCACGACGCCGCCGGAGGCGAAGGGTTGCACCCGCCCGCCCCGGAACACGCCGCCCCGGGCAAAGCCGGTTTCGGAGCCCGCGCCGAGCACGGTGTTGATCAGGCCCGTGAGCCCCGACTGGATCGGGCCGGCCGCGGCCCGGGCCGCCGCGCCGGCGAGTTTCGCCCCGATCGCGCCGAGCACGCCGTCGAGGCTGCGGCCGGAGGCGGCACCCCGGGTGAGCGCCGCGTCCAGGCTGCGGCCGAACCCCTGCGCGAGCCGGTCCAGGGTCGCGAGCTGCTCGATCCGCGCGGCACCCAGGATGTCGGATCCGGTGTCGTTCATCGGGCGTGACCTGCATCGGAGAAGGCCTGGATCGCCCCACCCGCCTCCTCATCCGGAGGTGCGGCGCGGCCGCCTTGAAGGCGGCCTCCAGGGCCCGCCCGGCCGGCTGGAGGGTTCCTTCGAGGCCCGCTAACGCGGGCGCCTCAGGACGAGGAGGCGGGTGGGGGATCCGTGACGTGCGCGCGTCAGGCCGGACGCGCTTCCGGATCGGGATGGTCGGCGAGCAGGCGCTCGAAGGCGGCGCGGCTCAGCGGCGCCGGGCCGGAGCGGCGGCCGAGCGCCGCGGCGAACTCGCGGGGCGTCGCCGCCCAGAACTCCTGGGGCCGCCAGCGCAGCACGCCGAGGCCGAGGGCCAGGGCGTCGTCCCAAGGGAAGGCGCGCGGGCTTCGCGCCGGGCGGGGACGCGCCGCGTCCGCCCCCGGCGCTAGGGAGGGTTTGCCGGGCCCGGCGCCTCCCCGAAGGCCGCCGCCAGCACATCCCCGAGGGCCGCCGCGACGGCGTCGAGCCCGCCCGCCAGCGGCAGCCGGGCGACTGCCGCATCGTCCAGGTCGTGACCGCCGCCCCGCAGCGCGACGCCCAGGAGGGCGATCAGGTCGCGCGCCGAGACCCGGTTGCCGGCGAAGCGCTCGGCGAGGCCCGGGAGGTCGCCGGCCCCGAGGGCCGCCTCCAGTTCGGCGAGCGCCCCGAGGGTGAGGCAGAGGGTGTAGCGCCGCCCGCCGAGGTCGAGCGGCACCGCGCCGCGGATCCGGTTGACCATGGCTCAGGCCGCCGCGAAGGCGAGCGCGCCCGCCGAGTCGAGGCTCATGTCGAAGATGACCTCGCCCGCGTGGTCGCCCCGATATTCGAGGCTGGCGATCTGGAACGGGCCCTCCAGGATCCCGAAGGCCGGGACTACGATCTGGAAGCTCTCGATCGCCCCCTCGAAGAAGATCAGCCGCAGGCGCGCGTCCGAGGCCTGATCGCGGAACACGCCCGAGCCCGCGATCGCGGCCCGGCGCACCCCGGCCCCGGCGAGCAGCTCGCGCCAGCGCCCGGTGGAATCGGCGTTGGTGACATCCACGGTTTCGGCATTGAGGGTGATCTGGCGGCTGCGCAGGCCCGCCACCGCCACGAAGCCGCCGGCACCGTCCCCGGCCCGGATCAGCAGGTCCTTGCCCTTCTGCGCGCCCATCGGCTGCCTCCTCACAGAATCTCGGTGACGGCCTCGACCGTCAGGTTCGCCCGGGCTTCGCCGGTCCGGGCGTCGCGGTGGGCCTTGAGGGCGCGCACCCGCAGGGTGACGAGCCGGCAGCCGGCGAGCGGCAGCGCAGGATCGCCGAGGAGCGCGGCCATGCGCGCCGCGACGTCGAGGGCGGTGCGGACCGAGCCGGCCTTGGCGATCACCGCGATCGCGTGGCTGTGGCGGTGGCGCTCCGCGCCGTCGACGGACTCGTCCTCGATCCCGGCCTCGTCCCACAGGGCGTAGACCGGGACGGAGCCCCGGGGCGGTTCGTCGTAGAGCCGGACGCGCCCGCCCATCAGGGACGCGAGGGCGGCGTCGGCGGAGAAGCGGGCGATCAGGCCGGCGCGGAGCGCGAGCAGCGGGCTCGGGTCGCTCACGACAGGCTCTCCCGCGGCAGCTCCTCCACGTGGCAGACGCAATCGCGGCCCCGGTCATCGGGCTCGCTGACGGCGCGGATCGCGAAGCGGCGCGGGCCGGCGACGAGCCGCATCGTCGGGTCGAGGGCCGGCCGCCCCCGCACGGTGACGCGGTAGGCGGGCAGCGCGTCGGTGCGGCCGCCCTGCGGGCGGTCG
>CAXDNE010000553.1:0-2369 GCA_963990595.1 uncultured Methylobacterium sp.
CCGAGATCTACACTATCCTCTTCGTCGGCAGCGTCAGATGTGTATTATAGACAGGATCGGATCTCCGGGGGCGGGCGGTGACGACGGCGCTCGCGATGCCCGCCGCGCAGGCCTGCGCCTTCGTGCTCGGCTGCGCGGTGATCCACGCCGCCCGGGCCCATGCCGAGACCCTCACGCGCCTTCTCGCCGCCGCGGCCGTCGCGGCGGCCGTGCTGCTGCTGCTCGTGGCCTCCCTCGCCTCCGCGCCGGGGCCGGACGAGACCTTCGACGAAGTCTCGGTCTACGCGGCCTCGTGAGCCGCAGGCCGGGCGCGCGGCGCAACCCGCGCGGGGCGCGCTTACGGTCTCGCGGCCCGGTGCCTGAAGGCCGCGCCGCGGCGGGCCGGCTCAGCCCTGCCGCGGTCGTCGGCGGCCCGCCGGGGCCCGGCTCTCCGGGCGGGCCGGCTCAATTGACGAGGCAGAAACCGGCCCCGGTCCCGACCCGGCGTTCCTGCGCGCACCAGGGCCTGGCCGCGCCGGACGGGCTCTTGAGATCGGCGGTGCGGGCCGTGGCGGCCTCGACGCCGCGCAGGGCCAGGCTGCCGAGCTTCGCCAGCCCGGCATCCGGGCCGCCCGACCCGGCGCTGTCCCCGGGCGCCTGCGCGGCGGGCACGCTCACCGGCTGCAGCGGATCGGGCGCGTTCAGGGTCGCGAGTGCGGGCATGTCCTGGGCGGCGGCGGCGCCGCACAGGGCCAGGCAGACGGCCGGGGCCGCGAGGAACCTGGGCATCGACGAAGCTCCTGCCGAGAACGATCCCGCCGACCGGAGGCGCAGAGCGGTCCGGCCGACCGGGCGAGTGTGGCGCGCCCGCGTTAAGGGCGCGCGAAGATTCAGGATTAACCGGTCTTGAAGATCGCGCCGGTCGGCGGGAGCGCGTCGCGAGACCGGCGGAAGACCGGCGCGCGGGGCGGTCGCGCGGCTGCCGGGGATGCCGTGAGGCTCACGCCGCCCGCAGGCGGCTGCCGGCGGACGAATCCTGGGCCACCGGCATGTCGGCCTCCTCGATCGGCCGGAAGCGCCCGCTCGCGCCGTCATAGGCCAGGAGTGCGCCGGTCTCGATCTCGAAGAACCAGCCGTGCAGGCGCAGGCCCCCCGGGCGAGGCCGGCCGCGACGCTCGGATGCGTCCGCAGGTTGGACAGCTGCACCACCACGTTCTCCAGGGCCAGGGCGTGGTGGCGGGCCTGCGCGTCCATCCCCTCGGGATAGGCCTCGCAGACGATGCGCTCGGCGGCCTCGGCGTGGCGCAGCCAGGCCGCGACGCTCGGCATCCGCGCCACGAGGTCCCGGTTCATCAGGCCCTTCATGGCGCCGCAATCGGAATGGCCGCAGACCACGATGTCGCGCACGCCGAGCGCCGCCACGGCATACTCGATCGCCGAGGAGACGCCGCCGACCACGTCGGAGGCCGGGGGCACGATGTTGCCGGCATTGCGGCAGACGAACAGCTCGCCCGGCCCCGCCTGGGTGATGTGCTCGGGGGCGACGCGGGAATCCGCGCAGGCGATGATCAGCGCGCTCGGGTGCTGACCGTCGCGCACGAGCTGCTGGTACATCCGGCGCTGGCCGGGGAAGACGCTGCCCTGGAAGGTGGCGATGCCCTGGATGAGGGTGTTCATGACGGGATCCCCGACGCTGGAACGCGGGGGAGACGAACCGGGAATGGGGGGCGCGTGCCGGTGCCCGGCCGCTGCGCGCGGGGCGGACGCGGATCGTGAAGGGGACCGTGAGGGAGACCGCCGATGGCGGCGCTCACCCGGCCGCCCGCGACCCGGCGGCGTGACCGCGGCCCGCGCCCGCCCGGGCCGCCTGGGGCAGTGCGCCTGGGCCGGCCGGGGACAGGACCGGGACGTGGCCGAGCGGGGAGCCGGGAGCGTGGCCGGGGACCGGGAGGGCCCGTGGGCCCGTCATGGTGCCCGTCATCGTGTGCCTCATCGTGTGCCTCATCGCGCGTCCTCAGGGCCCGTCTTCCGGGCTTGTCTTCCGGGCTTGTCTTCCGGGCTTGTCTTCCGGCCGGGATTCCGCTTCCCGGTCCGGTCAGCCGGACATAGCCGTCCCCGCGCAGCGTTCCTGTGCGCGCCGTCACGGTAGAACGCCGTCAGACACGGTCGTTTGTCTTGGAACGACTGGGTGCGCGCGCGCACGCCGCGGTCCTGATCCGGACTCGTCCTTGGCCTCGTCGACGGGATGACGGCGTCCCGGCAGGTCTGTCTCTTATACACATCTGACGGTGCCGACGAAGTGGATAGTGTAGATCTCGGTGGTCGCCGTATCATTAAAAAAATATGGGGGGGGGGGGGGGGGGGGGGGGGGGGGGGGGGGGGGGGGGGGG
>CAXDNE010000554.1:0-2361 GCA_963990595.1 uncultured Methylobacterium sp.
GGTCCTGGATCAGCACCTGATCGGGGGATTGTGCACGTCCGGCAACACAGCCTTCTTCCCACACGCGTATTGCAACGGGCTCGCGAGCTACTGAGACGGCGCCCGATCGCGGGATCTTCTCGGAGGTCGACCGTGGATCCCGAACCCATCGCGCGTGATCGGGATCCACGGCCCAGGCACGACGAACCAGATCGCGAACCTCGGAGCGGTGACGAGGCAGCGACCGCGGTGCGTCAGCCAGCTTTGCTGACCGTGTCTGGAGCGAGGCCGCGGTTGCTGCGGCGCAGGGACTCGGGTCCGAAGATGTACGCGACCAGCGCGCAGAGCAGGACGACGCAGGAATACTTCATCGCATCCCCCATCCCGCCCTCGGTCACACTGGCGAGCCAGGCGATGCCGAGCGGCGCGAAGATCGACGGGAGCCGGCCGATGGCGACCGCAGTCCCGTAGCCCGATCCGCGAATCTCGGTCGGGAAGAGCTCGGCGACATGGACCATGCCGATGGCCCAGGACCCTCCGATTCCGCCGAATGCGAGGATGCCGGCGAGAATGAACAGGGGGATGGACGCGGTCGAGAACATGACCCAGAGGGCCGCGCTCAAAGTCAGGAGCGTGATCGAACCCGCCAGTCTCCGGCCGACGCGATCGGACGCCATCCCGCAGACGATCGAGAAGGCGAACATCGAGAGATTGAACAGCCCGAGGGTGGCCACCGCTGTGGTCGTCGTCATCTTGAGCGTGGTGACCATGAAGGGCACCGCGAACACCGTCTCGGCGTAGTAGATGCAGGCGAGCGAGACGTAGATCAGCGACCCCCAGATCAGGTTGCGCCGGATCTGCGGGTTCTGCTTCATGGCGGCCGTGAGGGAAACCCGTTCGCGCTTGGCTTCCTTCAGCTTGGCCATCGTGGCGACGTAGGACGGGCTTTCCTCGAGCTGGAGGCGGACGAACAGGATGACGACCGCCGGCAGGATCGCGAGGAAATACATCGCGCGCCAGCCCAGCCAGTCGAGGATCAGGGCTGAAACGCCCGCCGCATAGACGACGCCGATGGCGTAGCCCGCGAACATCCACCCGGCGCCGAGGCCGCGGTTCTTGCTGTCCCAGGATTCGACGACATAGGGAACGCCGACGGTCAGCTCGCCGCCACCGCCGACGCCGGTGAGAAACCGGCCGAGGGCGAACGAGATCGGGCCGGTGGCGAAGCCGGTCAGGGCCGTCACGCTCCCGTAGGCGAAGATCGAGAATCCGAGCGTCTTCCTGCGGCCGATCTTGTCGCCCAGCATCCCGAAGACGCAGCTGCCGAGCATGTAGCCCGCGATGAAGATCGAGCCGATGGCGCCCATCGTCTGAACGCCGACCCCGAAGTCCAGCGCGATGAGCGCCAGAGTCATGCCGTAGATGTTGATGGCATAGGCATCGAACAGATAGCCGAGCGTCGCCGCCAGTGTGATCGTGTTGCGGGCCTTCTTGGTGATCTGAGGCTCTTCGAACGGAATCTCGTGCGCTGATGTTGCAGAGCCAATCGGAACAGCCCCCTCGGTAATGACCCCGGCACCTGACGACATGACGTTCTCCTCCCAGTCTATGTTAGCCGTGTGGTTGCTCGATCTGACCAACAGCGAGCCCCGTCGTCGCAACGCAGCCACAGCACGCTCTGCCAGTCGGATCCGACTGTTGATCTTCGGTTTGGCGTAAACCTGCTTGTCGGCCGACCGTTCGACGGTCTCGGTTCCCTGCCAGAGCGAGCGTTCGAGCTCCCAAGTCGCGAGCACGAAGTTCGGTGCAAACCTCCATGTTGCAGCGCAAAGACGTCACCCGTCGATGATTGGCCGCTTACCGCCGCTGCGGCTAATATTTATTTGGAAGTTAGCGATAGGAGCGGTCTATTAGTTTGCCCGCCCAGGGGTTCGATTGCGCGCGAGCGTCCTGCGAACGGCAGACTGCCGGGCGCTCACGCGTGAGTAAATTAGGATCGGGCTATGGGCCGATCCGAATTTTCAAATATTTTCGCGTTCCGAGCGCGAACAGACTGGTCACGTCCTGCGGACATCGGTCCGGCAACAGATCCATCGGCTCGACCCACCGGGCCAGCCGAAACTTCTCGCCGTTCGCGAAACTCAATAACGAAGGCAAATCGGGAGGATTAGAAGTGGCAGATGGAGGCAAAAAACCCATCGTCGACATGCGGAATCGGCCGGCTTTTCTGCACAAGTTCTTCGGTTCGACACCCGACACGCCGGAATATGGCGTCGTCCGTTGGCTCAACAAGCGCGTCGGGAGCCGGGATATCGATCACTTCACCCGGGCCCGCGATGCGGCGGGCTTCGTCGCCGAGATGGACGAAGCGGGCATCACGGC
>CAXDNE010000555.1:0-2322 GCA_963990595.1 uncultured Methylobacterium sp.
CACTATCCTCTTCGTCGGCAGCGTCAGATGTGTATAAGAGACAGGGGCTGGATCGGCCGGTCGCGTCAGGGACGGTCGGGCCGGAACGGTCTACTCCCATATGGGATGCCGCCGCCCCCAGGTCCAACCTGCGGCGTGATCTGCGGGTAGATTTCGATCTGCGTCGTGGTCTTGCCCGGCTGGGGGGCGACATCGGCACAGAGCGTGTCGGGGACCGCGACGAGCGGGCCCTGGCGCGATGGGCGGTGCTCGACCACCTGGGCCGACGAGAAGGCGTCGCCTCCGCAGCCGGATCGTCCGGTTCCGGCGGTCAGCGGCCGCGCGGCCGCCGGTGTGGCCAGCATGGCCAGGGCAAGGGCGATTCGGATCGGGGGCGCGCGCATCCGCGCATTATCGCCCGGACCGTAAAGATTCGTGCCATCGCCGGCGCCGGCGATCCGTGCGCCCGCTGCGCTTCCGCTGTCGGTGCGCGCGCAGCGGGCTGCCTCACCGGAAGGCCTGTGCTGGAAGCCGTCTCAGTCCACTCCCTCGACCAGCACCACCTCGCCGATCCCCGCCGGCCTGCGCTTCGCCACGGCGGCCTGATACTCGGGCGAGAAGTAGTAGGTGCGCGCCGCCTCGTAGGACTCGAATTCGAGGACGACGTTGCGGGGCCGGGCCTCGCCCTCCAGCGCCTCGCTGCGGCCGCCGCGCACCAGCGGCGTGCAGCCGTATTTGCGCATGGCCTCGGAGGCCATGGCGGCGTAGTCCTTGTAGGTGTCCGGGTCGGTGACCGTCATCCGGACGATGATGTAGCCCTTGGGCACTGGCTGACCTCCCTGGCGCGGCTGCCGCGCCGGGCGGCAGTGCCGGGAAAACGGCCGCCGGTCAAAGCCGGCGCGCTACTGGCCCGGCAGGCTCGCCTGCGCGACGCTGGCGGCGGCTGCCCCGGCCGTCCCCGTGGTTCCGGCGGCGCCGCTCTGGCTCCAGCGCGTCGCCTCGATGATGTTCGTGCCGATCGTGGTGAGCACCGAGATGCGCAGCGGGATCAGCACCCGCGTCCCCTCGACGGGGGCGAGCCAGACCGACATCTCGCGGTTCTCTTCCATGAACCGCACGCCGGGACGGTCCGGCCGGTGCCCGGCCACCGCCTGGTAGCGGGCATTGCAGACGAGGACCGGGCCGGCATAGCCGGGCTTCTGCACCGGGCGGGTTTCGGCGTAGCTCAGCACCACGTTGAAGCGGGTGGCCCCGTCGAAGACCGGCAGGGTCCGGTTGCAATTCTCCGGATCGAGGGGCTCGCCGCGCCCCTGGGTCGGCATCAGAAGGGCGCTCACCGGGTCGATGATGCCGCGCTTGTTGGCGGCCGTGACCGGGACCCGGTCCTGCATGTCGACGAGCGGCGGCGTGACCTCGGCCTGCACCACGTTCCCGTGGGCCAGCGCCATGCGCACGGCGATGCCCGAACTCGCCGTATGAGTCGCGATGGCGAAGGCGCCGGGCTGCGGCGCCTTCGCGAAGGTCCCGGAGGCCCGGGCCGAGCCCTTGCCGCCGGTGATCGCGCCCACGAGGCCCGTGAGCACCGCCGACACGTCCATGACGTAGCGGTCGCGCTCGAAGGAGCCGGCGAGGCGCGCGGTGCCGATCGGCAGGCCGGCGAGGTTGATCCCGTAATCGACCGCCACGCTCGCGGGGGCCGCAGCCGTCCGCTTCGACCGGGCGGCGCGTGACGCGGCGTCGGCCGGCCCCGCGAGGGCCGCGACGGCGAGGACGCATGTCGCGAGTCGGCCGACGGCGTGCTTCGTCCGCGGCTTGATCGTCCGATGGTCAGGCGTGGCGCTCATGGTCCGGATCGCATCCCAGGACGAGCGGCCCAGGACAGGGTCCTGCGTCCGCCCTCTCGAACACACCCGCTCGGCGGCATCCTCGCGACGCCCGAAGCCGGGAGAGGCGCCTTCCTGCGGGTGGAAGAAGGCTATATCCCGGCATCGTGGTTAACAGACCGTTGGATCGCCGGGGCTGGCTGTCCGTCGGCCGGCACCTTGACGCACCGCACCTGCGTCGCCTATAGGCTCGCGCCTTCTACAGGACTCCGCCGGACCTGGAACACGCCACGAGCGCCGCTCGCGGTGAAGCAGATCGCGCCGGCCGCGATCGGGTCTTATCGGGCGGAACGAGACGGGATCTTAAGTCATCATGGCGCGCCGCTGCGAACTCACCGGCAAGGCCGTTCAGGTCGGCCACCTCGTGAGCCACTCGAACCGCAAGACCAAGTGCCGGTTCCTGCCGAACCTGTGCAACGTCACGCTCCAGTCGGACGCGCTCGGCAAGCGCGTGCGACTG
>CAXDNE010000556.1:0-2316 GCA_963990595.1 uncultured Methylobacterium sp.
GCGGACGGTCGCGCGGCGTTGGGCGTCGCGACTGATCACCGCCGGCGCCACCGGGGGGAGGGGGCGGCCGGTGGCGCGCTCCACGGCCCGCTCCATCCGGCTCATCACGGCTTCGGCCTCGTCGTGGCGGCCGGCCTCGGCGAGCCAGCGGGGCGATTCCGGCATGGACCGGCGCACCGCCAGCACGACCAGCGCCAGCAGGCCCACCACCACGAAGGCCCAGCGCCAGCCGAGATAGGGCAGGACGAAGAAGCTGATCGCCCCCGACAGCACGTAGCCCACCGCCCAGAACCCCTCCAGGATCGCGATGTACTTGCCGCGGACCTGCGCCGGGACGATCTCCGAGACCATCGCCTGCGCCACCGGCGCCTCGCCGCCGACCCCGGCCCCGATCAGGAAGCGGCAGACCATCAGGCTGACGAGGCTCCAGGAGGCGGCCGCCGCGAGGCTCGCCAGGCCCCAGACCACCATGGTCACCTGGAACACCGCCTTGCGGCCGAACCGGTCCGAGGCGGTGCCGGCGATGATGTTGCCGACGAGCTGGCCCGCGAAGGTCATGGCGGCGAGCTGGCCGGCCTCGGTCGGCGTCAGGCCGAAGGCCACCACGATCGAGCCGAGCAGGAAGGTCAGGAGCGCCACGTCGATCTGGTCGACGAGCCACGCGGAGGCGATGATCGCGAAGATCCTGCGCTGGTAGCCCGACATCGGCAGCCGCTCGAGGCGCCCGGCGATGTCGGAGACGACCGGCCGGGCGGCCCCGGAGGGCGGCGCGGCCGTCGGATCGGCGGCAAGCTGCACGGTGTTCCGTCTCCCTGGGCCGCCCGGGGCATCCGGGGGCGCGGGCCCGCGGGACGCGTCCCACGTCCGGCGGGCCCCGACGCTCCGGTACAGCACGCCCAGCCGCCGGACCAGGGCGGCGCGGATCCGGCCTGTCCCGTGGCGCATCCCGGATTCCGGCCCCGCGACGGACGATCCCCACAGGGTCGCCCGGCACGGCCGCTCCGGCGCCCTCACCGGCCGCCCAGCCTGTGGCGGGTCCGGGGCGGCTGGCCCTCCCTGTCGGGCGCAACCTGGAGACCTTCGAATCCGGCGCGGGCCGCGCCTCGGCCAGCTCAGTCGGGAATCGCGAAGCCGATCGACAGGCAGACGAACGACACCGCGGTCAGCGCCATGGCGGCCTGCCGGACCCGATACCAGCGGACGCAGCGGGCCCGCTCCTCGGTGGAGGCGCCGAGGCACAGCTCGTCGTCGAATCCCGTCACGAAGGATTCGAAGCTCGGGAAGGCGCGCCGCGCGAGCCACAGCCATACGCCGACGGCGATCAGGCCGAGCGCCCATCCTCCGTAGGTAAACGCATCATCCAGCATCCGGCGCACGCCATCCAGCCTACGCATCCCTCAAAATATACTCTACGTCACGGTGCGGACATTGCCTAGGTCGGAGGCGGCCTGCGGGGCCGCCTCTTGGTTTCCGAACATGTCCGGCCGGCGCGTCAGGCCGGATGCCGGCCCAGCGCGTAGAGGGTGATGGCGGCCGCGTTCGAGACATTGAGGCTGCGGATCGCCCCCGAGAACGGGATCCGGGCCAGCACGTCGCAGCAGCTCCGGGTCCGCTCGCGCAGACCCTTGCCCTCCGCGCCCAGCACGATCACCAGCGGCCGGGCGACGGTCAGGGCGTCGAGGCTCTCCGGCGCGTCGGAATCGAGCCCCACCCGGGTGAAGCCCCGCTCGCCCAGGGCGATCAGGGCCTCGGCGAGGTTCCGGACGGTCACGAACGGCACATGCTCCAGCCCGCCGGAGGCGGATTTCGCCAGGACTCCGGTGGCGCCCGGCGCGTGGCGCGCTGTGGTGACGATCCCGGCGACCCCGAAGGCCGCGGCGGTGCGGACGATCGCCCCCACATTGTGCGGATCGGTGATCTGGTCCAGCGCCAGCAGCAGGGCATCGGCCGGCAGGTCGTCGAGGCCGGGGGCGGGCAGGGGCTCCGCCTCGAGGTACAGGCCCTGATGGACCGCGTCCGGACCGAGCAGGCGGCCGATCTCGCTCGGCCGCACCAGTTCGGGGGTGATCCGCAACGCGCCGCCGAATTCCGCCACCAGCCGCGCGGCCGCGTTCTCCGTGGCGAGCAGCCGGTGCAGGCCGCGCGCCGTGTTGCCCAGCGCCTGCACCACCGGATGCCATCCGTAGAGCACGGCAGGTCCGTCGCCGCCTTCATGGCTGCCGGTCTGGCCGCCCGCCTCCCGCCGACGGCCGGCCGCGAAGGGGCGGGGGGGGGGGGCGGGGGGGGCGGGGCCCCCCCCCCCCGCCCCCCCCCGGG
>CAXDNE010000557.1:0-2308 GCA_963990595.1 uncultured Methylobacterium sp.
CGGGGCGTTCGGCGCCATGCTGGGCGGCTGGGCGGCGGACCGGTTCGGGCGCACCCTGGTCACCGGCGCCTCGATGCTGGCCAGCGGCAGCTGCGCCATCGCGGTGGGCTTCCTGTTCGGCGGGCCCGCCTGGGCCGTGCTGTCGGTGGGGGTGCTCTGGGGCGTGGCCGTGATCGCGGATTCGGCGCAGTTCTCGGCGGCGGTGAGCGAACTCAGCGACCGCCGGCTGATCGGCACGATGCTGACCGTGCAGACCTGCGTCGGCTTCCTGCTGACGCTCGTCAGCATTCAGCTCATCGCCTTCGCGGGGACATTCCTCGGCTGGCGCTTCGCCTTCGCGCTACTCGCCATCGGGCCGTTTCTCGGGCTCGCCTCGATGCTGCGGCTGCGACGCCTGCCCGAGGCCGAGCGACTGGCCGGAGGACGCAAGTGACAGCGAGACGGGAGCCGACCGTGGCCTTCACGACGATCACCTACGAGACCCTCGCCCCCGTGGCCCGGATCACCCTGAACCGCCCGGAGCGCACCAACGCGATCAGCGCGACCATGCTCGACGAACTCGCGCGGGCCATAGACGCGGCCGAGGCCGACGCCGCGGTGCGCGCCGTGATCGTGCGCGGGGCCGGCACGGCCTTCTCGTCGGGATTCGATCTGAAGGATCAGATGGCGCTGCGCCCCGAAGGTGTGAGCCAATGGCGCCCGATCCTGCGCAAGGATTTCGACGTGCCGATGCGGTTCTGGCACTGCCCGAAGCCGACCATCGCGGCGGTGCGCGGCCCCTGCCTCGCCGGCGCCTGTGAGCTGGCGCTCGCCTGCGACCTGACCGTGGCGGCCGAGGACGCCTTCTTCGGCGAGCCGGAGCTGAAGTTCGGGGCCGGCATCGTCGTGATGATCCTGCCCTGGATCGTCGGCCCGAAGGTCGCCAAGGAGATCATCCTGACGGGCGAGGACCGCATCCCGGCGCGGCGCGCCTACGAGATCGGCATGGTCAACCGGGTCGTGCCCGCCGCCGACCTCGATGACAGCGCGCTTCATCTCGCCCGGCACATCGCGGCGATCGACCCGAACCTCGTCAAGGAGACGAAGCGGGCGATCAACCGGTCGATCGAGGCGCGCGGCATGCTGGAGGCCCTGGAGATGGCCCTCGACATCGACCTGCTGATCGAGGGGGAAGGGTCGCCGGACAAGCGGGCCTTCATGGACATCGCCCGATCGCAGGGCCTCAAGGCGGCGCTGGCGTGGCGCGACAGCCGCTTTCCGGGAGCCGGATCATGACCGGGGCGCTCGCAACGATCCTGCGCGCGGGGCTCGCCCGCCCGGGCGTCTGGGTGGACGAGCTTTCCGGTCCCGGGATGGCGGGGCCGGACCTCGACGCGCATGCGGATCTGGTCGCCGGCCTGCTGCGCGCGGCGGGCGTGCAGCCGCACGAGCCCGTACACGTGAGCATCGGCAATCGGCCCCTGGATCTCGGGACCCTGCTCGGCATCTGGCGGGCGGGGGCGGTCGCGGTGCCCGTGCACCGGGCCGCCGCGCCGCTCACCCGCACGGCGGTCGAGCGGGCGACGCGCGCCCGTTTCCGGGTCGACGGGCTCACCCTGGACACGATCGCGGACGAGGCTCCGCCGGGGCGGTCTCTCCTCGACGGCGCCGCGCTGGTGGTCTTCACCTCGGGCAGCACCGGCGCGCCGAAGGGCGTGGTGCTCGGGCACGACGCCCTGGCGCGCAAGCTCGCGGTTCTCGACCGGCTGCTGGGATTCCGCCCGGACGACGTGGTCGCGGTGCCGCTGCAGCTGACCTTCATCTTCGGGATCTGGGCGAGCCTCCTGGCGATCCGCTCCGGGGCGACCCTCGTCCTCGTCCCGAAATTCACGCCCGGGACGCTCGCGGGCCTGCTCGCCGCGGAGGCGACCGTGCTCGCCGCCGTCCCGACGATGCTGCGGGCCCTGCTCGCCGACGGCGCCCCGGCGGCACCGCGCCTGCGCGCGGTGCTGACCGGCGGCGAGGCGCTCAGCCCGTCTCTGGCCCGGGCGGTCTGCGGGAGCTGGCCCGAGGCCGAACTCGTCGACCTCTACGGCTCGACCGAGACCGGATCCTGCGATTTCTGCCACCGGCCGCGGGACGCCGCCACCGCGGGCACCATCGGTGTCCCGACCGAGGGCGTGTCGTTCCGCATCGTCCGGGACGATGGCACGCCGGCCCCGCCGGGTGAGACCGGCGAGCTTCGGATCCGCACCGCGTGCGGCATGCTGGGTTACCTCGACAACACCGCGATGACACGATCCGCCTTCGAGGCGGATCACTTCCGGAC
>CAXDNE010000558.1:0-2300 GCA_963990595.1 uncultured Methylobacterium sp.
CGCCGTAGGCGGTGCAGACGCGGACGTACTCGATCGGAACCGCCTTCTTGACCGGAAGGTCGGCAGCGTGCGCGGCGCCCACCGCCGCGAACGCGGCGGCGGATCCGAGCAGCGAGCTCTTCAAGAGCTTCATAGACATCTCCAAAGCTTCGAGACCCGATGATGCGGACGTGCCCGGTTATCCGGGTCTAGCCGCACGTTTTGTAGGTTTGGCCTGCGTCTTGAGCGGCAGGCTCCTGCGGGCTCTCGCTTGGCGATGCCCCCGTGCACCGTCACCATGTGCGAACGGGTTTCGGCCGGCAACGAGGATTCGCGTCGACCTTGGCTGTTCCGAGAGGATGTTGCCGCCTGGCAACAATTTTGGGGTGGGTTAGCCGGCAATCCCGCTGTGCTGGGAGCTTGATGGCAGGTCGAGTGCCGTTTCGAGCGAGTCTTCGGCCATGAATAGTCCGGCCTCCCGTTTCCGGCAGGCCGGGCACGATTCGGGAGAGCGGCCGGCGTTGCGCCGCGACGTCTCGAAACCCTCGGCTCACATGGGCGGGGTCAGGCCGTCCTTGCCGACGGCCACGCGACGGGCCGTGATCGTGCCGTCGTCGCCCCGCGCGGCGACCACGAACGCCTTGGCACCTGTGGACAAGGCGGCCGCGTCGGCCGGCTCGAAGGTGACGACCGGAGCCTGCGGCGGGACGAGGATCTGGATGGACTGGCCCTGGCCGTAATGAACCGTCAGCGTGCGCTCCGCCCCGCCGCCGGTCGCCGTCACGGTGCCGTTGGTCATGGCACTCTTGACCCGGGGCGCGTCGGGCGCGGTCGCGGGCGCGGCCGCCGTGACGGTGCCGTTGGTCATGGCGCTCCTGACCCGGGAGCCGCCGGCAGTCCGGTCCGGAATCATGTCCCAATCGTAGTGGCCCTCCCCGGTGCCACGCATTGCTTCGGGGAACAGCACGACTTCCAGCGCCACCGGCGGCTCGCCCTTGGTGGCGGTGCCGATGAAGACACCGTCTCGGATCTGGTCCAGCCGGGCGGGGACGACCCACGACACCTTCGCGTCGGGCGCCAGGGCGACGTGCTCGGACGCGCCGTCGAGCGTCTTCAGCGTGAAGCCGCCGGCCTCGGTCGCCTCGATCGTGCCGCGCAGGCGCTCCACCTTCGAGGCGGCCTGCGCCCCGGTCACGGTAGCCAGAAGACCCGCGAGGGCGAGCATGGACAGTTTCGACATCGGTGGGTCCTTTCGCCGGCAGGATGAGCCCGGCGGGCGGGACCTGGGGCATGGGAGCCCGTCGTCAGCCCCGGCGGACCTGTGACATCGCGACCGAGGGGCCGGCACGCTCAGTCGGTGCGCTGGAGACGTGCCAGGAACGGCGCGGCCGCCGCCGTAGCGGCGGCCTCGACGGCCCGATATTGGGCCACCACGTCGGCGCCGAACGCCGAGAGCCGGGCACCCCCGCCGGCCCGGCCACCGATCTGCGCCTCGACCACCGGCCGGCCGAAGCCCGTATTCATCGCCTCGACCAGGAGCCAGGTCCGCCGGTACGACATGCCCAGCGCCCGGCCGGCGCCCGAGATGGAGCCGTGTTCGGCGATCATCTCCAAGACGCGGACCTTGCCGGGCCCGAGACGGTGCCCGGGGCCGAAATCGATGCGGATGCTCAGGCGGGGCGGGCCCGCCCCGGGCGTGTCGTCGGCCGTGCTCAGGCGGGCAGCGCCAGAAGCGCGAGGCCGATCGCGGCGACGCCGGCGCCGAGGGCCGGCGCCGCGCGGGTCGCGCCGATGCGCGCGGCGGCCGTCCCGAGGCCGATCCCGACCGCGTGGAGGAGCGCCGTGGCCGCCAGGAAGCCGAGGCCGAAGGACAGGCCGGACGCCGTCTCGGGCATCTCGGTGCCGTGGGCGTAACCGTGGAACACCGCGAACACCCCGACCAGGGCGGCGAGCAGGGCGACGGGCGCCCGCAGGCCGACCACCGTCGCGAGACCGAAGGCGACGATCGAGAGCGCGATGCCGGTCTCGGCATAGGGCAGCGCCGCTCCGGCCATGCCGAGGGCCGCCCCGGCGCTCATCAGCACCAGGAAGGACAGGGGCAGCGCCCAGAGCGCCCGGCCGCCGCGCACGGCCGCCAGCAGGCCGACCGCGACCATTGCCAGGACATGGTCGGCGCCCATCAGCGGGTGCAGGAACCCCGCCTCCGCGCCGACCGCGGCGCCGTGGCCCGGATGAGCCAGCGCGGCCTGCGGAAGAAGCACGAGCGCGGCCGGAAGCGTGGCCAGAGGAGCGGCAAGGGGAGCGGCAAGAAGAGCGGAGAG
>CAXDNE010000559.1:0-2291 GCA_963990595.1 uncultured Methylobacterium sp.
GTATCCCAACGCCGATGAACGCGGCGATGGTCGATCTGGTGAAACGCTGCGAACGCGGCGAACTCACCCCGGACGCGAGCAACGTCGCGGGTCTGTAGGGCGCGGCGGAAAAAACATTGGAGAGAAAGATGGGATTGAAAATCGCAATCGTCGGGGCCGGCGCGGTCGGCGCCGGGGCCGCGGGCTTCTTCGGCTGCGCCAGTGCCGGAGCGGCCGCGAGGCCGAGGCCCGCGAGGCCGAGGAGGGCGGCGCGCGCGAGCGTCGCGGTGCGGGTGAAGGACATCGGCTCTGACCCCTTGGAAGAGACGTGGTGTGGCTGGCAGGATGCGGAGCCGGCCTGGCGGCAGGTCCGCCGGACCGCCCGGGCGCGCGCCGCATGGGCGTGCCCCCCGGAGCCCCGGATGAATCGGTCCGGCCATCGGGGGGACGGGCGCACCGATGGCGCATCGCCCACCCCGGCGACCGGGCGGCCTGCCTTTCCCCTGGAATGAGGCGAAGGCATGACACCGCGGCTCGGTGAGCGCGTCTGGGCCCCCCGCAGGCCGCGGCCGGCCCCCGATAGGCCCGCGCCTGCCCGGCCGCAAGCGCGACGTCGCACGAGCGCGTGATCGATCCGGCCGGGTCCGGATGCCGCATCCCGGCGCGGTGCCCCGGCGGGACGCCCCCCGGGGCGGCCGTCACCGGCCGGTCTTAGCGGTCGGTTAACCGTAATTGGCCGACCATGCCGGCGGATCTGCAGTATCGGTGGGGGCGGCGGGTTGAGCGCGTTCGCGGTGGCGGAGAGGGCGGCCGAGGCCGCACCGGACGCGTCCGCGCGGTCCGGCGGCCTGGCCGCCCGCCTGTTCGCGGCGGCGCTCGCGGGCCCGCAGCGCACCGCCCTGCGTGATTCGGGCGATCGGACGGCGTGGTGCGGCCGCCCGGCGATCACCTGGACCTACGCGGCGGCGGCCGAGATCGTCGGCCGGCTCGCCCGCGGGATCGGCGCGTGGCGTCTCCCGGCGGGCAGCCGGATCGGCCTGTGGTTCTCCGGGGGCGCCGAGTCGGCGCTCGCCCACCTCGCCGTCGAGGCCGCCGGCCACCTGCCCTGCGCGATGCCGGCCGTCTGGGAGTCCGGGTCGCTCTCCGCCGGGATCGAGGCCGCCGGCCTCGTCGCGGTGCTGACCGAGGGCCGGCGCGGGCAGCGCCGGCCGGCGGAGGAGCTCGCCAACGCGGCCATGCGCCATTTCGGCCTGCGCTATCTCGCGGCCTTCGGCCCCGGGGTGCCGGACGGCGTGATCAGCCTCGACGCGATGGCCCTGGAGCGCGGCGTGACCGAACCGGCCGCGAGCCGCGGCCTCGTGACCTTCGCGGGCGGCGATCCGGGCCGGCCGGTCTACCGCACCGCCGAGGCGCTCGCGGCGGCGATCGACGCCCATCTCGAGGCCGCTCCGCTGACCGCGGACGAGCGGATCCTGACGCTCCTGCCGGCCCACGACCTGCGCGGTCTGGTGACCGGCCTCGGCGCCGCGCTGGCGGCGGGGGCGGGCCTCGAGACCGTCATCCCCTTCGACGAGGCTGGGTTCCGCGCCGCCCTGCTGCGGCCCGTCCCGACCCGCCTCGTCGTCCCGGCGCTGATCGAGCCGGCCCTCGCCGCCCTGCCCCTGCCCTGGACCGTGCGCGCCCTCGACGTGGTCCACCGGGCGCCCACGAACCTGAGCCCGCGGGGCGCCCCGGCCTCCGCCGGCCCGCGGCGATTCGATACGCTGGTCTTCGGCGAGGATGCGGTGCTCACGCGCCCCGGCCTGCGTGATCTCGCCGCCACCCTGGCCTATCCGGAGCGCGCGCCCCTGCCCCGCCACCTCCTGGCCGTCGCGCGCGGCGCCGACGGGGGCCTCGCCTATCGCGGACCGGCCTGCGCGGCGGCCCCCCTGCCCCGGGGCGGGATTCCGGAGACGGACGCCCAGGCATGGCGCAGCGCCGGCTACCGGCCGCTCCTGGCCGGCGCGACGGCCACCGGCGTCGCGGCTGCCTGAACGGCGGCCGATCGGCGGTTCATCCAGCGCTCAGGCGCGCCAGATAATCTCGCATCTGCACACGGAGCGACGGATCCGATCCGGCTCCTCGCGGGTTCTGCAACGGATTGTGGTGACGGCTACCTTTCCAAGCCGTCCCGGATGGAGTATCGCTCAAGCTTATGGGTGCGCTGCAACAAGTGCTCGTGGTCGATGACGGCGTCCGCGCCGTGGACCGGTCCCTCTCGGGCGAGCTGGCCAACCTGGGCTATGCAAGCGTCACCGCCTCCATGGAGGCGG
>CAXDNE010000560.1:0-2254 GCA_963990595.1 uncultured Methylobacterium sp.
GTCTGGGCGCTCGGGGAGGCGGGGGTGCGGGTGCCGCTCACCGTCCGCCGCGAGGGGCGCAGCGTGAAACTCGCCCTCGTCTCCGCGGACCGGGAGCGCTTCCTGCGCGCGCCCTCGCTGCACTGACGCCCGCGGCCCGGTCCGGCGCGGCACGCCGCCGCCGCGATGCAACCGTCGCGGCGCGGACGGCGTTCCGGGACGCCGCCGCGGGCCTGTACCGAATACAACTTTTGGCTCAGCGTCGGTTCAGGTGGCGGAGCCGAGTCTCCGACGACCGGCTGCCGATCCGCCGGAAGCTTAAGGAGATCCAGTCATGACGATTCTGAGCGCACCGCGCGCGAAGGCGCTCGTTATGGCCGCCGCGATCGCCGGCGGTCTGGGACTCGCGGGGTCCGCCCAGGCGGCGGGCGGCTGCGGCCCCGGCTTCCACCCCAACCCGTGGGGTGTCTGTCGCCCGAACTGGGGGTACGGTCCCCGCCCCTACGGCTATTGGCGCCGGCCCGTCTATTACGGCGGTTATGTCCGGCCGCGGCCCTTCTACCGGCCCTACGGCTTCTACGGACCGCGCCCCTTCTACTGAGACCGCCCGGACGTCCGGACGACAAGGGCGTTCATGCGCCTCCAGAATGACCGTTCGGAAAGGTTGGCGATTTCTTAAGCGGGCTATGCAATTCGCGCAGATCTGATGCTTGACCTTGCGACTCCTGTTGCGGTGCGGCGCGCTTATATGTGCGTTGCACCAACAAGAGGCAGCGCTGCGCAATGGGGCGCCGTCGTCTGCCCGAACAGAGGTCACAGCACACCATGTCCGCCGCCCGTAGCGTCCTGAGCCGCGTCCGCGCTTATCTCCGGTACCGCGACACCGTCACCCAGCTCTCCCGCCTGTCGGATCGCGATCTCGCCGATCTCGGCATCAACCGCAGCGAGATCCGCGGCCTCGCCCGCGTCTGATCCCAGCCGTCGCGAGAGCGGATTGAAGGACCGTCGCCCGTTGATCCGGGCGGCGGTCCTTCGCTATTTTCGGGCATGACACAGACCCTCCACATCGTCGGCGGCGGTCTCGCCGGATCCGAAGCCGCCTGGCAGGTGGCCGAAGCCGGCCACCGCGCCGTCATCCACGAGATGCGCCCGGTCCGCGGCACCGAGGCCCACCAGACCGATGGGCTCGCCGAACTCGTCTGCTCGAACTCCTTCCGGTCGGACGACCCGGAGGGCAATGCGGTCGGGCTGCTCCATCAGGAGATGCGCGCCTTGGGCTCGCTGATCATGCGGGCGGCCGACGCCAACCAAGTGCCGGCGGGCGGGGCGCTGGCGGTCGACCGCGAGGGCTTCTCCGCCGCGGTGACCCGGGCGCTGGAGCAGCATCCCAACGTCGCCCTCGTCCGCGAGGAGGTCGCGGGGCTGCCCCCCGAGGCATGGGGATCCTGCATCGTCGCCACCGGCCCGCTCACCGCCCCGGCCCTCGCCGAGGGCATTCGGGCGCTGACCGGGGCCGAGTCCCTCGCCTTCTTCGACGCCATCGCGCCGATCGTCCACCGCGACTCCATCGACATGGACGTGGCGTGGTTCCAGTCCCGCTACGACAAGCCGGGCCCCGGCGGCACCGGGGCGGACTACCTCAACTGCCCGATGGACCGTGACCAGTACGAGCGGTTCGTGGCCGCCCTGGTGGCGGGCGAGAAGATCGGGTTCAAGCAATGGGAGGGCACGCCCTATTTCGACGGCTGCCTGCCCATCGAGGTGATGGCCGAGCGCGGCCCCGAGACCCTGCGGCACGGCCCGATGAAGCCCGTGGGGCTCACCAACCCCCGCGACCCGGGGGTCAAGCCCTGCGCGATCGTGCAGCTGCGCCAGGACAATGCCCTCGGCACCCTCTACAACATGGTGGGCTTCCAGACGAAGCTGACCTACGCCGAGCAGGTCCGGATCTTCCGCACGATTCCCGGCCTGGAGCGGGCCGAATTCGCCCGCCTCGGCGGCCTGCACCGCAACACCTATCTCGACAGCCCCCGCCTGCTCGACGCCACGCTCCGGCTGAAGGCGCGGCCGTCTCTGCGCTTCGCCGGCCAGATCACCGGCTGCGAGGGCTATGTCGAGAGCGCCGCGGTGGGGCTGATGGCCGGCCGCTTCGCGGTTGCCGAGGCCGCCGGCCACCCCCTCGCCCCGCTGCCCCAGACCACGGCCCTCGGCGCGCTCATCGCCCACATCACCGGCGGCCATATGGCCGCCGGGGATGTGGGCTGTCTGGTATACA
>CAXDNE010000561.1:0-2234 GCA_963990595.1 uncultured Methylobacterium sp.
GAGATTGCCTCTTGTCTCGTGGGCTCGGAGATGTGTATAAGAGACAGATGCGGCTGACGAGGTCCTGCGGACGGTGCACGCTCGCGGAGAGGCGGCGCGCCAGACCCTTCAGCACCTCGTCGCCCACCGGGTGCCCGTACCGGTCGTTGTAGCGCTTGAAATGGTCCGCATCGACGATGAGCAGCGCCAGCGGGTGGGCCTCGTGGCAGGCCGTCTCCAGCGCCCGCGCGAACCGCTCCTCAAAGCAGCGGCGGTTCGGCAGGCCCGTCAGGGCGTCGGTGCGCGACAACGCGGCCAGTTCGGCCTGCATCGCCTCGCGGCGGCGCAGCTCGCGTCCGAACAGGAGCGCGAGCGCGCTGGTGAGCCCGCAAAGGGCCAGCACGATGCTGCCGATGACGAGCGCCCGCGCGCGCCATTCCGCCTCGACGTCCCGTGTGGCCAGGGCGACGTTCAGGATCAGCGGCAGGGCGCCGACCCGCGTGAACGTGTAGTAGCGCTCGATCCCGTCGCGCACGGAGGTGCCGATGAAGCTGCCGCGCCCTTCCCGCACGAACCGCCGGAAGGTCGGCGCCTGCGCGATATTCACCCCGAAGTCGGTCTCCTCGGAAGGGTAGCGTATGAGGCGGGTGCCGTCGCTCAGGTAGAGGTTGATCGCGCCCCTGCGGCCGAGATCGATCTCGCCGAACAGGTGCGCGAAATACGACAGCTTCACGCTGCCCAGGACAACCCCCCCGAAGCTGCCGTCCGGCTTGTCGATGCGGCGGCTGAACGGGAGCATCGGCTCGCCGGTCAGCCGCGAGATGATCGGCCGCCCGACATGGAGGCCGAGCCCGTCGCGCGCCTTGTGGACCTGGAAGTACTCGCGGTCCGCGTAGTTGCCCTGGCGGGGCGGCGCGGCATCGATGTCGGCGACGACATCGCCGTTCTCGTCCAGCACCAGCATCACGCCCATGTCGCGGGCGGTGGCGGCGCGATCGAACAGGATGAGCTGACGCATCCGCGCGCTGAGCGCCCCGAGGCCGGGCGTCCGCAGATTGTCGACGGCCGCGCGGATCGAGAGATCGTACATCTCGACGTTGCGGGCGATGTCGCGTTCCAGCACCTGCAGGAGGTTCCTGGATGTCTGGTCGGCCTTGTCCCAGGCGTCCTGCCGCAGGTCGAACAGCATCAGGCCGGAGGTCGCCAGCATGCCGATCGGGGCCAGGACGCCGAGCGCGATCCAGGTGCGGGCCGATCGGAGCCACGAATGGACGTGCCGCAACAGGATCATCGGCCCATCCACGCCAAGCTGTCGGTCAGACCCGACGGCTTCGCATGCCGGGCCTTAACCGCCGCTTTCGCGCGCATTCGGGCGGTGTCCACGCTGTGGATGACTGGTCCTCGCGCGCAGATCTGGGGCAAAGGCTCTGATTTCAGAGCTTCCGCGCGCGAGCTTGGCCGGATCGACCGGCATCACCGCGACAGGAGCGGGGTTCCGCCCGAATCGCCGATCGGGAAGCGCAGCTCGACCTCGCAGCCGCTGCCGACGCGGTTTCGGATCGCCACGGCGGCCCCGTGGAGGTTCGCGATCGCCGCCACGAGGCTCAGCCCCAGGCCGTTGCCGGGGGTCAGGCGCGCCGCCTCCGCGCGATAGAAGCGGTGGAACACCTTGCTGTGCTCTCCCGGCGGCAGGCCGGAGCCCGTATCGGCGATCGTGACGACGACCGCGTCGTCGGCGCGCTGCAGGCCCGCGCGCACGGTGCCGCCGGGCGGCGTGAACTTCAGCGCGTTGTCGAGCAGGTTCGAGAGGGCCTCGAAGCACAGGTCGCGGTCGCCGTGGATGACATGCGCCCCGGGTGAGACCGCGAGCGCGAGGTCGATGTCCTTCTCCTCGGCCAGGGGCGCGAAGAACTCGACCGCGACCGCCGCCACCTCCGCCAGGTCGACCCGGGTGAAGGCGCCGCGCCGCCGCCCGTCCTCCATCTCGCCGATCCGCAGCACCGCGGTGACCATGGCCAGGGTCTGGTCGATCCACATGAGGCCCTGATCGATCGTCTCGCGGAATTCCGCCACGGTCCGCGCCTGGGACCGGCTGCGCTCCAGCCGGGCGCGCAAGCGCGTGAGCGGCGTGCGCAGGTCGTGCGCGATCGCGTCGCCGACGCTGCGGACCTCGCCCATCAGGCGCTCGATCTCGTCGAGCATCCGGTTCCTGTCTCTTATACACATCTGACGCTGCCGACGAAGAGGATAGTGTA
>CAXDNE010000562.1:0-2202 GCA_963990595.1 uncultured Methylobacterium sp.
AGATTGCCTCTTGTCTCGTGGGCTCGGAGATGTGTATAAGAGACAGCTGCCCCGCCGGTCCCGGCTCCGGCGGCGGGAAGCGCGGTGCCCCTTCCCGTGGCCGCCAGGGCCGCCGACACCGAGAGCGCGGACGACTGGGTCCGCCTGATGATGGATTACGAGAACGAGCGCACCTTGGCCGAGCTTCGCGGCCGGCGCACGAGCGCGGCGTGACGGCGATGGGCGTCCGGCTGCGCCTCCCGGTGCTGGGCCTGCTGCTCGCCCTCGCGAGCGGTCCGGCCCTGGCCCAGAGCTTCCTCGGCCTGGGTCCGGCGGAGCGGCTGACGGTGCCGCCCAGCGGCAACGCCCTGCGTACCCCGCCCGAGGACGGGGCGAGTCCCGCGCGCAGGCCGGACGCCGCGGCGGCCGAGCGGAGAGCGGCCCCGCGCGACGCCGAGCCGCCGCGGGTCGCCGCCCCGCAAGGGGCGCCGCGCGCGGCGATCCAATCGACCATCGCACCGGCCCGGCGGCTCCCGTCCGGCCCGCGCGGCTTCCGCCTGACCGGGGAGGAGGATTCCCTGCGCTATCCGGTCTATCTCACCGAGGCGCAGACCCGGGGGCCGGCGCGGCTGCGCCTCTCCTACCTGTCGGCGATCTCGGTGGCGCCGGAGACCTCCGAACTCGCCGCCGTCGTCAACGGCACCAGGGTCGGATGGACCCGCATCCAGGCGCCCGGCGCGGTGAAGGTGGTGGAATTCGCCATCGGCGAGGGCGTGCTCAAGGCCGGCTACAACGCCGTGACTTTCACCGCCAGCCAGCGCCACCGCGTCGACTGCTCGATCGGCGCGACCTACGAATTGTGGACGCAGATCGACCCGTCGCGGTCGGGCCTCGTGGTCGGAACGGCCACCGACATGGACGTCCGCTCCCTCGCCGCCGCGGAGCCCGACGAGAGCGGCGCCCTGCCGATCCAGGTCGTCCTGAACGAGCGCCCGAACCTGGCGCGGCTGGAGCGGATGATCGCGGCGGTGCAGGCTCTCGCCCTCGTGGGGCGGGTCGCCCGGCCGACCGTGACCTTCGGTCCGCTCCTCCAGGGCCGCAACGGCATCAACCTCGTCGTCGGCACCGCGTCCGAGATCGGCGGCATCGAGGGCGTCTCCGACCTCGGCCCGATCACCGGGCCCCGTCTCGCCATGCTGCCGGCGCGGCCGAACACACCGCCGACCCTGGTGGTGACCGGCGCGCGCGACGAGGACGTCCGTCAGGCGGTCGCCAACCTCGCCGTTCCGGCCGAGACCGGAACGCCGAGCGGGCTCAAAGCCGTTCAGCTCTTCCGCGGCTACATGGTCGCTGGCGGCGAGAGCCTGACGCTCGACCGCCTCGGCGCGGCGTCGCGCGAGTTCTCAGGTCGCCTCCTGCATGTCGGCTTCGACCTGCGCTTCCCCGGCGATTTCGTCCCGGCCGATTACGGCAAGGTCATGCTGCACCTCGCCGGTGCCTACGTGGCCGGGCTCGCCTCGGAGTCCCGGATCATCATCGACATCAACGGCCGCAACGCGGCCAGCATCCCGCTCCCGGACGGTCGCGGCGAGGTGTTCGAAGACAGCGCCATTCCCCTGCCCTTCAGCCTCTGGCGCCCGGGGGTGAACCACGTCGAGATCTCGGCGCAGCTTCCCAACGCCGCCGACCAAGTCTGCGATACCCTCAGCCCGGCGGCCAAGCAGGCGCGCTTCCTGTTCCTCGACCGCTCCCGGGTCGAGATCCCGCATTTCGCCCGGGCGGCGCGCAGCCCCGACCTCGCGGCGATCAAGGGCGGCGCCGTGCCCTTCGTCGTCCCGGGGCAGCGCCCGCGCCTCGTGATGCCGACGCCGGATCGCGACAGCGCCGACGCCGCCGCGACCCTGGCCGCCCGGCTGGCGATGGCCTCCGAGCGGGTCATCGACTTCGAGGTGGTCACCCAGCAGCAGGTGGCCTCCGATGCGAGCCAGCTCGTGGTCGCGCCCGCCCGCGCCCTCGACCCGGCGCTGCTCGAAATCGTCGGCTTCGATCCGCAGCAGGTCCAGCGGGTCTGGGAGGGCCGCGCCGACATGGTGGCCATCCCCGGCCAGTTCGGCCCCGAGGGCGTGCTCACCCTCGACCGCCTGCGCCGGAACCTGCCGATGCGCTGCGCCCTTCCCGCCCCTGTCTCTTATACACATCTGACGCTGCCGACGAAGAGGATAG
>CAXDNE010000563.1:0-2174 GCA_963990595.1 uncultured Methylobacterium sp.
GCGGCCTTGGCCGCGTAGGCTTCAGATCGGTGTCTCACAATCCGCGGGCGGTACAGAGCATTCCACTGTCTTTCTCCAGGTCTCTGTAGAATAGTCGCAGACGTTGAGACGGGCAGGCTCCGTGGGGGCGCTCGGTAGGTCCAAAGCCGGCAGCCGCAATGGCGAGCAGACCGGCAGGGAAGTGCCGAATGCGGGACGGACGCCTTGTGACCTTGGGAAGGAATGAGAAAATGATGAAGAACTGGCTCGCGGCCGGCACGGTCGCGCTCACGGTCGGCATGACCTCGACGATCGCGCAGGCGCAGACCACGACGGTGCCGGGCGAGCAGGTCGGTCTCGCCGTCGGCGCGCCGCTGCCGGAAGGTGTCTACGCGATCAACACGTTCACCTACCGCCGCACCGATGGCCGGAACGATCCCGACACGGCCGTCAACATCCCGGTCCTGGTGTGGTCGACCCCGCTGGTGCCGCTCGGCGGCCGCGTCGAGCTGCTCGTGGCGCCCCCGACCGTGTTCGCCTTCACCCGCAATCCGGCCGGCGTGGGCAACAAGGACATCTCGATCAACGTCGGCACCTTCGTCGGCGGCATCTGGGCGTTCGACCTCGGCAGCAACTTCGGCGTCAGCTTGCTCGGCGGCGTGTACCTGAACGATCTCGACGGTGATCGCGGCTCGCTGTTCAACGGCGGCTTCGCCCGCAACCCGGCCTCGCCGTACGGCGTCAGCCCGGTCGGCACCCCGATCCTGCCGCAGCTCTCCTCGAACACCTACCGCTTCGGCATCGCCGGCAGCTACACCGGCGACGGCTGGAACCTCACCGCCAACCTGACCGCCAACATCTACGACTCGCCCGGCCGCTTCCCCGGCCAGGTCGGCGCCGCCATCGGCCCGCTGCGCCTGTCGGACGCCCTGAACTTCGACCTCACCGCGACGAAGAAGTTCGGCAACTTCGAGATCGGCGCCGTCGGCTACGGCACCTACAACTTCGACATCAGCCAGTTCAGCGCGGCGGCCGGCAACCGCGGCCGCTTCGCCCTGGGCGGCCTGATCGGCTACGACTTCAAGGTCTTCACCGTGCAGGCCTATGTCGCCCGCGACGTCGTCACCGGCGCGCAGTACACCAACGCGTTCGGCCGCACCCGCGCCGACTACTCCACCGACGGCTGGATCCGGTTCATCGTGCCGCTCTACTCGCCGGCGCCGGCCGCGTCGCCGATCCCGGCTCCGCTGGTCCGCAAGTACTGAGACCCGGTCCCCCGCCGCGCGGCGGGGGATCCGCCCTCTCCGAACAGGCCGTCCCTCCGGACGGCGCACCGCCCGGCCCCGGCCGGGCGGTTTTCGTTTGCGCGCCTGCGGCGAATGGCAGGCCCGGGCCCTCCCGTGGGTGTCGCGGGCCGCGCGGACATCCTATCTTGTGCCTTTTCGCGCGCCCGGTTCCGGCGCGGGCGGACGAGCCGAAGGATTCTCATGGCGACGCAGGGCGAGTGGAAGATCCCCGTGCAGGCCCAGCCCCGGCCTGCGGATTACGGCTACGACCTCGACCGGGCGCTCTCGGCGGTGCTCGCCCTGTCGGCGCGGGTGCCGGAGAGCGCCTTCACGGCCGAGACGCTCGGCACCGAGCGGGCGGGCAACGGCGTCCTGATCCGCGAGGACGGGCTCGTGCTCACCATCGGCTACCTCGTCACCGAGGCGGAGAGCGTCTGGCTCACCACCCGGGACGGCCGGTCGGTGCCGGGCCACGTGCTCGGCTTCGACGCCGCCACCGGTTTCGGGCTCGTCCAGGCGCTGGGCGACCTCGGCGTGCCGCCTCTGCCGCTGGGCCGCTCGGCCGGGCTCAGGACCGGCGACCGGGCGGTGCTGGCCGGGGCGGGCGGGCGCCAGCGCTGCGTGGCCGTCGACATCGTCGCCCGGCAGGAATTCGCCGGCTACTGGGAATACGTGCTGGACGAGGCCCTGTTCACCGCCCCCGCGCACCCGCACTGGGGCGGCACCGCGCTGATCGGCCCGCAGGGCGACCTGCTCGGCATCGGCTCGTTGCAATTGCAGCAGGGCGGCCCGAGCGGAGCGCGCCCGATCAACATGGTGGTGCCCATCGACCTGCTGACGCCGATCCTCGACGACCTCGCCACGCGCGGGCGCGCGAACCGGCCGCCGCGCCCCTGGCTCGGCCTCTAC
>CAXDNE010000564.1:0-2172 GCA_963990595.1 uncultured Methylobacterium sp.
CGCACGAAAGGGCGTTGACCGATGAACCCCGAATAGAGAACAAGTTTCCCGAGGCGACGTCCGCCAGCACCTGCTTTTCCAAGGACAGGTCAGCTACGAGCCGGCGCAGCCGCGCGTTCTCGCGCTCCAGGTCCTTCATCTTCCGGGCCTGATCGACTTGGAGGCCGCCGTACTCCTTGCGCCAGCGGTAATAGCTCTGCTCGGAGATCTCCGCCTCCTTGCACGCCAGGGCCAAGCTCTTGCCCTGGGCCGTCTGCACCTCGATCTGGCGCAGCTTCAGCACCACCTGCTCCGCGCTCGTCTTCTGACCTCGCCGCATGTCCGACTCCTCTGGTCCTGACTGATCCTCTCAATCAGCCCGGTCCAAAGCCAGCCGGTCAGGTCAACCGCGAACCGCCCGTCGAACCGCTCCAGGAGCTGAGCGGCGAGGTCGGTTTTTTTGTGCGGGCGAGGTCGAGCGCCTCCTTCAGGATCTCGACCTCCATGGTCTTGCGCCCGAGCAGGCGCTCGAGGTCGCGCACGCGCCGCTCCAACTCGCGCACGCGGCTGGTGCCGACGACCTCCTCGTCGGCGTGCACGGCCTGATGGCCGCCCTCCAGCATGCGCCGCTTCCACGAGAACAGCAGGCTGGGCGCGATGCCGTAGCGGCGGGCGACGAACGACACGGACGAGCCGGGCTGCTGGCTCTCCTCGACGAGGCGGATCTTCTCAGTGGTGGACCAGCGCCGTCGACGCTGAACGCCGGTCAGGATCTCGCCGTGCACCGGTGGGGCGGTCGGATCGGATGACATAGTCTTACCCATAGGCCAACGCCTATGCCTTCAGGAGCTATGCCGCCTGTCCGGTCAAAACGGGGTGCGGTTCACACACTGTCTTGTTCTCCGCATGGGCTTACGATAGCTATCGACCACCTGGTGACAGGAAGCATCGAAGCATTGATGCCATCCACCGAAGGAACGAAGGCTCGAGCCCTGCCGCCTTTGGCTCCGGGAGATTGCATGGCTTCGCCAGCAACCAAAGTCGCGCCTATGTCAGGCGCCGACTTCAAGACTCGCCTTCGCAACCTGGGCCGATCGCATGCGGCGTTCGCGATCGAGATCGGCGCGTCGCTGCGAAGCGTTGATCGATGGGCAAATTCCGGGCCGCCGCCGGAGGTCGCGTACCTCGTTGACCTTCTCACCACTCTCGAACTCCACGTGGTCGGTCGCCCATCGTTCCCCGATCAGCTCGATCGCCTGATGGAACGGGCTGCAAATCAGGGCCGGTTGGCCGAATTCGTTGAAGCGACGCGCCGCTGGTACGCGGATCGTCATATCGACGATTTCGACGTCTGACGCAGCGTTCGCCGAGCCGCGAAATCCGCGGGCCTTTGAAGAAGGGCAGCGGAAGCACTTATTTATTACCGTAATACGCCGAATTCACAGGCCCCCGGCAGCATGACGTTATCGACTCCTGCCAATTTGTCTATAAAGTAGATCTAACCATATCTGCCTAATGCTGATTGAGCAATCCGTCATTCAAAGGTGACTGCCGAGTACATGCGCGAATAAGTTGCTGGAATTGACTTGATTCGCGTTTAGTCTGTGGCGTCGCTTGTCGTGAGACCAGCTGGAGCAAAAGACCATGAAATGCGACATCCCTGGAACGAACGACGCGACGCGTCCGACATTGCCGAAACCTGGCTTCACCTCATTCAAGAATGCGCTGCCGATCCGCTACCCCCGCCGTTGGCATAGGGACATGCTGATCCAGCTTGTGCTGGATCCGACTGTCACAACCATAGAGCCTTCCAGGGCTGATTGTGACCAGTCGGATTTCTGCGTCGTCGTTCGGACAGCTACAGACGCCGTACGCCTCATCGCCACCCGCGATATGGATGGAATATGCGAGCCGCTACCAGACGGCTCAGTTACGGTTCCTCGATCAAAAGTGCTCAGACAGCCGAGAGCGGGAACTGCGCGTATGGTTTGGGCGGCCCGCGGACGGCCAGTATCTGCAGGAGATCGCCTGCATCTCCTGATGGCGATCGAGCCTCACGTCGAAGGGGTCACCGTAGGCAGCCTTTTGGCAGCATCACGGCGGTCGCCGGCGGCGCAGGCCGAAACAATGTTTGCCTTGGTGATCGGCCCCCACGAGGTGGTCCAAGGTCAAAGTTAGTGCAGGGTTGGTCGC
>CAXDNE010000565.1:0-2154 GCA_963990595.1 uncultured Methylobacterium sp.
ATTGCCTCTTGTCTCGTGGGCTCGGAGATGTGTATAAGAGACAGGTCCTTGTCGATGCCGGCCATGATCTTGAGCAGGGTCGACTTGCCGGCGCCGTTGATGCCGAGCACGCCGATCTTGGCATCGGGGTAGAAGGACAGGTTGACGTTATCCAGGACCTTCTTGCCGCCGGTATAGGCCTTGGTCAGGCCCCGCATGTGGTAGATGAATTCGCGAGCCATCGCGGATCGTCCTCGGCGTGGTGTGAGGGAGTGCGCTGTGCGTGCCAGCGGCACGGGTCAGGTGCGGGGCGCCTGCACCCGTCCTGTACGCGCGTTCTCCAAGATATAGAATGACGCCGACCGAGTATCAGGCCCGCCGGGCAGCGGCAAGGTTGCCGGTATCGGAGCGGGTCAGGCGAACGGGTTGCGGACCGATTCCGGCGCCGCGTCCGGCGCGTCCGCCACCGCATCCGGCAGGTCCCCGGCCTCCAGCACCTTCAGGATCGACTCGAAAGTCTCCTTTAGGCGCCGGGCCTGCGCGAGGCCGACCTTGTCCCGGGTGAGGTCGAGGGATCCGTGCAGGGCGATTCGGTCGGTGCCGTTCTCGAACGACAGGGCGCCGATGCTGCGCACGGAGGCATCGTCGGCAAAGGGCTCGAACCGATCCGGGCCGCCCTCCGCGGCTCCGGTCCGGCTGCCGTGCTTGTCGTGGGACATGGGGCCTCCTCAGAAGATCGCCCGCAGAAGATCGTGAACGAGCTTGCGCAGCACGCGGTGGGCCTCGCGCCGGAACCAGTCCTGCCACGTCTCCTCGCGTCGCGGGCGATGCTCGTCCGCGCGCGCCGACGCGTGGGGATCGGGCAGGCTCATCGCGGCGGTTCGGGCCGCGGCCGGAAGGCCCGGGAACACGTCGATCCCGGATTCCCGGTTCAGGGCGTCGATGGAGACCGCGCGCCAGTCCCGCGCGTCGTCGTTCCGGGCGATATAGGCGCCGGCCTGGCCGCTCGCCGGATCGTAGAGCGCCTTGAACAGCTGGGTCGGGACCAGCACGCCGCCCTTGATCTGTTGCACCGCGTCTCCGGAGAAGATCACGCCGGTGACCACGAAGAGCGATCCGCGCCGGCTCGCCAGCCGCCGGACACTCTCCTCGATATCGGCCCAGAGGCCGCGGTTCAGGACCCGGTTCTGGGGCACGATGTTGGCGAGGCTGAAGGATTCGGCCTGGGCGCTCACCGTCGGCATGTCGCCCGCCGGCGACAGGTGGCCCCGGTCGAAGCCGCTGCGGACGTAATCCTCGAGCGACGCACGCTGGTCGTCCGGCAGCCGCGTTTCCTCATGGAACGCATCGTCCCGCGCCACCGTGCGGGCGTCGGCGACGCTCGCGCGGGTGAGGTGCTCGGCGGAATAGAGCGGCGTGCGCGTCACCCCGGAATGGAGGACCGCGAAGGCCTCGAAGCACAGCGGCACCGTGCGCGCCGCGAGCTTCGGATTGGTGAGGACGGGCACGCGTCCATCGGCGAACAGGGCCGGGCAGGCATCCTGGGGCCGCGCAGGCGTCGAACCGAACGCGACGAGGGCCAGGGCTGCGGCCAGGAAACCGTGGGACAGCCTCACCAGCATACGCGCACCCGCCGCACGCCCTCGGGTGTCGGACGGTTTCGCCACGCGCAGGGGCGTCCGAGATTGTCGGTGAAGGGCCGGGCGTCGCGGTCGGGACCGCCTGGGGCGATTCGCGCCGGGCAATCGCCCAGGAAGTTGCAGAGGAAGTCGAGATTGCCGTCCGGCGGTCGCGGCTCGGCGTAAGCTTGACGGCTCGCCGTAATCGCGAGCGTCAGCAGGATTGTGCACAGACGAGCCGGATTCAAAGGCGGACCTCTTGTGGCGCTGAGGGCACGTAACTGAAAAAAACGCCGGCCGGACATTGATCGCGCCGCCGATCATCCGTAACTGGCATTATCATGACAGCGACGGACGGGCGGGTTCTAGCATGAACGCGTGCCCCCCGGGTGCAGGCGTCGCGTTGGCCGGGGGCTCGTGACGGGCCCGTCGCCACACTCGAACGAGCGGATGCGATCATTGGCGATATCACCTGAGCAATCGGCGTTGCTGGATCGTGTCCCGAATCCTGCGGCGTTGCGGGATCTTCCGGAGTCTGAGCTGCAGGCGGTGGCGG
>CAXDNE010000566.1:0-2138 GCA_963990595.1 uncultured Methylobacterium sp.
AGACCCCTTCCCCGGCGGAGCGATCGGCTATCTCGCCTACGATCTCGGCGCGCAGCTGGAGCGGGTCGCCGCGCCCGCCCGGCGGGCGGGGCTGACCGACGACATCGCCTTCAACCTCTACGACACGGCCCTGGTGATCGACCACGCCGCCGGCACCGGCCGGCTGGTCGCCACCGGCTTTCCCGAGACCGAGCCGGCGGCCCGGCAGGCCCGCGCCGCGGCGCGGCTCGCCCGCTTCGCCGCCCTGCTGGAGGCCGACGCGGTCCCGGCCCCGCCGCCTTCCGCGACCGCCGAGAAACTCACGTGGCACTCGAACTTCGACCGGCAAAGCTATGAGACGGCTGTCGAAAAGGTTCGTGCCTATATCCGGGCCGGCGACATCTATCAGGCCAATATCGCCCAGCGCTTCTCGGCGGACCTGCCGCCGGGTTTCGACCCGTTCGCCCTCTACCGGCGCCTGCGCGAGACCAACCCGGCGACCTTCGGCGCCTATCTCGAGCTGGAGGGGCTGACGGTCGCCTCGTCCTCCCCCGAGCGCTTCATCCGCCTCGACGGGCGGCACGTGGAGACGCGGCCGATCAAGGGCACCGCCCGGCGCCTCGGCGACCCGGCGGCCGACCGGGCGGCGGCCGAGGCGCTCCTGGCCTCCGTCAAGGAGCGGGCCGAGAACGTCATGATCGTCGACCTGCTGCGCAACGACCTGTCGCGGGTCTGCGCGCCCGGCAGCGTCGCCGTGCCGACCCTGTGCGGCCTGGAGACCTATGCGGGCGTCCACCACCTCGTCTCGGTGGTGACCGGACGGCTCCGCGACGGGCTCGACGCCCTCGACCTCCTGGAGGGGACCTTCCCCGGAGGCTCCATCACCGGCGCCCCGAAGATCCGCGCCATGGACATCATCACCGAGATCGAGGGCGACGCGCGGGAACTCTATTGCGGCGCCATCGGACGGATCGGCTTCGACGGGGCGCTCGACACCTCGATCGCGATCCGCACCGTGTTCATGGATGATCACCGGGCCGTCCTGCAGGCGGGCGGCGGCGTGACGCTGCTCTCCGAGCCGGGTCCGGAATACGACGAGACGCTGGCCAAGGCCGAGCGCGTCTTCGAGGCCTTCGCATGATCCTCGTCCTCGACAATTACGATTCCTTTGTCTTCAACGTCGTCCGCTACCTGGAGGAGCTGGGCGAGGAGGTCCGGGTCGTGCGCAACGACGCGCTGGACGTCGCCGGCATCCGGGCCCTCGCGCCGGACGCCCTGGTGGTGTCGCCGGGCCCCTGCACCCCCGCGGAGGCCGGGATCTCCCTGCCGGCGATCCGGGAGCTGTCCGGAGACGTGCCGATCCTCGGCGTCTGCCTCGGCCACCAGGCGATCGGCGCGGCCTTCGGCGGCACGGTGGAGCGGGCCCGGCGCCCCCTCCACGGGCAGGCGACGCCGATCGCCCACACGGGCGAGCGGCTGTTCTCCGGGCTCCCGGCGCCGATGCCGGTGGGGCGCTACCACTCGCTGGTGGTGACGCCCGGTCCCGACATGGAGCGGCACCTCTCCGTCGACGCGGTCTCGCAGGAGGGCGAGGTGATGGCGCTCTCGCACCGGACCCACCCGACCTACGGCATCCAGTTCCACCCGGAATCGGTGCTGACCGAGGGCGGCCACGCCCTGTTCGCCAACTTCCTGAGATTGGCCCGCGCGTGGCGGGACCGGCCCGAGCGGCCGGCGGGGCGCCGCGATGCTGTGGCGTGACGGCGCGATCGTCCCCGGGACGCAAGCCGCCCTCGACCACACCGACCGCGGCCTGACGCTGGGCGACGGCCTGTTCGACACGGCCCTCGCCCTCGGCGGCCGGGTGGCCTTCGAGGACGCCCATGTGGCGCGGCTCGTCGCCTCCGCCGGGGCGCTCGGGATCCCCGCCGCGCCGGAGCGGATCCGCGCCGCCATGCGGGCGCTGGCCGGGCAGGGCGAGCGGCTGGCGATCCGCACCACCCTCACCCGCGGCTCCGGCCCGCGGGGGCTGAAGCCCCCGGCGGATCCGCAGCCGACGCTGTTCGCCACGGCGGCGCCGAGCGCCCGGAGCGCGGCCTTCGCGCCCCTGCGCCCTGTCTCTTATACACATCTGACGCTGCCGACGAAGAGGATAGTGT
>CAXDNE010000567.1:0-2124 GCA_963990595.1 uncultured Methylobacterium sp.
GTTCAGGACGACCTCCATCACAGGACAGCAATGACAGAGCCCGAACAGCCCGCCCCCCCTCTCCCCGTCCCGGCCCCCGCTCAGGCGGCGCTGCTCGCGACGCTCGTCGCCTTCGACACGGTGAGCGCCCGCTCGAACCTGCCGCTGATCGACTGGGCGGAGGCCTATTGCCGCCGCCACGGCGCCGCGGTGGAGCGCGTGGACGATCCGACCGGCCGGAAGGCGGCGCTGCTGGTGAGCGTCGGCCCCTTCGCGAGCCGCCCCGGCTACGTGCTCTCCGGCCACAGCGACGTGGTGCCGGCGGAGGGCCAGCCCTGGTCGTCGGACCCGTTCACCCTGCGGGAGGAGGCGGGCCGGCTCTACGGCCGGGGCACCTCCGACATGAAGGGCTTCCTGGCGGTCTGCCTCGCGCTGCTGCCCGAGATGGTCGCGGCCGACCTCGCCACCCCGCTCCACCTCGCGATCTCGTACGACGAGGAGATCGGCTGCCTCGGGGTGCGGCCGCTGATCGCCCGGATGCTGGAGCGCGTGCCCCGCCCCCTCGGCTGCTTCGTGGGCGAGCCCACCGGGATGGAGGTGGTGGTCGGCCACAAGGGCAAGTCGGCCGCCCGCCTCACCTTCCGGGGCAAGGCCAGCCACTCGGCGCTCGCCCCCCAGGGGGTCAACGCGGTGGAATACGCCGCCCGCTTCATCGAGCATGTCCGGCTGTCCGCGGAGGCGCTCGCCCGGGACGGCGCCCGCGACCCGCTCTACGACGTGCCCCACACCACCGGCCTGTCGAGCGTGGTCCGGGGCGGCACGGCGCTCAACATCGTACCCGACACCTGCAGCGTGGAGTTCGAGTACCGGGCGATCGGCGCGGACGATGCCGGCGCGCTGGCGGCGGCGGCCATCGCGTACGCCACCGGGACGCTGGTGCCGCTGATGCGGGCGGGGGACCCCGCCTGCGGCGTCGCGGTCGAGCCGCTGATCGACTATCCGGGCCTCGACACCGACCCGGAGGCGCCGATCGTGACCCTGGCCAAGCGGCTCGCCGGCCGCAACGGCCACGCCAAGGTCTCGTACGGCACGGAGGGCGGCCTGTTCGAGCGGCTCGGCGGCGTCCCCGCCGTGGTGATCGGCCCCGGCTCCATCGCCCGCGCCCACAGGGCCGACGAGTACGTGACCCGGGCGGAACTCGAATCCTGCGCGGGCTTCGTGCGGCGGCTGATCCGGGAGTGCCGAAGCTGAGCGGGGGCTCGCGCGGGGTCCGGATCCGCCTCGACCCGGACCCGCCGCCCTGCCATGGTGCCGGCGACGGGGATGCCGGAGACGACCCACGCATGGTTCTGGAGTTTCGCCTGGACGATCCGACCCCCGCGGATCCGCGCCGCCGCTGGGCCGCCCTCGACCAAGAGGCGCGGGACGCCTGCTACGACAACACCCGCGCGGTGGCCGACAGCGCCGCCCAGGTGGCGGCCCGGGACGCCGCCTCGGCCGCCTACCGGGCCGCCCGTCCGGCCGGCCTCGACCGGCCCTACGGCCCGGGCCCCCGCAACGCCGTCGACCTCTACCCGGCCCGGGACGCCGCCGCCCCCTGCCTGGTCTTCCTCCACGGCGGCTACTGGCAGCGGGGCGCCCGGGAGCTGTTCGCCTGCCTCGCGGAAGGCCCGAACGCCGCCGGCTGGTCGGTGGCGATGGTCGGCTACACCCTCGCCCCGGAGGCGAGCCTCACCCGGATCGTGGCCGAGATCGGCGCGGCCCTCGACTGGATCGCCGCGCAGGGGCCCGCCCACGGCCTCCGCGGCCCCCTGGTCCTGTCGGGCTGGTCGGCGGGCGGCCTGCTCACCGCGCTGCAGCTCGCCCACCCGGCCGTCGCCGCCGGGCTCGCGATCTCTGGCGTCTACGACCTCGCGCCGATCCGCCAGACCTATCTCGACGCCAAGCTCGGCCTCACGGAGGCGGAGGTCGAGACCCTCTCGCCCCTGCGCCTGCCGGCGGTCGGCAAGCCGCTGTGCATCGCCTACGGCACCCGCGAGCTGCCGGCCCTGATCCACGACGCCCGCAACCTGCACGCGCTCCGGGCGGCGGCCCACGCCCTGTCTCTTATACACATCTCCGAGCCCACGAGACAAGAGGCAATCT
>CAXDNE010000568.1:0-2098 GCA_963990595.1 uncultured Methylobacterium sp.
CGGGAGCGCCGCGCGCCATGCCGCCCTGCCGCCGGTCTCGCCCGTGATCCGGCGCTTCATGGTGGCTTGGTTCGAGCGCTACCTGCATCGCCACCTCGACGCCCTGCGCCTGCCGCAGTGGAGCACGCCCCCCGACCGCGGCCATCCCGGCCCGATCGTGATCTACTGCAATCATCCCGCGTGGTGGGATGCGGCCATCATCATCGTGCTGGCGGGCCGCCTCTACCCGGAGCGGACGAGCCGCGCGCCCTTCGATGCCGCGATGCTGGCGCGCTACCGCATCTTCGAGCGGATCGGCGCCTTCGGGGTCGATCTCGACACGCCCCGCGGGGCCGCCCAGTTCCTGGCGGCGGCCCGGGCGATCCTGGCCGCGCCCGACGGCATGCTCTGGATCACCGCGCAGGGCCGCTTCGCCGATGCGCGCGCCCGGCCGCTGGCCCTGCGCCCCGGCGTGGCGCGGCTGGCCGAGATCGCCCCTCAGACCCTGTTCGTGCCGCTCGCCCTCGAATACGCGTTCTGGGACGAGCGCGGCGCCGAGGCCTTCGCGGCCTTCGGCCCCGGGATCGCGGGGGCCGACCTCGCCGCCCTGTCCCGGCCGGAGCGGCTCGCCCGCCTGGAAGGCGCCCTGACCGCGACCCTGGACTGGCTGAGCGCCGATGTGGTCAGCCGCGAGCCGCAGCGTTTCCGAGCCCTCGTGTCGGGCCGCAAGGGGGTGGGCGGCCTCTACGATCTCTGGCGGCGCGCGGCGGCCCGGCTCTCCGGGCGCCGCTTCGACCCGGCGCACCGCGCCCCGAACGGGCACGACCGCGCCCCATGACATCTTCCATGCGGTCCGGCCCGCATGCGATGCCAAGCGATGGCGGCCTCCCACCTCGGCGCGGACCATGACCGATTCGATCCTCACGGCCCTGGCCCTGCTCTGCCTGGTCGCGGCCCTCGTGCCGGCCGTGCTGACGGCTGTGAACCTCGCGGTCCTGCGCAAACCGGTGCCGGAGGCGGATCCCGATCTCGTCTCGATCCTGATCCCGGCGCGCAACGAGGCCGGCAACATCGCCGGTACCGTGCGGGCCGCGCTCGCGAGCACGATGGTGCCGGTGGAGGTGATCGTCGGCGACGACCATTCCACGGACGCCACGGCGGAGATCGTACGCGCCATCGACGATCCGCGCCTGCGCCTCGTCTCCGTGCCGGCGCTGCCCGAGGGCTGGACCGGCAAGAACCACGCCTGCAGTCACATGGCCGGCCTCGCCCGGGGCCGCCGGCTCCTGTTCATCGACGCCGATGTCCGCCTCGAACCCGAGGCCGCCGCGTCCCTGGCGGCGCAGGCCCGCCGCAGCGGCGCGGCCCTGGTCAGCGGGGTGCCCCGGCAGCGCACCGGGACGCTCGGCGAGATGCTGACCGTCCCGATGATCGACTTCCTGCTCCTCGGCTACCTGCCGGTGCCGCTGATGCGCCGGCTGCCCGACCCGTCGCTCGGAGCCGCCTGCGGCCAGCTCATCCTGGTCGACGGCGACGCCTACGCGTCCACCGGCGGCCACGGCGCGATCCGCACCTCGCTGCACGACGGCGTGCGCCTGCCCCGGCTGTTCCGCGCGGCGGGTCACCGCACCGACCTCGCGGCAGCCTCCAGTCTCGCCACCTGCCGGATGTATCACGGCTTCGCGCAGGCCTGGGCGGGCTTCTCCAAGAACGCCCAGGAGGGCATGGCCACGCCCCGTGCCCTGCCGATCTGGACCCTGCTGCTCGGCTGCGGGCAGATCCTGCCGTGGCTCCTCGTGCCGGCCGGCCTGTTGGGCCTGACCCCGCCCGCCGCTCAGGCGCCGGCCGCGGCAGCCCTGGCCCTGTCCCTCGCCACCCGGGCGGCCATCACCCTGGCGGTCCGCACACCGCTGGCGACGATCCCGCTTCACCCGGCCACGGTGCTGGTGGCACTGGCGATCCAGTGGAACGTGCTCCTGCGCCGGGAGCGTGCCGGGGCCGCCACCTGGAAGGGGCGCAGCTATCCGGTGCGTGGGGCCTGAGCCGCGCGAGGACCGGCGAAGCCGGCCGCCGGACCTCGCCGGGCGCCGGACCTCGCCGGGCGATCTTGGGCCTCTTC
>CAXDNE010000569.1:0-2073 GCA_963990595.1 uncultured Methylobacterium sp.
ACGCGATGGTGCGCGAGTTCCGCGAGGAGGCGGAGATCGTCCCCGAGGCGCCGCCGCGCCTGCTCGGGCTCTACCGGAACGTGGTCGCCGCGCCCCGCGACCACGTCGCGCTGTTCGTCCTGCCGGCCTTCACGGTGCTGCGCGCCAAGGAGCCGGACCGGGAGATCGCCGCCTGCGGCTTCTTCCCGGCCGACGCGCTGCCCGAGGGCACCACCCGGGGGACCCGCGCCCGCCTGCGCGAGATCCGCCAGGGCCTCCCGCCGGACCCGAATTGGTAAATCGTCACGGTTCGCAAAAGAGACGCTTGCGTCGCCCGGCGGAATGGTGTTTAGAGAGCGCCGCCGGGGGCCGCCGGCACGAAAGTCCGGGCGGCGCGGCACTAGTGAGCGGGTGTAGCTCAGGGGTAGAGCACAACCTTGCCAAGGTTGGGGTCGAGGGTTCGAATCCCTTCGCCCGCTCCAGTTTTCCCAACCAATTTCCCTAGCGGAAACAGCGACTTGAACAGGCCCGCCTCGTGCGGGCCTTTCGCTGTCTGGACCACGTGGTCCCGTAACTGGTCCCGAAACGTGCGGAAACCCCGCTCGGGATGGCCCCGGCAGGGTGGTCAGCGACGCGGCGGTCCCGATTGAAACGGGACCGGATTCGACCGTCGTGAGGCCAGGGTCGGGCGCGCCGTCGACACCAGCAAGACCGTTCACCATGCTGCGCGTTTCCGCTGGATCCGGCCGGAATCCGCGAGAGTATGGGTCATCGCTGGTCGCCCCGCCCATGACGCGGGGATGGACCTCCGGCCATCGAGCGCCACGCCTCCAAAAGGATCCACCGGATCCTTTGATGGCGAGCCCGATCCGGGCATCCGCCAGCGAGAAGGAAGGGCCTCGGGAGCGATCCCGGGGCCCTCTCCGTTTCGGCTACGGATGCCTACCCGGCTTGCAGGGCGCCAAGCTCCGTCCGAAGATCGCCCGATGGCCCCGCGCGAACTGACCCTCTCCCGGCTGCTCCGCGAGCGGGGTCACCACCTCTCCGACCCAGCCCTTTTCGCCCGGGCCCGGGCGGAGGCCCATGCCGCTGAGGTAGCCATGACCATGACCGTTCACGATGCCTGCGAGGCATGGGCCGAAGGCCGCCTGCCGATCGAGCGCGCGCTGGCGCTGACGGGCGCCGCTTGCGTACAGGACCTCCTGGTCGTCTGCGACCGCTGCGACGTGAGCCGCCCGCTTATCGAGGGCCCGGACGCATGGCACGCCCGCCGGGCCGCGCTGAAGGCGCGCGATGTGGAGCTCGACGCCGCGCGCGGGCACGTCCCCGCGGGCGGTCCTACGAACGAGGCCGCCATCGAGGCCGAAGCTGTCGAGGCCTGCCGACGGCACCGCGAGGTCGTCGATCTTATCCGATCCGCCCCCGACGTGCCGCCCGAGCTGGGCGACGAGCTCCCCGAGTGAGGGGTCCTGATCGGGGTCCGCCGGCCTTATGTTCGCGATATCCCATGTTTCGGCCGCTTACGTTCAAGATATCCCCGAAAACGGGGGGCCGGGCTGCCTTACGTTCAAGATGGCGCAGGCCCCCGGCCGGCACGGAGGACAGCATGACCCTGCGTGAGGTGATCCGGACCGGGACGCTGCGGCGCATGCGGCAGGCCCTGGCCGAGGCCGAGGACCGCCTGATCCGCCTGCGGGATGACGGCCGGGCCCCGGACGATCCGGAGATCCGGGAGGCCGAGGCGTGGCGGGCCGCCCTGCTCCGGGACATCGCCGAGATGGACCGCTAGGCCAGGGCAGCCGCGCAGGCCTCCACGGTGTCGAGCCGGGATCGCACAACGATCCGGCTGTTCGGGTCCCCGGCGAGCGCGAGCCCCAGTTGGATCCCCTCGCGGTAGACAATCACCGCCTCGCGCTCGGACACCCACAGGCTGAGCATCCGGTTGACCTCGCCGACCATGGCCGCGAGGAGCCTCCGCTTCAGGGCCTCCACATCCGCCGGGGGGAGCGGCTGCGGGGACCGGAGGTCGTCCCGCTCGTCGGGGATGACGATGGGCGTGCGGGGCATCACGGGGCGGAGGGGCGTCTCCAGGTA
>CAXDNE010000570.1:0-2069 GCA_963990595.1 uncultured Methylobacterium sp.
AGATTGCCTCTTGTCTCGTGGGCTCGGAGATGTGTATAAGAGACAGACGCAGGCCGGCTGCAATGCCGGCGAGGTGACGATCGATCCGGGCTACAAGGGCTGCGCCACGGCCCCGATCGGCGCCACGCTGGCCCGGCCGAGCTCGCCCGCGGACGCGCCCGTCTATGCCGGCACGACGGCCGGGCTCGATGCCGGCCTCGTCACCAGCAACCCGCGCCATCTCGACGCCGGCACGCGGCCGATCGGCTACCTCCCTGCGCGCGGGCCGGGCGGGACGCCGCTCTATGTCGGCACGCAGGCGGGGTGCAATGCCGGGGTGGTCTCGACCAACCCGGCCCATCTCAACTGCAGCGGCGCCCCTCTGGGAGTCGCCGTGCGCTGACGGGGTGGGCTCCTGATCGGGTGATCCGGCCCACGCCCGCATCCTGAGGCGCCGGAGCGCACGGAGGGCCTCGAAGGAGCCGTCCAGCCGGCCACGCGATCCCTGGCGCCCGCCTTCAGGCCCGCTGACGCGGGCGTTTCAGGATGCGGGCGCGGGTTCGGGTCTGGGGCGCACCCCGCGCGGGCGGGCGCTCAGCGCGCCTCGCTGTAGCGCTTGGTCGCCCGCTGCTCCTTCTTGTAGGCGGTGATCGCCGCCGAGCAGTTGGGCGAGAGCTTCTTCAGGTTGGCCTTGAAGCAGGCCTCGACCTCCGGGCCGCCCGGCGCGTAGGCGCTGCAGAAATCCATGTAGTCGCCGGTGCAGTACTGCTTGAGCGCCGCGCGGGCCGGGGATTGATCCGCGAACGCGGCGGCGGGGCCGAGACAGAGGCCGAGGGCCAGGAAAGCCGTCGTGAGGGCCGTCTTGGTCGAAGTCATGGACATCTTTCGCTCATCCAGGCCGCGCGAGCGGGTTGCGCGGCGATGGGCGGGGCGGATGAGCGCCAAGGATGGCGTCACCATGACGGCCGGATGACGCCCACATGGCATCGATGCGGGCCCGGCATGGCCGGATCGGGATGCCGATCCGGACGGCCGCGCCCGTCCTCCGGTCAGTGCGCGCCGACCCGGCGGGTCGGCACGAGGTCGTTGGCGATGATCTCGCCGAACGGGCCGTCGTTGCGGGCCTGGCCCACCGGCCGGCCCGTGGTGGCGCGCAGCGGCAGCTTCGGGAAGACCAGTTCGGCGAAGCGGTAGGCCTCCTCCAGATGCGGGTAGCCCGACAGGATGAACCGGTCGATCCCGAGATCGATATATTCCTTCATCCGGTCGGCGACCTGATCGGCCGAGCCGACGAGCGCCGTCCCGGCGCCGCCGCGCACGAGGCCGACGCCGGCCCAGAGGTTCGGCGCCACCACCAGCTTGTCGCGGCGCCCGCCGTGGAGGGCCATCATCCGGCTCTGGCCGACGGAATCCTGCCGCTTCAGGGTCTCCTGCGCCCTGGCGATGGTGGCGTCGTCGAGCCGCGAGATCAGCTGCTCGGCCGCCTCCCAGGCTTGCGCCTCCGTCTCCCGGGCGATGACGTGCAGGCGGATGCCGTACGAGAAGGTCCTGCCCTTCGCCTCCGCGGCTTGGCGCGCGGCGGCGATCTTCTCGGCGACCTGGGCCGGGGGCTCGCCCCAGGTGAGGTAGACGTCGCAATGCTCGGCCGCCACCGCCATGCCGGCCGCCGAAGAGCCGCCGAAATAGAGCGGCGGGTAGGGCTTCTGCACCGGCGGGAAGATCACCCGGCCGTTCTCGGCGCGCAGGTGCCGGCCCTGGAACGTCACGGTCTCGCCCGCGAGGAGGCCGCGCCAGATCGTCAGGAACTCGTCGGTGACGGCGTAGCGCGCGTCGTGGGACAGGAACACGCCGTCGCCGGCGAGCTCCACCGGGTCGCCGCCGGTGACGACGTTGATCAGCAGGCGCCCGTCCGAGATCCGGTCCAGCGTCGCAGTCATGCGGGCCGCCGCGGAGGGCTCCATCAGGCCCGGCCGCACGGCCACGAGGAAGCGCAGCCGCTTCGTCAGCGGCGCCAGCGCCGAGGCGACGATCCAGGAATCCTCGCAGGAGCGCCCGGTCGGCAGCAGCACGCCGTAATAGCCGAGCTCGTC
>CAXDNE010000571.1:0-2036 GCA_963990595.1 uncultured Methylobacterium sp.
CTCAACAGAGCCAAGCGACACCTCGAGGCCGAGGCGGCGCAGCGCTGTTAGCGCGACGCCAGGGAACACCCGCCGCGCCGGAGACCGATCATGAGCCTGCCCGAACCCAATCGCCTCATCTACGCCAGCCCGAATGGGGATCGCTGGCACCTGCTGTTCGATCCCACGACCGGGCACAGCTTCGTTCGGCATACCGGCAACGCCGCGTCCGGCGGTCATGTGACGGATTTCGGTCTCTCGACGTTCCTCGCATCCGGCCGCAACGGCCCAGAGCATCAGGAACTCTGGCGGCTGATCGGCACGCTTGTGGGCGAGGATGGACCGCGGCTCACCGACGTTGCCTAAGCCGGACGGCGCCGCGATCCGGCGCGATCGGAGCCGACGCCGCATGTGAATGCCGACCACGACGCGACGGGCGTGCCGGTGCCGAAGGAGGCCGGACCGCGCAACCGCAAGATCCTCAGCCGACCCCGTCGGTCTGGGGCGCGTCAGGTCTCGGGCGACCCGGGTGGTGCGGCCGACCGGACGGGTTCGCGCGCCTCGCCCTGATCCCGGGCGGCATCCCGCGCGATCTGCTCCAAAAGGACGGGCGCCTCGACAACCTGGAACGTCATCTGGAACAGGATCAGCCCCGTGTGATCGGTCACCTCGATGCGCCAATCCTCGCCCAAGGCGATGCGGTGGGCGTCGTCCTGTAGGATATGCCCCGCGAGGCGAATGGCTTCGATCCGGGCTGCCCGCCAGTCCGGCAGTTCGGTCCCCTCGTCGTCGAGGATGCTCTTGCCGTCGTGCACGTTGAAGTAGAAGCGCGCCATACTGGCGCTCCCGTCGCTACCGGCAGGGGTGTCAGACCCTCGCTCGCGGGTGCCGAGGGACGTGGCCGCGATTGTATGCAAGTTGACACCAATCGGCCGCGGGGTCTCTGATCTGCGTTGCTATCGTTCCGGGCTGCGACACCGTGACGGGAGGCAGGGTGACCGGAGGTTTCGAGCCGTTCCCGAAGCCGACGGCGGGCCGGCTGGCCGCCTGCTCGGCCGATCCCCGGATCGGGATGCCCTACGCCCGACCGCTCCGATCCCGGTCGACGGCGGTTTGCGCGAACGGCACCCGGTTTCCCTCAAGTCCCGGGGCACGTCACGGCTGCCTCCCGCCGACGCTGCTCGGCATCTTCCTGCGCCCGCTCCTGCCAGCTCTCCTCCGGCGGGGTCATCTTCACCCTGGCTGAGCGCGCAGCCAGGAACGCCGGCCCGTGGGCCGCGCTGGACAGCGATCCTGTCGTTTGCTGGTCGACGCAATCGGCATCGGGTCCATCGCCCTGGGCGAGCGCCGGAGCCGTACACGCGATCATCAGTGCGACGAGCGCGGAGAGCTTCTTCATCCGTGAGGTCTCGGCAGGCCGTCGTGTGATCCGACGACGGCGGGCGGCAGGTGCGGGGTCCGGCGACAGAGAACCCGTCGCGGCTTCAGCCGCGCGGGCTCGAAGGGTCGTGTCGGGAGCCGGCTACCTACCCCATATGCCCCACGGGCAGCATCGCCGGGTTGGCATGTCAGAAGCGCCCAAAAAGCATGCAACCGTCGCGCTCGGCCGCGCCACCCGATCGGCGCGCGGGCTGGCGGGGCTCGGCGCGGTCATTCACGGCGCGGGGCCGAGCAGGCGACGCCGCCCGAGAGGCAGGACGCCGAGCCGCGGTCGGCCGCGCAGCCCGACGGGGGCGGGCACAGGGTTCAGCAGCCGCCGCAGATCGGCTTGGCGTCCTTCCTGCCTTCCTTCTCCAGACGGTTCATGATCGCTTCACGATCATAGGACGTCGTTTCGGCACCGCGTGCCGTACCGCCCTGAGCGGGCGTCGAGACGGCGGCCGCGCCGGCAGGATTGATCGACCCGGCGCCCATGAGAGCGGCGGGATGAGCCGCGAGCGACGGAGGCGCGGGAAGTTTGTCGGGGTGGATGGGCGCCCAAGCCATACGGGCACGCTCGGAGGATCGCAGATCGTCCAACGGGTTCGCGCCCCCGGCCGTTCTGCCCAGACCGGGTT
>CAXDNE010000572.1:0-2017 GCA_963990595.1 uncultured Methylobacterium sp.
GCGTCCTCTCCCTCGCCGCAGCCCTCGACTGGCTCAAGCGATGACACGCCCTAGCGGAAGAATGCGAAGGTGGGCCGGCACACCTACGGCGAAAAAAAGTGTTGTCTGTCCCCGTGTAACCAACCTGTTCCGAGGACGAACTATCGTTTGGCCTCCGCAAGAGCGAAACGCGACCGATCGGAAGCCGCGCAGATCCTGCACATCGCCGCTTCTACGAGCAGGAGCAGGGGCTCGGTAACGCTGTCGTTGCCCTACTCACGTCCTGGCTCAGGGCCGGCTGTCAGGGCCGTCTATGCTCATAATGCTCGCGCGTTTATGTCGTGCCAAGATGACCGAGCCGAAGAACTAACAGTAATCTGGAGAAGGCCTTTGTCAAGAAAGATTCTTCCCGCAGCCATATTTGCTGTGTTGACGCAGTTCCTCCCAATCGGCGCCGCTGGTGCTGCCGAAGGGTCAGTTGCGGCATGGCGAAGCGACTACGTTGGCCGTCTTGAGGCGCTCGCGCTTCTGCAGTCCTTGAATGTGGAGCTGCTCAGTCATGATAGTGCAACGCTTACACTGGACCGCTGGTGCGAGGCACATCGTCTTGCCTCTCCTGCCCGCATCGTCGCAGAGCGGATAAACGATAATAAAAGTCCGTCAGACGAGGTGCGACGTCAATTGGACGTCGGACCATCTGAGGAAGTTCAATATCGGCATGTTCGCCTACGCTGCGGCTCGCACGTACTTTCCGAGGCCGACAACTGGTATGTCCCCGCGCGCCTCACAGTCGAGATGAACCGCGTCCTAAATACAACCGACACGGCGTTCGGGCGAGCGGTACAGGGACTCAAATTTCGACGCCACACTATATCTGCTGATCTTTTATGGTATCCGCTGCCAAAAGGCTGGGAATATGGCTCGGAAGCGCTACACTTCCGGAACGATATGCCGCTGGTGCCTCCTGAGCATGTTATAGAGCACCGAGCTGTGCTTACCCTGCCAGATGGAACGCCGTTCAGCGAGGTCGTTGAGATCTACTCGGGCGAGATTCTGGACTTTCCCGAACCGCCGCGGCCGTGAATCAAACCCGAGGGCTCGTTGCTGAACGTGTTCGATTAAGCCCATCACGCCAAAACGATTGGGCTTTCGCGATAGAGAACATCGATCCCGTGGGATTGCCTGAAGGCGTGGATCCGGATGCAGTTGCGGCCACCGCACCTCTGAGCTTCTCTTGACGGACCGCAAAGATTTTCCGATCCGCACGGCGTTGGATAGATAGATCCAGTGAAGCACCTCGTGAGGTGATTTCCGAGCAGGGCGGCCCGCACCTCGGATGCGGCCCAGGTCATAGCCTGGGTTGGACAGGGCGGCGTGCTCGGCGCCCAAACCTTCGCGTAGCAGGCTGCTGACGCCGGTCCTGTTAAAGAGGCGCAGCCAGCGCCAGCACGTGAGCCGACTGCGTCCGACCTTGCCGAGCCACGTCCTACACGCCCGAGCGCGTAACCGAGAGTAGGACGAAGCGGGCCCGCAGGATTGGGCTTGTGGAGGCGGTGTGGGTCCCTGACAACCCCTGCCAACTGGGACGTGGAAGCGTCATCGAGGAGTGCGCAAATGTTCGAGCCGTCGCCCGGCCCACATATCTTGCGTAAATCGGAGATAGTTCGTCTGCTTCACTGCGCTATCCCATCATGATACTCATCCGATGCCGAGACTGCGGATCAGCGCGAGGCTGAGCGCGACGAGCACCGCCAGGGAGGCGGTGACCGCCAGTGTGACCCGGCCGCCGACCCGGGCCAGGATACGCACGTCGACGCCGAGGCCGAGGGCGGCCATCGACAGGACCGTGAGCACCCCGGCGAGCTGCGTCAGGGGCTTCACGGCCGCGTCCGGGACGAGGCCTGACGAGCGCAGGGTCACCAGGGCCAGGAAGCCGAGGATGAACCACGGGACCAGCTTGGTGAGCCCGGGCCGGCTCGGCGCCGCCGGGGTGCCCGCCGCCGGTGGCAGGCGGGGCGCGATCAGCGAGAACGCCACC
>CAXDNE010000573.1:0-2017 GCA_963990595.1 uncultured Methylobacterium sp.
GACCGCCAATAACGGCCAGGACGACGACGCCGCCCTGCTGGCCGATCTCGGAATCCGGGTGGCCGTGGAGGAGACGGAACCGCGGGCGGCCGCCGAGTAAGGCGCCCGGCCCCGTCGCGCGCGGCGGGCGCGTCTCGCCCGGTCTCCTGCCGTCGCGCTCAGCCCTCCGGCAGTACGATCCGGAACCGCGCCCCGCCCCTGTCCTCGACCGCGCCCTCGCCCTCGTCGAGGGTCAGGGTGCCGCCGTTGATCCCGATGAGTTCCGCGGCGATCGGCAGCCCGAGGCCGGTGCCGCCGGAGCGCATGGAGCCCTGGAACGGCGCGAACAGGTTCTCCCGGGCGCGCACCGGCAGGCCCGGCCCGTTATCGGTGACCAGGATGGTCACCCGGCCCGGCTCCTCGCGGCTGGCCACGACCCGCACCTCCGCCCCCTCGACCGCGGCACCGTCCAAGGCCTGCACGGCGTTGCGCACGAGGTTGGCCAGGGCCCGGGCGAGCTGCTCCGGATCGGCCTGCACGCAGAGGTCGCCCGCGGCGACCTGCACGGCGACCGGGTGCGCCGCCAGCGCGGCGAGATCCGGGAGCTCCGAGAAGATCGGCGCCAGGGGGGTGCTGACGAGGCGCGGGGCCCGCTCGGAGACGCGCCCGTAGGCGAGCGTTGCCTCGCAGAAGCGGATCGCCCGGGCGAGCGTCCCCACGAGGCGCGGCGCCACGCGCTGCACCGTCGGATCGGCGGTGCCTTCGAGGCGATCGCCCAGCAGCTGCGCATTGGTGAGCAGATTGCGCAGTTCGTGGCTGATCTTGCTGACCGCGAGCCCCAGCTCGGCCAGGCGCCGCTTCTGGCGAAGCTGCTCGGACAGGCTGCGCTGCATCCGCCCGAGCGCGTGCTCGGCCTGGCCGATCTCGTCGCTCCGGCGGGACGGGGCGATGATCCGGCCGGCATCCTCCGGGTCATCCGCGAAGGCGGTGATGCTGGTGGCGAGCCGCCGCACCGGGCGCACGATCAGCACCTGCAGCACCACGAACACCAAGCCCGCCGCCGAGGCCGCGATGATCAGCGAGGAGACCAGCAGCCGCAGGGCGTAGTCGATCATCGCGGCGCGGAGCGGCGCCTCGTCGAGCAGGATCTCCACCCGGTCGAAGCCGATGCCCCCCTCCCCGACCACCCGAATCGGCTCCCGCACCGGGGCGACGAGCGTGCGCCATGCGCCGCGGATCGCCGACAGGGCGGTCACGTCCCGCAGATCGACGGTGTCGGCGACCCGATCGGGCATCGGCTCGATGGCGAGCAGGCGCTGGGCTCCGCCGCCGCGGACCGCGATCGCCCGGGCGTTGACGCCGGCGAGCAGCCGGCTCTCCAGCGCCTCCGAGACCGGCTCGCCGGTCCGCCCGTCGAGGACCAGGGCGGCGACCTGCGCCGCCGCGAGCCGGTCGGACATCCATTCGATCCGGTAATTGGCCACCGCCGGCACGTAGGTGAGCACCTCGGCCACCACCACGAAGGCGACGGTGACGAGGAACAGCCGGCCGGACAGGCCGAGACGCGCCGCGCGCCGGTCGAGGCTGTCGCGGGCGGCGGCCGACACCGGCGCCGCCGGAGCCGCGGCCGTGGTGTCGGACTCGGCGGCCACGCCAGTCACGCTCCGCGCCGGCATCGCGGATGAGGATCGGCGGAAGGACGCTCGCGGTTGCGCGAGCCGGTTCCGACCTTCGCGGGGGACATGTTCGTAAGCCACAGATTCACAGGCGGGAATACAGGCTCTCGCTGGTGAGCACTATACGGCATCCGCCCCGAAGCGGTTGCATCGGCCCTCGGACACCGGAAAACCTGCGGCCGTTCGGATCGCGTAGCTCAGCCGCGTCGGACCCGCCGGCTCAGGAGCAGGCTCGCCAGGGCGAAGACGGCCAGCAGCCCGAGCCCGGCCATCATCTTCGGCGTGACGAGGGCCCGCAGCGCGAGGGCATCGTCGCAGCCGCCCTCCCCCGCCGCCAGACAGGCCGCCTTGGCGGCCTGTCT
>CAXDNE010000574.1:0-2011 GCA_963990595.1 uncultured Methylobacterium sp.
GGCCAGGACTCGACAGAATCCGTCTGGGGGCGCGGGGGTGGTGCACGGGCAGGGAAGGGGCGGGAAGCCGTCAGAGCGAGCTGCAGCGTCGGCCTGGGTCACGAGGGTTGCTTCGTCCAATCCCCGGTACAAGTCGCGGATATTCGGAGGAGCCTCGGCCATCAAAGACCACAAGCCGAGGATTGCATTCCGCAGTCCGGCCGTCCCGTCAGCTACCGCGTCGAGGCCGGGCCAGGCGGCATGCGCCCTAGCCAGCCATTCATTGAGGTCGGTCATTCCGTTGGCCCCGTTCCGCGTCGCCGGGACGCTTCCGCGCCGGCCGGGGTCTGTCGACCGATGGGTCGCGTTCAAAGACGGCTGGGAGGCGGCCTGTCAAGCCCGATGGTTCTCATGCGAGAACGGTCGCCCTTGGACGTCTTCAGGAATGCCTCGCGCACTCCGTTGCTCTCAGGCAAACGCGCTCGCGTGAAGCAGGGCACGAGGTTCAGGGTTGCCGCGATAGACAGCGTCTCGGTTGCCGTTTGGGCAGATTCGTTGTTGGCCAGCCACCGCACGGTATGGGTGGACAAACCGTTGAAGCGCGTCGCCGACGGATTGAAACGGGGCCGAGCAACACTGGTGCCCGGAGTTTCGGGACGGACGGCTCGATCGACGCTATGGAAGCTCTTCGAGCAAAGAGCCGTAAAGTCCCGCCGCCCGAAATCGGAAGAGGCAGTCGCATTCGTGCTGAATTGATGGGATTGCCACTTCCCAAGCCTGTTCGCCAACCACAAGATTGAGGCAATCGCACTACCCGCCCACGGCTTCTGCGGCGAGGGTCGATCTCGATTCCCACCGCTTGTCTGCCGCGATCAGATACTCAACCTAAGAGTCTTATGGACGGACTACTTCGGCGCGGATCGGAGCTCGCGTTCGGCGGACATGCAGATCCAGCGCTAGCATCAGCTTCGCTGCCATCACAGTGCCGCCATGCGGTGCGATCCAGTAGCTGAGCGTCGGACGGCCGAACGGGACATTGGATCGAAAGCCATCACTACCCGTCCAGAGGCGCAGTGAGAAACTGGAACCGATGGCTGTACTCTCGCCATCATGCTCCCGAGACTTCCCGTAGCAATAAGTCGTGATGTCGAAGAGGTCTTCGAAGGTCGATCCCGCGGGACAGAGATCTGGAATGCATCTTGTGTAGCCGACAAGGTCGATGGCCATGGGTTGTGATAGCCGCCCGCGTTTTCTTCCGATAACATCCCTAATCGGAAGGACGATGCGGCTTGTGCTCATCGGGGCCGCGGGAGGAACCCGCGCGATATCTGGGATACCGGCAGTCATTCCGGCGCCACGCAAGAGTTCCAGCTCCCACGGCCCGCGGATCAGGCGATCCGATATGACCGGTCCGGTCCCGCGCCATCCGAGACCGGCCAGATGCTCGCCGACCTCGATATCAAGGATTTCCTGGGCGGCATTCTCGTCGCCGCTCGGCGGCGTGTTCCAATTCCCCGGGATGCGTCGAGACATCGAGCCCGGTTCGGCGCGATAGTATGTGATCGTGAAACCGGCGTGTCGCGCGAACCTGATCTGCTCAAGCGGACCCGGGGGTACGTCGCGGCCATACCATTGCACAATCTGGAAGGCTGCATCCCGCAGGATCCTGCGTACGATCCCCGGTGGCGCTTGGATAGCGGCGGCATACTCGACTGGCATGGGGCCCTCACATATGGACCCTTCTTCAGATCACCCGGATTTTCGAAAACGTCAAACGCCCGCGGATGACGATGGACCCGTAAGTGACGTTCCTCGCCTTCAAGCATTTGGCGACCGCCCTCGTCCTCCGAGCTTGACGCAAGAATGCATGACGGACCGGAGCGGTTAGAGCCCTGGTTGGCACTTTTTGAAGAGTGGCCTTGCCTTCGAAGTCGTCGTCGCTGCTGCCAATGCTCCGAGCGATCGTTGATGCCCACTTGATCCGCCCCCAATGAAGTGGTCCGCCCTTTGGTATGGCTTTGAGCCTGGAGGA
>CAXDNE010000575.1:0-1994 GCA_963990595.1 uncultured Methylobacterium sp.
CTCCTTCGAGGCCTCCGCTTCGCTCCAGCACCTCAGGATGAGCTCGCGGGTTGGATGACCGGCCCTCACGCCGTCCCGATCCGATCCAGGGCCGCCATGGCCTCGTCCGGCAGGCTGAGTTCGGCCGCCGCGAGGTTCTCGCGCAGATGGCCGAGGGAGGAGGTTCCCGGGATCAGCAGGATGTTGGGCGCCCGGCGCAGCAGCCAGGCGAGCGCGACCTGCATGGGCGTCGCGCCGAGCCCGGCCGCCACCTCCGACAGGGTGTCCGACTGGAGCGGGCTGAACCCGCCCAGCGGGAAGAACGGCACGTAGGCCGTGCCGGTGGCGGCGAGAGCGTCGATGAAGGCGTCATCCGATCTGTGCGCGAGGTTGTACTGGTTCTGCACGCAGACGATGTCGGTGATCCGGCGCCCGTCCGCGACCTGCCGCTTCGTGGCGTTGCTCAGGCCGATCCGGCGGATCAGCCCCTGGCGCTGCAGCTCCGCCAGCACCGTGAGCGGCGCCTCGATCGCGCCCTCCGCCGGCCCGTGGACGTCGAACATCAGGCGCAGGTTGACCACGTCGAGGGCGTCCACACCCAGGTTGCGCAGGTTGTCGTGGACCGCCTGGGTGAGCTCCGCGGCCGAGAAGGCCGGGTTCCACGAGGCGTCCGACCCGCGCTTGGCGCCGACCTTGGTGACGATCACGAGGTCGTCCGGATAGGGGTGCAGCGCCTCGCGGATGATCTGGTTGGTGACGTGCGGCCCGTAGAAGTCGCTGGTGTCGATGTGGTCGACGCCCTGCGCCACCGCAGCACGCAACACCGCGATCGCGGCGGCGCGGTCCTTCGGCGGGCCGAAGACGCCGGGCCCGGCGAGCTGCATCGCCCCGTAGCCGAGCCGCTTCACCCTGCGGTCGCCGAGATGGAACGTGCCGGCCTGCGCGATGTCGGTCATGACGGAACTCCTGTTGGCGTCCCGGATGTAGACGCCAGTTTTTGCGCGGATAAGCCGTGACAATCGGCACGGCCTGTGCGGATTCCCGAACGATGCCCACCGATCTCACGGACCTGGCCGCCTTCGTGACCGTGGCGCGGGCCGGCGGGTTCCGCGAGGGCGCCCGCGCCGGCGGCGGCAGCGCGTCGAGCCTCAGCGAGGCCGTGCGCCGGCTGGAAGCGGGGCTCGGCGTACGCCTCCTGAACCGGACCACGCGCAGCGTCGCGCCCACGGAGGCCGGGGCGCGCCTGCTCGAGCGGCTCGGCCCGGCGCTCGCCGAGGTGGACGCCGCCCTCGACGTGGTGAACGGGTTTCGCGATCGGCCGGCGGGAACGCTCCGGCTGAACGTGCCGCTGAGCGCCGCCCGGCTGGTGCTGCCCGCGCTCGTGCCGCCCTTCCTGGCGGCCTATCCGGAGATCCGCCTGGAGGTGGTGGTCGAGGACGGCTTCGTGGACGTGCTGGCGGCGGGCTGCGACGCCGGCATCCGCTACGACGAGCGCTTGGAGCAGGACATGATCGCCGTGCCGATCGGGCCGCAGCGGCAGCGCTTCGCCACGGCGGCCGCCCCGGCCTATCTCGCGAGGCGCGGCCGGCCAACGCATCCGCGCGACCTCCTGGACCATGCCTGCCTGCTCGGCCGGTTCCCCAGCGGCGCCCTGACGGCGCCGTGGGAGTTCGAGCGCGACGGCGCGATCGTCCGCGTGGACCCGTCCGGCCCGCTGATCGTGCGGGTGGGCGCCAGCGACCTCGCGGTGGCGGCGGCCGTCGCCGGCGCCGGGATCATCCACCTGTTCGAGGACTGGCTGCGCCCGCAGCTCGACAGCGGCGCCCTGGAGCCGGTCTTGGAGCCCTGGTGGCAGGTCTTTCCGGGCCCGTTCCTCTACTATCCGGGCCGGCGGCACCTGCCGGCGCCGCTGCGCGCCTTCGTGGATTTCGTCGGCGCGCAGGGGGGACGATCTAGAACCGGAGGGTGAAGCTGCCCTTGACGGCCTGGTCCTGCGCCTTGCTGCCGGTCTGGCC
>CAXDNE010000576.1:0-1987 GCA_963990595.1 uncultured Methylobacterium sp.
ATTGCCTCTTGTCTCGTGGGCTCGGAGATGTGTATAAGAGACAGGCCCTGGCCACGTGGGTCCCGTGCTGCTCGGCCAGCCGCCAGTGCTCGATCCGGGCCGTGAGCCCGCTGCCCGTCTCGGGGAAGGCCGCGATGTCGCCCGCGAGCCAGACGCCGTCGGCGAGCGTCAGGTCGGCGCCGACCGCGATCCCGCCGGTCTCGTCCGGCTCGACGCCCGCGATCACCCCGGTCTCCGGGGCGGCCCCGGCGCCGATCAGCACGATGTCGGCCGGCAGCCGCGTTCCGTCCGCGGTCTCCACCGCCTCGACATCCGGGTTGCCGGCGATGCGCGCGACGCGCCCGGTCACGAAGGTCACGCCGTTGCCGGCATGGTAGCGCTTCAGCGCCGCCCCCACCGCCGCGCCGAAACGCTTGGCGAAGGGGATCTCCTCCCGGGACAGGACCGTCACGGCGAGGTCGCGCTTGGTCAGGAAGGCCGCCGCCTCCAGGCCGATGAAGCCCGCCCCGATCACCACCACGCGCTTGGCCCGCTCCGCCGCGGCGCTGAGCCGCACCGCGTCGTCGAGGCTGCGGAGCACCATCACGCCCGCGCGGTCGCGGCCCTCGAAATCCGGCACGGCGGCGCGGCTCCCGGTGGCGATGAGCAGCGCGTCGGCGGTGAGCACCCGCCCGTCGGCCAGGGTGACGCGGCGCGCCGACGGGTCGATCCGGGTGACCTCGGCCTCGATCCGCGCGACGCGGTGCGCGGCGGCGAAATCCGGCTCCAGCAGGGTCTTCTCCGCCGGGGTGGGCTTCGCCAGGAACTGCTTGGACAGCTTGGTCCGGTCATAGGGCGGATGCCCCTCCCGGCCGACCATCGTGATCGTGCCGGAGAAGCCCTCCCGGCGCAGGGTCGTGACGCAGGCGGCCGAAGCCGCGCCGGTGCCGACGATCAGGACCTGCGCCACGGGCGTCTCGGCGCGCCGGGCCGGAGCGGGCTCGGGCGTCAGGGTCGCCACCGCCACGCCGCCCTCGATCCGGACGGGATAGCGGGTGAGCGGTTCGAGGGCCGGCGGCTCCTCCAGGCTGCCATCGGCGAGCGCGAAGGCCGCCTTGTGCCACGGGCAGTAGAGCCGGCTGCCGCAGATCTCGCCCTTGGCGAGGGGCGCCCCGAGATGGGGGCACTTGGCCTGGAAGGCGCGCACGCCGTCCGCGTCGCGCACGAACAGGACCGCGTCCGCGCCCGCCTTGCCCTCGGCCTTGCCCTCGGCCTTGCCGCCGAGCGGGATCGCGTCGAGGGCGAGCCGGATCTCCCGGGGCTTCTCCTGATCCATCCGCGCCTCGCTCGATGCCGGCCCGGGCGCCGTGCCGGGCCCGCGCGCATCAAGTCGCGACGCGGCCCAGGGTTTCCGGGCCGTGCGGTCGCAGGCAGGAGCCGCTCAGCCCCGGCTCGCCACCGCGACGCCGAGGGCGGCGAGCGCCATCCCGGTCCCCTGCAGCGGCGTCAGCACCTCGCCGAACAGCAGGTAGCCCAGGACGGCCGCGACCGGCGGGACCAGGAAGAACAGCGCGGCGACGCCCGCCACCGCGCCCCGCCGGATCAGCGCCAGGAGGAGCAGGATCCCGGCCACCGAGTTGACCAGGACCGCCCAGGCGAGCCCGAGCCACAGGGGCATGACGGGGTCGATCGTTGCGCTGCCGAAGGCCAGCGCCAGCGGGATGGCGCAGGCCATGCCGCCGACGAACTGGAGCGTCGCGCCGGCGAGGAGGTCGACCCGTCCGCCGGTGCGCTTCTGCCAGAGCGTGCCCAGCGTCAGGGACAGGACCGCCAGGAAGCTGACCGCCAGCGCCAGCGGCGGGATCCCGGACGGGTCGGCCGCGCCGACCTTCGGGGCGAGCACGAGGCCCGCCCCCGCGAAGCCCATCAGGATGCCGAGCGCCCGCCGGCCGCTGACCCGCTCGCCCAGCAGCGGCTGCGCCAGGAGGGCGGTCAGGAGCGGCTGCAG
>CAXDNE010000577.1:0-1965 GCA_963990595.1 uncultured Methylobacterium sp.
CGTGCGCCCGTTCAGGACGAGCCCCGCGGCGATCACCGCCACCAGGGCAGCCGCGCTCGCGCCCGCGAACCAGCGACGCTGCCGGCGCGCGCCGTCGTCCAGCCCGTCCCCGCCGAAGCGGAGCCGGTCGCGCAGCCGCTCGAAGCCGTCGCGCACGCTCTCGCCGAAGCGGCCCGCCCCCGTGTTCCAGGCCTCCACCGGATCCGGCCCTTGTGCCGCCGCACCGGCCGCCGCTGCGGGCTCGTCGGCGGGACGGGCCAAGCGGCCGCGCAGGCTGGTCCGCAGGGTCGCGAACCGGCCGGCGGCGTTCTGCGCCAGCGCCCGGCCCTGTACGGAGGAGCGTTCGGCCAGCGAACGGGCGCGCTCGGACTGGGTCCCCACGAAGCGCGCGGTGGCGGCCCGCATCTCGTAGGCGCCGCTCAGAAGCGACGAATCCTTGGCCTCCCCGGCCAGGGGGACCGGCTCGGGTTCCGGCTCGGGCGGCAGGAACAGCGCGGGATGCCGCTCCTGCAGGTCCGCGACGAGATCGGCGAGGGTCATCGGCTCGGACGAGTCGCCCCGCAGGCGCACGGCCCCGTGCCGGTCGACGACGCGCAGGCCGGATCCGTTCGCGTCAGGCGCGACCGCCGCCTCCGCGAGGAGTTCGAGGGTCCGCACCGCCACCGGGCGCGGACGGGCACGGGCGATCTCGTCCCGGATCGCCTCGCGGAGGGCGGCGCGTCCGGGATCGTCGAGCGCCGGACGCGCCGGCTCCGCCGCCTGTTTCGCCACCACCGTTGAAGACGTCATTCACCCGATCCCGGCATCACCACGCGCCGCACGGAGCCCGCTCGCGAGCGCCTCGCATAACGCTCCTGCGCCCAGACTTTTCCCTCGGCCCGGACGGCGCGGCGGGACTCGCCTGGCAGGCTCTTACGCCTTGCCGGGCGAGGGGGCCAGGGTGCCGGCCTGGATGCTCCGGCGCAGGACCCGCCCGGTCTCGCCGACGATGTAGGGCCGCGTGCCCGCGAAGCCCACCTCCAGGATCAGCTCGGCCTCGCCGCTGGAGATCGCGCCGCGGCCCGGATTGGCCGTGCGGAAATCGACGCGGGTGCGGATCGTGCAGGCCTCGGAATCGCAGACGGCACGCATGGCCCGCAGCTCGTAGCGCCGCTCGGGCCAGCGCTCCGCGAAGCTGCGCTTCTCGGCGACGAGACCGGCGGTCGTGACCGGCCGCCCGTAGAACCGGACGCGGGTCGCGTAGAACTGGGTCGCGGCGTCGACCATCGTGTCGCCGGATCCCGAGACGGTGGCGAGATAGGTCGCCATCAGCGCCTGCGCGGCGGCGGCACGCTCGGCCACGGCTGCCGGGACCGGACGCGCGACGGCCAGCGTCTCGGCGAGCGGGTGCGGATGACGGGCATGGTGGCGCAGCGCCTCCCGACCCGGCGAGCGCTCCGGGGCGGCGGCCCGCTTCGGAGCCAGTGCCCGCGTTCCGCTGGCCTTCGGCCGGGCATCCTCGCCGGGTTCCGGCCTGGCGGCTTGCCGGACGGGCTCCGCATCCCGGCGCCCGACTTTCGGCGGCGCCGGAAGGGCGTTCCGGGCCGCCTGCGCGGGCGCCTTGACCGCGCCCTGTGCCGGAACCGGCGCGGCGGCCCGGGGCGGCGGATCCACCCAGCCCGTCCGGGACGCCCCGCTCTGCTCCTGGGCGGTGGCGGCGCCGGCAAGGGCCAGCGGCAGGATCAGGCCGAGCGCGAGGGCCTGAGGTCGGGTGGAACGGGTGGCGGACATCGGTGCCTTCCTGGCGGCCGGGGCGGACATCACGGAGAATGCGCCCCCGTGTCGGAGGAGTTTCACGATCGTCTCGGGCGCGCTCAGCATCCTGCCGAACGGCGCGGCCACGACCAGCCCTGGATTGCGGGGATGATGGGGTTGCGCTCTGTCTCTTATACACATCTGACGCTGCCGACGAAGAGGATAGTGTAG
>CAXDNE010000578.1:0-1908 GCA_963990595.1 uncultured Methylobacterium sp.
CTACACTATCCTCTTCGTCGGCAGCGTCAGATGTGTATAAGAGACAGCCCGGTCCGGGCCTGCGGCGTCCTCCTGCGTCCGGTCCGCAGGAGCTGGATCGGGTCGCGAAGGAGTTGTCGGAGCCGGTCGAACGCCACCGATCTGAGGAGGCCGAGCGCCGAAGCCGGGACGCGAGGGCGGCTGAGAAGGACGCGTGCGATCGTTGGCTGCGACCTCGGGCACGGGTGCTGGGGCCGGTGCCGCACCGGAAGCGGTCGCGCCGGCGGGATCTGGGCTCCGGTGAGGCTCCTCGACGTCCTGCGTGGGAGCAGTGGCCGCCGGAATGCCGGCCGGCGGCGCCACGTCCGGTTCGCCGGGATGGCCCTCGGAAATCGCCGTGGCGAGATCCCGGGCGGCAGCGTGGTCGGCGACGATAGCCGGCGGCTCCGACGGCACTTCGCGGACTTCGAAATACTTGAAGGCGACGCGGCCACCCTGGCTGGGAACCGCCACGAAGGCCTTGCCGTCGGTTCCGTAGGACAGCTGCCCGTGGACCTCGACGTGACGGCCGCGCGCGCCCTCCGCCTTGGCGGTCTGCACGAAGGTCGGGTTGTAGACGCGGATCTCGTGCAGGACGGAGCGTTCCACGGGCTCTCCGCTGGCACGATCGCGCTGCACGACGACCTCTTCGATGATCATCGTCGCGACCTCGACCCCCGACGCGTGCCGGCGAACGCTCGGATCTTCCTTCAGCCGTCCCAGAAGAATGCAGACGTTCATGCTCGACATGGGGCTGATGTCTCGGGCGTTCGCGAGGAACAGCTGGTGAACGATGTAAGCCCGGTTTCGATCCGGCTGTAAAGCATGGTTCCACGAAATGGCTTGCGCCTTCGTTCCTTCGATGGCTTGATCGAAGGAACGGATCCGCTCGATGCGGCATCCCAACGCGAGTTCGCGCAATGCATCCTGCAGCCTGCGTCATGCTTCCCGTCGCTCCGGCACCGCGGACGGCGCGTAGCCGCTTGCCCCTGGTGGGACGGGCGCTGGACGCGCGGATGGAGGCCTCCTTCCAAGCCGCTTTCGACCGTGCCGAGGCTGCGATCCTGGAAGCCGCTGCCGCAAACGGCGAGGCGGTGATCTACACGTATTCCTTCCTCCGGGAGCCCCGGCAGGACGCACGCGCCGTCAGTCTCGCGGTCGGCATACCGGCCACGCTCGGAGCCGTCGGCCTCGCCGGAGCTGCCGTCGGAGCACCGCCCCCCGCGACCGGCGGCGCGTTGCTGCTGGCCCTCGCCGCCGCCGGCGTCGGCCTCGCCCGGGAGGCCGCTGGCTACGGATCCCCCGCCCTGGCGGGCGCCCGCATCGCGGCGATCTGCACGCGATCGATCGTCGTCGCCGTGCCCGGCCGCCGCAGCGCGGCCGTGCGGCGCATTCCTCTGGATGCGATCAGGGCCGTCGTCCGCAATCGCGGATCGGTCGCCATCAGGCTGGCCGGTGAAGAGTTCGTCCTGGACGGGCTGACGGATCCGAAGAGGTTCGCGGGCGACGCCGGCCGCTGCGCCGGTGTCGCCACATCGCGGGCCGCCGCGGCTCGGCCACCCGTCGCGCCGACCGGCCTGGACGAGGAGGCCATCGAGGTCGCGGCGATACGGTGTCGCCTCCGGGATCGAGGCTGGATGCTCGCCGTGGCGAACGACTACCGGCTCGGGGGCGACTGGCATGTCTTCTACGCCTTCACCCACCCGGATGGTCTCGCCGCGAAGGGGGAGGGCCGATCCGACGTGGAGGCGCTCCGTCTGGCCGAGCTCGACATCGCGGCGAAGGAGCGGTGGCTCGCCGATCTCAAAGGTAGCGCCGCGTGACGGGGCCTCTCTCGGGCTGTCTCTTATACACATCTGACGCTGCCGTCGAAGAGGATAGTGTAGCTCT
>CAXDNE010000579.1:0-1907 GCA_963990595.1 uncultured Methylobacterium sp.
ACTATCCTCTTCGTCGGCAGCGTCAGATGTGTATAAGAGACAGCCTGAGCCTCGACGAGATCCTGCCGGCTTTCGGGGAAGCCAAGCGCTCGCGGCTCGCCGCGGTCATGTCGGGCTCGCCCGACAAGGCCAAGCTCGTGGCGCGCCAGTACGGCCTGCCGGAGGACGCCGTCTACGGCTACGACGCGTGGGACCGGCTCAAGGCCGATCCGAACGTGCACGCCGTCTACGTCGTCACGCCGAACGGCGTTCACCGCGACAACGTCGTGGCGGCGGCCGCCGCCGGCAAGCAGGTTCTCTGCGAGAAGCCGATGGCGGTCTCTTCGGACGAGTGCCGCGAGATGATCGCGGCCTGCGCCAGGGCGAACGTGAAGCTGATGATCGCCTATCGCTGCCAGTACGAGCCGCACAACCGCGCCGTGATCAGGATCGCCCGCTCGGGCGAGTTCGGCCGGCCCCGGATGATCCAGGCCTTCAACGGGCAGACGACCGGTCTGCCGGAGCAGTGGCGCCTCAGGAAGGCGCTGTCGGGCGGCGGCTCGCTGCCGGATATCGGGCTCTACTGCCTGAACACGACGCGGGCGGTGCTGGGGGAGGAACCGGAGCTGATCCAGGCCCAGGTCCACTCGCCGCCGGACGACCCGAAATACCGCGAGGTCGAGGAGACGGTGAGCTTCACCATGCGCTTCCCCTCCGGCGTGATCGCGCAGTGCATGTCGAGCTACGGCGTCTACGAGGCCCGCGCGCTGACCCTGCACACCAGCAACGGGTCCGTCGATCTCCAGAACGCCTTCGCGTACGAGGGTCAGCGGCTCTATGTGGGCCACCGCGACGGCAAGAACGCCGCGCGGGACGAGAAGGTCCTGAGCGCCAAGAACCAGTTCGCCCTGGAGATGGACCACTTCTCCCGGTGCATCCAGGAGAACCTGCGGCCGCGCACCCCCGGCGAGGAGGGGCTGCAGGACCAAGTGCTGATGGAGGCGATCTACGAATCCGCTCGCACCGGCGCGCCCGTGAAGGTCGGACCGCCCCAGGGCGCCGGCTCGGGCCTCGACGTGACGCGCGGTCCGGAGCCGGAGGAGGCGAGCTAGACCGCTCTCCGGGGCAGGCGAGACCGGTTCGGCGCGGGTGGCGGGCCGGAGACGCGGTCGCGCGCCGCCTCCGGCCGCGACGCGGTCGGGGCGGGCCTCAGGCGTCTCAGAACGGCAGCAGGATATCCACGATCTGCTGACCGTAGCGGGGCTGCTGCACGTCCGTGATCTGGCCGCGACCGCCATAGGCGATCCGGGCCTGGGCGATCTTGGTCGAGTCGATGGTGTTGTCGGATTCGATGTCCTCCGGCCGCACGACGCCTGCGACCACCATCTCGCGGACCTCGAAATTGACCCGGATCTCCTGCTTGCCCTCGACCACGAGGTTGCCGTTGGGCAGGACCTGGGTGACCACCGCGGCGACGTTGGTCGTCACGGTCTCGGCGCGCTGGACCGAGCCGGCGCCGTCGTTGGAGGTGGCCGAGGTGGCGGCGAGCAGCGCCGTGCTGCCGACCCCGAAGGATTTTCCGACCGCGTTGTTCTCCAACCCGAGGGCGTTCGGCAGGCCGAAGCTCTCGGTATTGGCGCGGGAGCGCTTGGTCTCGTTGCTGATGTTGGCCTGATCGGTGACGTTGACCTTCACGGTCAGGATGTCGCCCAGACGCGCGGCGCGCTGATCCTTGAAGAAGGCCCGCGAGCCCGTGCGCCACAGCGAATTCGGCGCGTACGAGACCGGCTGCACGTCGGGCATCGGCATCCGCACCGGCTTGTAGCCGGGCTGGGTGGTGGGGTCCTCGATCGCCGACAGGGCCGGGGTCGCGCCGACCCTGTCTCTTATACACATCTGACGCTGCCGACGAAGAGGATAGAGTAGAT
>CAXDNE010000580.1:0-1889 GCA_963990595.1 uncultured Methylobacterium sp.
CCGAATCCTGCGGCGTTGCGGGATCTTCCGGAGTCTGAGCTGCAGGCGGTGGCGGACGCGGTGCGCGCCGAGATGATCGACGCGGTCTCGGTCACCGGCGGCCATCTCGGCTCGGGGCTGGGCGTGGTCGAACTCACGGTGGCGCTGCATCACGTGTTCGACACCCCCGACGACCGCATCGTCTGGGATGTCGGCCACCAGTGCTACCCGCACAAGATCCTCACCGAGCGCCGCGACCGCATCCGCACGCTGCGCCAGGGCGGCGGGCTGTCGGGCTTCACCAAGCGCGCCGAGAGCGTCTACGATCCCTTCGGCGCCGCCCATTCCTCGACCTCGATCTCGGCCGCGCTCGGCATGGCGGTCGCCCGCGACCTCGACAACGCCACCGCCCGGCAGAAGGGCCGCCCGCAGAAGCGCCGCAACGCCATCGCGGTGATCGGCGACGGCTCGATGTCGGCCGGCATGGCCTACGAGGCGCTCAACAATGCCGGCGCCCTGCACTCGCGCCTGATCGTCATCCTCAACGACAACGACATGTCGATCGCGCCCCCCGTCGGCGCCATGTCGGCCTACCTCGCCCGGCTCGCCTCGGGCGGCGCCTACCAGTCCCTGCGCGAGACCGCCAAGCAACTCGGCAAGCTCCTGCCGAAAGCCCTCTACCAGCGCGCCGCCGCGGCCGAGGAATACGCCCGCTCGCTCGTGGTCGGCGGCGGCACCATGTTCGAGGAGATGGGCTTCCACTATGTCGGCCCGGTGGACGGGCACAACCTCGACCACCTGCTGCCGGTGCTCAAGAACGTCCGCGACGCCGAGCACGGCCCGATCCTGCTGCACGTCGTCACCCAGAAGGGCAAGGGCTACGCGCCGGCCGAGGCGAGTGCCGACCGCTACCACGGCGTGGTCAAGTTCGACGTGGTCTCGGGGGTCCAGGCCAAGGCCAAGCCGAACGCGCCGGCCTACACGCGGGTGTTCGGCGAGAGCCTGATCAAGGCGGCCGATGCCGACGACAAGGTGGTGGCGATCACCGCCGCCATGCCGGGCGGGACCGGCATCGACCTGTTCGGCAAGGCGCATCCGGACAAGACCTTCGACGTCGGCATCGCCGAGCAGCACGCGGTGACGTTCGCGGGCGGCCTGGCGACGGAAGGCTACCGGCCGTTCGTGGCGATCTACTCGACCTTCCTGCAGCGGGCCTACGACCAGGTGGTGCACGACGTGGCGCTGCAGAACCTGCCCGTGCGGTTCTGCCTGGACCGGGCGGGCCTGGTCGGCGCCGACGGGGCGACGCATGCCGGCGCGTTCGACCTGGCTTACCTGTGCTGCCTGCCCAACATGACGGTGATGGCGGCCGCCGACGAGGCCGAGCTGGTGCACATGGTGGCGACCGCCCACGCGCATGACACGGGCCCGATCGCGCTGCGCTACCCGCGCGGCGAGGGTGTCGGCATCGAGCTTCCGGAGCGGGGCGAGGTCCTGGCCGTCGGCAAGGGCCGGGTGGTGCGGCGGGACGCGGAGGCGCGGGTGGCGCTCCTCAGCCTGGGCACGCGCCTGGCGGAGGCGCTGAAGGCGGCCGACACGCTGGCGGAGCAGGGCGTTGCCGTGACGGTTGCGGATGCGCGCTTTGCCAAGCCGCTGGACGAGGCGCTGATCCTGGATCTGGCGCGGGACCACGAGGTGCTGATCACGGTCGAGGAGGGCTCGCGGGGCGGGTTCGGCGCGATGGTGCTGCATCTGCTGGCCGAGCGCGGCGCGCTGGATGCGGGGCGTGTGCGGGTGCGCACGCTGACGCTGCCGGACGCCTACCAGGACCAGGACAGCCCGGAGAAGATGTACGCCGAGGCCGGCCTCGACGCCAAAGCCATCGTCAAGACCGCGCTGGACACCCTGCC
>CAXDNE010000581.1:0-1880 GCA_963990595.1 uncultured Methylobacterium sp.
GATTGCCTCTTGTCTCGTGGGCTCGGAGATGTGTATAAGAGACAGGCTTCGGCGCAGAGCCTCTCCGCCACCGCGACGGTGCCGACCTCGGCCTCGCTGGAGCCGGTCACGGCGATCGCCAATCCCGGGCAGCTCAGTCTCGGCGGCGGCTCGACCACCGGACCCTTCCCGACCCTCTCGGCGCAGACCGGCGGGATCGTGAATGCCGGCCAGCTCAGCCTCGGCGGTGTGGGGGGCGGCGGCGGCAGGATCGGGGCGCCCTCCGGCACCGGTCTCGGCGCGAGCCAGCTCAGCTTCTCGGGAACCGGGGTCACCGGTGGCGCCGGCATCACCGGATCGACGCTCGGCGCGACGGGGACCAGCGCCACGATCGGGGCCACCGGGACGCGGAGCGGCTTCGGCACCTCGTCGAGCGCGGCCCTCGGCTCGATCTCGGGGAGCGCTCTGTCGTCGACCACCGGCACGATCGGCCTCGGGGGCGGATCGGCCATCGCCACGAGCCTGAACACGAACGGCAACGCGGCCGCGTCGGTGGCCGCGTCGCTCGGACCGTCGGGCTTCGGAAACGGCGCCGGCATCGCCGCCAGCCTGAGCACCGGCGCGACATCCGCATCCGCTCTGGCCTCAGGGGCGACGGCGACCGGGACCGCCGCCGGCCCGGACGCGGCTTCCGGGATCTTCGGCCTCGGGACGGGCCGCGCCGCGCGCCTCGGCACGGCTGCGGCGCCGATCACGGCAACGACCGGAGGTGGTGCGCCCGCGGGGGGCGCCGGGATCGCCGCCGGCTCGGGCGCGACGGCGACCCGGGAGCTCGACCTCGTCCAGCCGGCGAGCACGGCTCCGGCGGGCGGCGGTGCGGCGGGCGGGGCCGCCATCGGCGGCGGCGCGGGGGCTGCCCCGGGCCGGACCGGCGACATCTGCAGCGGCCCCCTGGCGGAAGCCTGCCTCGGCGGAGCCGGCGCGTTCTGACCGGCGGCTTCGCTCGGAACCGCGGCTCGCGCGCTGCGGTTCATTCTGCTCCGGCACCTCAGCCGGGCCAGCAGGAGGCAGAGATGAAGATCGTTCTGGGCCGTGTCTCGCTTGCGGCTGCTCTCGTTCTGGGCGTCACAAGTGCGAGTCTCGCACGAGAGACGGCGCCCAAGGCCCCCGGTGCCGGGAAGGCGGCGACGGGCCTGCACGGGATCGGCTTCACGGAACCGAAATTCAAATCCAGCCTGCGCACCGGCAAGGATCAGCCCTATACGTGGCCGGTGAGCGACCGCTATCGACCCCTCTCCCAGCCCTATTACGGCCACGCCTATTGAAGGCCGCCTGAGATCCCCGCCGGCGCGGGCGCGCCGGCCGTCATCGACGTCAGAGCCAGGAGAGTGCGTGATGCGCCCGCGGAGCCTTCTCGTCCTCGCCATCCTCACGCTCGCCCCGCTGCCTGCAGGGGCGGGCGAGTTCGCGCAGGCACCGCCGGCGCCGGGCATGGCCCTGACGCTGCCCGATCCCGGCATGGCCAACAGCGCCCCCGTCCCCGCGCCGCCTCCCGCGGCCGGAGCGGCCAGGCCCGCGCCGGTCTCGGCTCAGGCCGACCTCACCGGTGGCCGTCGGCGGCTCCGCGCGCTCGGCAGCGGCTTTCCCGCCATCGACGGGCAGCTTCCGAACCAGCGCACGGGCCCCCGGCACGAGCACGTGGTGCACGACATCTGCATCGGGTGCTGAGCGGATCCTGCCGCCGCTCCGCGACCCCGGCGGCGCCCTACTGCAGCGCGCGCGCGCGGGTGTTCGCGCGGATCCAGTGCGGCGAGAGGATGTCGCCCGCCTCGGTGATGATCCAGGGCCTGTCTCGTATACACATCTGACGCTGCCGACGAAGAGGATAGTGTAGCTCTCGG
>CAXDNE010000582.1:0-1874 GCA_963990595.1 uncultured Methylobacterium sp.
GCGCGGCGCTGCAGTTCAACTTCGTGGTGAGCACCAACGTCCGGGCGGTGCGGCTCTGGGAGAGCCTCGGCTTCGCCATCGTCGGCCGGCTTCCGGGCGCCTTCGCGCATCCGGGCCTCGGGCGTGTCGATGCCCTGGTGATGTTCCGGACGCTCTGAGGACCGGAACGCTCCGAAGGGTGTCCGCCTCGGATCGTCCCATCCCCGACCGCGCCCCGAGGCGCCCGCGTCAGCGGACCCCGAAGAACAGCCCGTCGCGGCCGACGCTGCGCGTCGGCCCCTTAGGAGGACAGCCCGGCTCGGACGGAGCCGGGACGCGCCCGGATCAGCCTTGGGGCGCCGCCACGAGATCGCTCTCGCGGATCGCCCGCTCCCCGGTCTGGGTGCGGATCCGGTAGCTCGGCTCGCCGGTCTGGTCCTCCGGCATGAGGCGCAAGACCTCGAACACCTCGCCCTCGCCCTGATCGCCGGGAAGGCCGAGCCGGGGCCGCCGGACCCGCTGACCGATCTTGAACTTGTGGGACATGCCGGTCTCCTGGAGCGGGGTGTCGATGCGGCGGCGCCTCAGCGCCGCTTCTGGGCCTTGGCCTTGCGGGCGAGGTAGCGCGCGTCGCGCTGGGCCTTCTGCTCGGCCTGCAGCGCCTTGGCGCGCTCCTGGGCGGCCAGCTGCTCGGCATGCTTGCGCTCGATCTCGGCGAGGCGCTCGGCCTCGGCCTGGGCGGCGGCGCGCTCGATCTCGGCCTGGCGCTGGGCGGCGCGCTCGGCCTCACGGGCGGCGCGGGCATCGACCACGGCCCGGCGGGCGGATTGGCGGGCGAGGACGGCCGGATCGTCGGCGGATGGGCGCGCCCGGAACCGGGCCAGCATCTCGGACCGCGCCTTGGCGGCGGTTGCGAGGCGATCGACGACGCCCTGCTTGTTCGGAAAGCTCACAGACACTCCTGGGTCGGGCGCGGCGGGAGCCGACGCCCCGAGAGGGATTTCAGATACGAAGAAGCCGCCCCACGGGGAGCGGCTTCGGAAGAGACCGTTCGGACGGCGATCAGGCCGTCTGGAGCTGGCCGGCGGACTGCTTGCCGCTGCGACGGTCGGTTTCCAGCTCGTAGGAGACCTTCTGGCCCTCGTTCAGGCCGCGCAGGCCGGCGCGCTCGACGGCCGAAATGTGGACGAACACGTCCTTGCCGCCGTCATCCGGCTGGATGAAGCCGTAGCCCTTGGTCTCGTTGAACCACTTAACGGTTCCGGTGCTCATGGAGGTCCTTGGTCTTCGCAGGCATAGTGAGAGATGGCACCCGCTCGCACGAGCTGGTGCCGGCATCGACCGATAGCGATAGGAAAGTCAGAACCGCCCTGCGAAGGCGTAACGGTCCAAGATATCCGGACACGTGCCGATCCGGTAGAAATAGCCCTCCCGCCGCGTCTTGGCAAGCGCTGAGAAATATTTCACGCGGCGACACCCCCGACGAGGCGGAAATGTCTTACTGGAAAACCGCGCTCATCGGAGCGAGAAGAGCCGGCTGAACAACACGATAGCGCGCTATATCGAAGCGGAATTCTCTGAGATCTGTGCTTTCGGTCACGCGATCCGGCCGAGCGCGAAAAAGCATCCGCTCAGGCGCGAACGACGCGCAGCACGCCCTCGCCGCGGCGATGGCCGACCGCCGTCACGGCGACCTCCCGCGCGCGCCCCGCCGCGACGAGCGCGGCCGCGAGCGCCGCCCCGAATGGCGCCGCCACCTCGAGTCCGTGTCCGATCACATCGCCGAGGGCGCGGATGGGTATGCCGGGCGCGAGCCGCCCGAGCGCGCCCCGCTCCTCCTCGGTGATCGGCGCGACTCCGGTCGCCCCGGACAGGACCCGGTCCGGCGCCGCGAT
>CAXDNE010000583.1:0-1869 GCA_963990595.1 uncultured Methylobacterium sp.
GCGGCGGCGGGGCGAACGGCGGTACGGGCCATGGCGCCTCTTAGCAGAGCGCCGCGGGCGAATCAGGACGCGCGCACCGACGCGGCTGGGGAGAAGCCGCCGCGGCGGTGGATGGCCGCGGGCGCCGGCCCGCGCTCGGCACTCCCCGCCCGCGCGGCTCCGGGGGTCAGGTGAGGAAGCGCGTCAGGTCGGCGTTGACCGCCGCGGGCTCCTCGTGCGCGAGCCAGTGGCTGGCGCGCATGTACCATTGGATCCGCCCATCGTCGCAGAAGGCGAGGCTCGCCTCCGCGAGACCCGGTTGCAGGGCCGTGTCCTGCCGGCCCCAGAGGATCAGGGTCGGCACCCGGACCCGGGGCGGCGTCGCCCGCGGCAGCCGCACCAGCGCCCGGTACCAGTTGAGCATCGCGGTCATCGCGCCGGGCTGGAGCCAGGCCTCGACGTAGCGGTCGATCTCGGCGGGCGCGAAGGCCCCCGGCCGGCTCGTGGTGGTCAGCGCCCGCCGCAGGGCGCGGCAGCGATCGGCGGTGAGCAGCCGCTCGGGCAGGCCGGGGAGCTGGAACATCCCGACATAGGCGCTGCGCAGCCACTGGCCCGGATGGTGCCGCATATAGGCGCCGACGATGGCCGGATGCGGCGCATTGAGGATCGCGAGGCGGTCGATCCGCTCGGGATGGCGGCTCGCCACCCACCAGGCGACGAGGCCGCCCCAGTCGTGGCCGACCAGCCGCACCGTGGGAAAGCCGTAGGCATCGGCCAGAGCGACCACGTCGTCGGCGAGGCGCTCCAGGTGATAGGCGGCGATGCCGGGCGGCTTGTCGCTGAGGTCGTAGCCGCGCTGGTCCGGCACGACGACCCGCAGGCCCGCCTCCGCGAGGGGCCCGATCTGATGGCGCCAGCCGTACCAGAATTCCGGGAACCCGTGCAGGAGGAGGGTCGGCGGCCCCGAATCCGGACCCGCCTCGGCCACGTTCAGAGTCACCTCCGGCAAGGCGACCCGGCGGAAGCTCACACCCGCGACGTTCATCGGCCCGCGCCCTCCCTCGTGTCCGGCGGAGAACGCCCGCACGCGGGTGGGCGATCCGCTCAGAACCCGAGCGTGCCGCAGGCGCCGGCCTCCGGGGTGAGCTGGTCCCGCAGCCGGTCCGGGGCGGTCCGGGTCCACAGGCAGAGCAGCACGAAGGCCGCGCCCTGCAGCAGGGTCCGCGAGGGGGCGGCCGAGGCGTCGGGCTGGATGGCGGTGAACTGGGTCATGGCGTGGGGCTCCGCGTTCCGTCTCGCACGGGAGATCGGCGCCCGGCGCGCAGGGTTACAGGCCGGCGGGAGATCCGCGTGCGCTGGCGCACGCCGACATCTCAGCGCAGCGGGTCCAGCCAGCGCGCGAGCGTGCCGGCCTCGATGTTGGCGCAGGTCTCCCGGTAGCCGAGCTCCGCCGATTCCCGGAACCGCGACCACGCGCGCAGGTCGATGCCGGAGAGCGGCGGCTTGAGCACGGCCGTGGCGTGGGCCGCCGCCATCAGGCTCTGGGCGTCGCTCGACACGGTGGCGGCGCGCAGCAGCAGCGGCGCGAGGCCCGGCATCGCCAGAGGGGAACCGATGAGCTTGCGCGCGAGCCGGCCGCGCCAGCCGCGCCGGGGCATGTCCTGAAAGGCCCGGTCGCTGCCGACATCGACGGCCAGCACCGGGCCGCGCTCCAGCCCGGCGGCGACGTCGGCCGGGAGGTTGTTCATCATGCCGCCATCGACCAGCACGCCCTCGTCGCAGAGCACGGGCGGCAGGAGCCCGGGGATCGCGATGCTGGCGCGCAGGGCCTTCGGCAGCTCTCGCGCACGGTGCACCACCGTGTTAACGGTTGTCTGGTGGGAGGATCCG
>CAXDNE010000584.1:0-1865 GCA_963990595.1 uncultured Methylobacterium sp.
GGCGGGATCGTGAATGCCGGCCAGCTCAGCCTCGGCGGTGTGGGGGGCGGCGGCGAGGATGGCCCGCATGACGAACTCCGCGAGAACGGGTGTCGGAGGCCAACAACACCGAATCCGCGGGGTTCCGGCGGCGCACCGACGCGGGACCGCGACGCCGGGGACCGGCGCGCAGGCACCGGAACAAGGCCGTCCGGCCTTCATGCTGCCGGAAAGACAGTGTCGTCTTCGCGGCGGATCCGTCCGAACCTGCGATCGTGCCGTTGCCCGAACCATTCGCCCCAGGCTTGCGCCGCGCCGGCTGGCTCGCCGGCCTGCCGGCGCTCGCGCTGATCTGGGCGAGCGCGACCCTCTACGCCGCCCCGCGGATCGCCGACCGGCTCGAGGCCGAGGGCGCGGCGGTGGCGGCCGGCACGGCCACCGCCACCGGCGAGCCCTGGCTGCGCCTGGAGGCGAGGGGCCGCGATCTCCTGGCGGCCGGCGAGGCGCCGGATGTCGGCGCGCGCGAGACCGTCCTGACCCGTCTCGCTGCGCTGGACGGCCCCCGCCGCATCGTCTCGGCGGTCGGCCTCGTCGAGACCGCCGCGCCGTTCGAATGGGCGGCGATCCGCACCGGCGCGAACCGGGTCGCCCTGGAGGGCAGCCGGCCGGTGGAGATCGGCCGGCGGGTCCTGGAGGCGCGGATCACCGGCGCGCTGAGCCCCGGCACCAGCCTCGACGACAGCGCCCGGGCCGCCCGCGGCGCGCCCCCGGACTTCCCGAGCGCGGCGGCGTTCCTGGCGGCGCGGCTCGCCGGCCTCGCCAAGGGCGGACGGGCGGCGCTCAGCGACACGGTGCTCAGCCTGTCGGGCGAGGCCCTGGACATCCCGGCCTACGAGGCGCTGCGGGCCGCCCTGTCCGATCCGCCGGCGGGGTTCAGCATCGGGCGGATCGAGATCGTCCCGCCCGTCGTGGCACAGTACCGGTTCGCCGTGGAGAAGACGCCCGGCGGCATCGTGCTCGACGGCTACGCCCCCTCCGCGGCGGACCGCGAGACGGCCCTGCACGCCGCCACCGAGGCCGCCGCGGGGGGGACCGTCGACGACCGGCTCCTGGCGGCGCGGGGCCTCGACCCGGCGGTCGATCCGAAGAGCCTGATCGCCTTCGCGTTCCGCCTCGCCGAGCTGATCCAGTCGGGCAGCGTCGCCTTCTCGGACGGGGCGATCTCGGTCACGGGCGACGCCATCGACGGGCAGGCCATCCCGGAGGCGGAGGCGCTGATGCGCGACGCGCGGCCCGCCGGCGTGAAGGCCGGGCCGGTGGCGCTGACGGCGCGGCCGCTCTCGCCCTACCGGGTGACGATCCGCCGGACGGCGGACGCGGTCACGCTCACCGGACACCTGCCGGATGCCGGCACCCGGGAGCGGGTGCTCGACGCCCTGAGGCCGCGGCTGTTCCGCGAGCCGATCATCGACCACACGCGCCTCGCCGAGGGGGCCCCGCCGGATCTCGCCGCCGCGCTCGCCGCCGCCGCCCCGCTGGTGACGAGCCTCGCCTCCGGAGAGGTCGCGGTCTCGGACCGCGCCCTCACCTTGACGGGCGAGAGCCTCTACGGCGAGACCGCCGCCCGCGCGCCCGAGAGGCTGGCCGAGGCCCTGCCGCCCGGCTGGACCGGGCAGGCGGCGGTGTCGGCCCGGCAGCCCCCGGAGCGGCACGACCCGGAGACCTGCCGCGCGGATTTCGCGGCCGCCGTCGCGGGGGCGGATCTGCGCTTCCCGGCGGGCAGCGCGGTGCTGACCCCGTCCTTCTATCCCATCCTCGACACCCTGGCCGCCCTGGCCAAGGCCTGCCCGGCATTGCGCATCGCCGTCGCCGGCCCCGCCGACCCC
>CAXDNE010000585.1:0-1861 GCA_963990595.1 uncultured Methylobacterium sp.
GGTCCACGCCGGCGCGTTCGGCCAGCTCCCTCTGGGTCCATCCGCGCTCCCATCGCGTCCTGGCGAGGGTGCCTGCGAACAGATGCAGCGTCCTCTTCGGTGCTCCGGTCGAACCCTGCTCCGACGGCGGGCTCGAGGCCGTGATCCGATCGGAAAGCCAGTCGCGCAGCTTCACGGTATCGGCAAGCGAGAGGTTCGTGAGCGCGAAGCTGGTGTCGCTGTCGCCGTCCGGCACGGGCACTCCGATCTCGGCGATCATCCCGTCGGGATCCCCGTCGATCGGTCCGAAGAGTAGGCCGCTGTCCTCGAGCGTAAGCTTGCCGTTGTGCGTCATCGATCCCCGTTCCTTCGCGTTCAAGCGGCCTGGAAGCGGCCTTCCATCGTCAGCACCGCCGGCTTGGCGCGCTGGGCGATGGCGTCGAGCCCCTCGAACTCGGTCGCGCGCACGTACCGCAGCAGCTTCGACAGCCTGGCCCAGAACGGCCACTGCGAACGCAGTCGCGCGCGCACCTCGACCATGGTGCCTTCGAGGGACTCGACTTCTATCGTGAAGTCGGTCGACGGGTCCGGATGGTGGCCGAAGATTCCGAGTGCGTCCTTCATCGTCGTTCCTTCTCCGCGAGAGCCAACGCCGAGGAGACGATCGCGCCTCCGATCGGTATCGGATTGGACCAATGCGGGGAGGCTAACCTCCAACCTGCCGGCATCGATGCTGTGATCTCTGTCGAGCGAACCGCTATGCCGCTAGCAGCCGAAGCCGCACCGCCGATGGGATCAGGGAGTGTTTCCGGGTTCCTGCCCCGTGCTCGGGTTGCCGCATTGGTCCAGTCCGATCCGTGCTCCTTCACCCTCGTGCTTTCTTCCCCGTTTTATCGGGACCTCGCCCGCCCGACATCCAAGGCATTGCCACGCCTTGCCGATTTATATCGGTCGACCGCTGTCCTTCCCGCCTCAGCCGAGCATGGGCTCCACCTCGGCGTCGACGCTCGTCGCGACGGCGTGGTCCTCCGGGTGGACGAACAGGTCCGTCGCGCCGTCCTTGTGTCTCACCTTGCGGCAGCGGATTCCCTTGGCTCGATAGGCGGCGATGATCGTGTCTGAGGGCTCGCATCGCCATTGCGGCCAGCGCACGCCGTCGATCGTACGCCAGCACTCGGCGGAGTTCTTGACCCCGTGATGGTTTCGCGGCCCCGTCGGTTGTCCCATCGCTATCCTCCCCTACCGCCGCGGCCGGCGCTTCTCACGCTGCTTCCAGTCCTTCGCCGGCGGGCCGATCCGCACCCGCATGTCCTCCTCGGGCCAGTCGTGCCGCGGCGCCTCGATCCGCACGACATGGCGCCCCCTCGCGTCCTCGCGCGACAGAGCCCGATCGACGGCGGCGGCCAACCCCGCGCCGGCCCAGGCTATGATGGCCACTCTGCGATCCCGCATCCCATCCTCCCTGGCGCCACCGCCTTCGCTACCCGGCCGCATTGCCGGCCGCCTGCCGCCGCTGCCCCAGGCGCTCGGCTATGATCCTGGCCAGCTCCCGCAGGCTGATCTCGCCCAGCGGCTCCGTCGGCCCCCACTCGGGCGATTTCACCCAGGAGCGCCATTCGTCGACGATCTGGCGGGCAACGCGGTCGTCGTCGGCCTCGGAGTCGTGCGCCATCGCCGGGTCCCTCAGTCGTCCACGCCGTCCATCAGCGGGGCGGTGCGTCCGCAGACCTCGCGGAAGAACCGCATCTCGGCGTCCGTGAGCGCCCGGGAGAACGTGACCTCGACCGTGCAGGGCTTCTCCGGAGCCACGTGCGCCGCCTCGAAGGAGAGCCGTCCAGGCCGAGCGCCTGCGAGATGGGGGTTGGCCCGTCGGAAGCTGAAC
>CAXDNE010000586.1:0-1843 GCA_963990595.1 uncultured Methylobacterium sp.
CCGGCTTGAGCCGGAGCGTCACGGTCGCCCCGAGCGGCGCGTCCTCGCCACCGCCCGACAGGATGTAGCGAGCCCGGTACGTGCGCGTGGCCGGGTCGGCGGTGGCGGACAACTCGCGCAGCCGGGCGGGATAGGTGGTCTCGCCCTCGGCATAGAGCGTCGCCGAGGCTGCGCCGCGGGCCAGGCGCCGGCTCGCCTCGGGCAGGAACACCTCGGCCTCCCGGGCCCCGTCCCGCGCCAGCTTCACGACGGTCTGCCCGGCGGCCACGACCTGCCCCGGTTCGGTCGGCACGTCCATCACGACGCCGTCGGCATCGGCCAGGAGTTCGGAATAACCGGCTTGGTTCGCGACCTGGCTCGCCTGCGCCTCGGCGTTGGCGAACTGGGCGATGGACGCGTCCGCGGCGGCCTTGTTCTGGTCGTAGGTCTGCTTCGAGGTCCAGCCGTCGCCGACGAGCTTGCGGCTGCGTTCCTCGTCGGCCTTGGCCTTGATCATCTGCGCCCGGGCCGCCTCGACAGAGGCCCGCGCCGCGTTGAGGGCCAGGGTGAAATCCGTCCGGTCGAGCCGCATCAGCGGCTGACCGAGGCGGACGTGGTCGCCCGGATCGACGAGGCGCTCGAAGATCTTGCCGCCGACCCGGAAGCCGAGGTTGCTCTCGGTGTGGGCCCGGATGACGCCGGTGTAGCGCGCGATGTCCGCCGTTGCCGGCACGACCTCGACGGTCTGCACCAGCGGCGGCTCCGGAGGCACGGCGGTCTCGGCCGGCGAGCACGCCGCTAGAGCCAATGCAGGGAGCCCCAGCCACCATCTCGCGTCCATCGCCCGCCTCCGCGGTAAGCTCTTAAATATGATGGTCATCATTTATATGGCCGAGTGCATTCGGTCAATGAGCCCTTCCGCCAGCTGTGTGGTGTCGCACTTGCGCCGTACAGCTCCGGCGGACCCGTGACCTATGGCAGCATGGCGGGGATTGGATCTGGGCTTCTGGGTCGCCGGGGATGGCCGCCGAAGCGGGGGCGCCCGTTACGTCGCGAACGGATTCCACGCGCCAAGTGCGCATCGGCAGCGCTTCGAGTCCCTGCGAAGGTCTACGTCTTTGCTCGCGTCGCCGAGAGCGGACCGGCAGCTAAGGCCAGACAGCGTCACGCCGGATCGCCATCGCATCCAAGACCAATCCTTCGACTTGGCGCCCATTGCCACCAATCAGTCGCCCTCGACAGCATCCCGGAAGCGGACGCTGTGACCGCGCGGCATCGCGTCGGAATCGCCGCAGGAGGCGACACCCGGTGAGCGCAGCCTGAAGTGTCGGGTCGCGCCTTCTCGGGCGGCAGACCAATGCGGTCAGAGTTCTGCGTTTCGGCAAGAGCGGAGATCCGACCCATCCTGGTGCCAAACACAGGCGACGAACTCGGTCTGGGTCATCCCAGGTCCCCGTTGCGGATTCGAATGTTAATTCAAATGCCACGCAAGGAGCGCTTCATCGGTTTGAATGTTGAAGGCATAATTGTTGAACAGGATGGGTCGAACCGAAGCGTCAGAGTAGGATCGCGAGAAACAGCTCGACCGAGACCGACAGGCTGAGGAACCCGACGACCTTGATCCCTGCCCAGCGCGCGCCCGCCATGTCGGCGTGCAGGTCGCGCATATCCACCCGTGAGCCGGACAGCACGTGTTGCAGACCGCCGATATCCCATTCTGGTCTGTGGGCAGTCGGTCCTCGCGTTCCCATTGCGAGCCTTCGCGGCAAGAACGCCAGTGCACCGTCGTGATCTGGTGTGCGCGCCTGCCTCAGACGATCCGGGGCGGGGCGTCGGCCGTGAGGGGGCCGACCGGGCGCCAGAC
>CAXDNE010000587.1:0-1740 GCA_963990595.1 uncultured Methylobacterium sp.
CCGCGGCCGCGTCCTCACCCGCCACGCCTACCGCCACATGGGCTTGCCGGAGCCCAGGCGGGAGCCGAATGGCCAGATCGGCCTCCTCGACGACAGCGAGGGTTGACGCGGCCGAGGCCGTGGACCCATGCGCGTGGGTCAAATCTGCCTTTCCTCGCGCTCATGAACTCGGGGGCGCGCGCCGGCGCGCGTCCCGTCCGGCCTGGTGCGGCGCGTCATCGGCAAGCGCCTAAGATCATTGCTTTTTCTCAAACGGTATCACGAGAATATAGCCAAGCTTGCGCGGTTAATCGACCTAAATTGATCCGGTAAAAATCGGCTCCTGAGCGTGGAACAGCGCGAAAATGCGCCAGTTGTGGAGGCGACCGCGCCAAGTCTGCGTGGCGCCGGCAAGGCTGCCGGGATCGGGGCCCTGCCCCTCGGCTCGTGGCAGATCTTCGAGCCATCAAGAACAACGTCAGGGATCAACTTCCGCCATGAAGAAGATTACGCTCGCCGTCCTCGGCCTGTCGGCTGCCGCGTTCTCGGCACCGGCCTTCGCGCAGGACGCGCTCCCGATCCGCGTGTCGCCCTACCCCGCGCAGGAGGGCATCGGCGCCGCCGCGACGGAGACTCCCGCGTTCCGCGCCGAGGCGCTGCGGTCCGACGCCACCAGCATCGAGGCGAGCCGCATGGCGCTTCAGCGCTCGCGCAACCCGCGGGTCCGCCACTATGCCAACCGGGTCCTGGTCGAGCGCAAGGCGACCACCGACGCGCTGCTGCCGCCGAACACCTCCCTGTCGCGCAACGGCACGGTGGTCTCGGATAACCAGGGCATCCGGACCGACCTGAGCAACCCGGTCGGCCTCGTGCTGGCTCCGGTGACCATCGCCGCCAATATCGGCACCGGCATCGTGGGCGGTGCGCTGGGCGCGGTGGGCCTCGTCGACAACAGCCCGGCCGAGCCCGGCCGTCGCGTGGCCCTGGGCCAGCGCGGTCAGGCCCGCCTGGCGCAGCTCCAGTCGGCGCCCAACGGCCGTGCCTTCGACCGCACCTATATCGACCAGCAGGCTCGCTCCGACGCCCGGACGCTCGCGCTGTACGACGCCTACGCGAAGTCCGGCGACACCGCGCAGGGTCGCCGGTTCGCCACCGAGGCCCTGCCCTACATCGCCGACGAGCACGCGCACTCGGCGAGCCTGGCGGCCCGCATCGGCGGCTGACCCCTCACGCAGTCCCGATCGAGCGAGGGCCGCCCCGGGGCGGCCCTCGACCTGTTGCGCCCGGTCTCGGCGCGCCGCTAAAGGACCGGCATGAGCGTGTCCGAGCCCGTAATCAGCGAGCCGATCGCATGTGGCGGCCCGCCGCATCGGCTGGACCTGCGCGTCTACTATGAGGACACCGATTTCTCGGGCTTCGTCTACCACGCCAGCTACCTGAGATTCATGGAGCGCGGCCGCACCGAGCTGCTCCGCGCGCTGGCGGGTGACCAGTCGGACCTGCATCGCGAGGCACGCGGCCTCGTCTTCGTGGTCCGCCGGATGAGCCTGGATTTCCTGCGCCCCGCCCGGATGGACGACCAACTGGCGATCCTCACCCGCACGCGCGCGCTGCGGGGCGCCTCGATGCAGCTCGCCCAGGAGGTCCGCCGGGACGACGAACTGCTCGTCGCAGCCGACGTGACGGTCGCCTGCGTGCGGGACGACCGCGCCGTCCGGCTGCCCGATACCCTCCGGCGGCGTCTGGCCCCCGCGGACGGCG
>CAXDNE010000588.1:0-1733 GCA_963990595.1 uncultured Methylobacterium sp.
TCCGGCGCCGCGGCGCCGGAATGGGGCGGTTGGTTCTCGCTTGGCATCGTCTCGTTCCGGAAAGCCGCCCCCTGTCGCGACGATGCCTAATGCACGCCCAGCCAGTCGCGGAGCATCTGCTCCTGCTTGCCGAAGGCATGCTCCGGGCCGTGGCCGTTCTTGACCATCGGGGCCTTGAAGAAGGTCGAGAGCTGCTCCTGCACGCCGCCCTCGCCGCGCGTGTGCGCGAGGTCGAGCACGCGGGCGATCTCGATGACGAGCGGCGCGGCCAGAATGGAATCCTTGCAGAGGAAGTTCACCTTGATCTGCATGCGCTGGCCCATGAAGCCGGTGACGTCGATGTTGTCCCAAGCCTCCTTGTCGTCGCCACGTGGGCGGTAATAGTGGATGTGCACGAGGTGGTCCTCGACCGGGTAGCCGAGGATCGAGTCGAGCACCGTGCCCTTGGTGTTGAGCTTCGACTGCAGCGAGTTCGGATCGTTGAGGGCGAGGCCGTCGCGGTTGCCGAGGATGTTGGTCGAGAACCAGCCATCGACGTGGAGCGCGCGCGCCTTGAGGGCGGGCGCCAGCACGGTCTTCATCATGGTCTGGCCGGTCTTGCCGTCCTTGCCGGCCACCGGGACGTTCATCTCCTTGGCGAGATTGAGGAGCGCGGGGACGTCCGCGGCCACGCTCGGAGTGAAATTGGCGTAGGGGATCCCGCTCTTGATCGCCGCATAGGCGTAGAGCATCGCGGGCGAGATCGCCTCGTCGCTCGAATCCAGGCCCTTCTCGAAGGCCGCGGTGGAGTTCAGGGTCGGATCGTCGAGGTCGGGCCAGCGCTCGGTCGAGGCGAGGTTCACAACCACCAAGTCATCGAGGTTGCTCTCCTTCTGGAAGCGCCGGAGATCGTTGGCGATGACCGAGACCGCCTCGCGGTGGTCCTTGGCGACGATGCGGTTCTGCCCGTCGATGTTCTTGCAGAACTTGGCGCTGCCGACCGCCGGCCAGGGGGTGATGCCCTTCAGGGCCTGGGCGCCGTCCTCGATGTCGTCCTTCGAGAGCACGCCGTGGCCGCTGGCGGCCGCCGCGAGATCGTCGCCGTTGAGGTCCCAGCCGCCGAAGACGAGGTCCTTGTAGTCGGCCATCCCCGCCACGGAGAGGCCGGCGAGCGGCAGCCCGTCGAGCCGGTTCGAGCCGGATTTGATCATCTCGATGCCGGCGATGGCCGTGGTGGCGACAGCGCCCCCCATGCCAACGAATGCGACACCGACGCGGCGACCGGACTGCATGCTCATCGGAAAATGATGTCCTTGTGGGGACGCGGGTGGCGTCTTGAAGGGTCCGTCCTGGGACGGAAGTTCGCCCCCCCGGGGCCGTACCTAACTGGCTCCGCGGTGCGGCGTTCCAAGCCGAATGCGACAACTTTGCGCCTTCGTTTTCCCGAGCGCGGCGGGATCACGGCGTTAAGGCGCCCCTAAGAAGCAGGGTTAACCGTTCGTTGACCGTGCCACGCTTGGATCACGCGGTCGTCCCATTCTGGTCACGGCCGGCGCCGATACGGCCGCCGCTTCAAGGAACCCGGCCGCCAGACGCCGGGCCGAACAAGGAAAGATCTGAAGAGGACCAGTGATGGGGGTTTTCCCGGAGCCGGCGCGTCGCGCCGACGACGTGAGCCGACTCGCGCCGATCGCGAGCCATTTTGAGGCTGTCTCTTATACACATCTGACGCTGCCGACGAAGAGGATAGTGTA
>CAXDNE010000589.1:0-1726 GCA_963990595.1 uncultured Methylobacterium sp.
CACTATCCTCTTCGTCGGCAGCGTCAGATGTGTATAAGAGACAGACTTCGACGGACGACCAGTCAGGACTTCAGGCATGACGGGTAGCGCATGCGGGCCGCGGTCAGGGCGAGAAGGCTCAGGGTGGCCGGATAGTAGTTCTGGGTGCCGATATCGCCCCGGGCATCCTCGGGGAAGGGCGTGCCGTCGAGCGCGCAGGCCACCAGCGCCGGGATCCCCAAGTAGCCGGCTTCGGTGAGCCACTCGACCTTGCGGCCGTCGCCGGTGTCGACGATCGGCAGCCGTTCCCGGTCGGAGCCCGACCACAGGGCCTGGAACGGGGCGAGGTCGTCGGGCCGCACCAGTCCCGCCCAGACGAGGTAGAGCGGGATCCGGATGGCGTTGTAGGAGAACAGAGGCGGGAAGCCGGTGGCGGGATGCGGGGCGTCCTTGGTTGAGATCCACTCGGTGGGCAGGCTGTTCGGACCGAAGCGGGACTGCCGCAGCAGGGCGAGGCCGCTGCGCGTCAGGGCCGCCCAGTCGTATTCCGGCGCCACGAGGGCGAGGCGCGGGAAGGCGGGGAAGATCCAGTAGGAGAGGTTGATGAGCGGCCCGTCCGGTCGCTCCCGGGCGGAGAAGCCGGAGACCGCGGGCAGCAGCAGCGCCCCGTGGGGATCCCGGAACAGGATGGTCTTGCGCCCGAACTCGGTGGCGATCCGCCGGGCGGCGGTGCGGTAGCTCGGCTCGTTCCAGGCCTCGGCCGCCTCGGTCAGCGCCCAGGCGACGAGGATGTCGCCGTCGGTGGCGTTGTTCATGTCGCCCACCCCCGGCCTCTTGTCGGGGGACCAGCGCCACGCCAGCAATTCGTCGCCGCGGACCATCAGGTTGGCCCGGGTCCAGCCCCAGATCCGCTCGAAGCTCACCCGGTCGCCCGCGGCCACAGCGAGCAGCATGCCGTAGCCCTGGCCCTCGCTGTGGCTGATCTGGCCGTTGGCGGTATCGACGACCCGGCCCTGGTCGGTGATGAACCGGGCACGGTAGGCGCGCCACGCGGCCTCGTTGCCGAGCTTGCCGACGAGGCCGGGGCTGGGCGAGTGGGGCGCCTGAGCGGGCTGCGTGCCCGGCTGCGCCGTGCTCGGTGGCACTGCCGGCTCCTCCTGCGTCGAGGCTGCCGCAGCGGGGAGGATCGCCGCGGCGAGGATGGCCGCGGCGAGGCGGGCGCGGTGGCTCATGGGTTCTTCCTGCCGACGTTGCGCACGAGGCTCGTGGTGGCAAGGCCGAGGAAGAGGGCCATGGCGAGGGTCAGGCCGACGTAATATTCCGTGTTGATCGACAGCCACGCCGCGGAGACGAGGCGCAGATTCGGCAGAGACCGCGGCTGCGTCTCGACGATCTCGACCCGCTCTGGCCGGGAGGTCACGAGCGCGCCGTTCGACGCGTCGAGGAAGGCGGCGCTGCCGCCGAGCCGGGCCCAGACCACGGGATCCACGAGACAGGAGACGGAAGCTTTCAGCAGCGACGCGTTCGGCGCCGTGACGATCACGGTGTTGCTCGACTGGACCGGCTGCCCCTCGGCGATCAGCAGCGAGGCCGTGGCCGGGACCTCGACCGTGTCGTCCGGGCGCATCTGGGCCGCCACCGCCTGATGCAGGGAGCGTGCCGCGCCGGTGATCTCGTTCCAGACCGCGTCCAGGGCCGCCCCTGTCTCTTATACACATCTCCGAGCCCACGAGACAAGAGGCAATCT
>CAXDNE010000590.1:0-1621 GCA_963990595.1 uncultured Methylobacterium sp.
AAAACCGTTTATTGACAGTGGCTTATTGCCCGCTGGCGGAAGGGGTGGGATTCGAACCCACGGTGGAGTTGCCCCCACGGCGGTTTTCAAGACCGCTGCCTTAAACCACTCGGCCACCCTTCCCGGCGGAATCCGCGCATCCCCGGTTACGGCGGGGGCCGAGGGCGCGTCAACTGGCGAAGGACCGGTTGACCTCCCGGAACATTCCGCCTATCTGACCGCCCACGCCTGAAGCCGCTGGTCACAGCACGGGCGGCGCCGAGCCGTCCGAACGCAAGACGGGCTGGGCTGAGAGCTGATTGGGGGATAGTTTAACGGTAGAACGGTGGACTCTGACTCCTCTAGTCCTGGTTCGAATCCAGGTCCCCCAGCCACCACACCCGCCCTGTGTCGGCCTCAGCTAAAACCGACTCAACCCACACTTAAAACTGTCGCAGTACTGTTTGCCTATAGAATGAGTACTGCAGGTAGTATAAATGCGGGCGCAGGGCAGAAAGCTCGCGAAACCTTCAAACGCACTTACAAGATACTTTAAAAATACATTCCAGGGCGGCTGTTCGGGCGATGCCTTTATCTTGTAAATTCGAGGGTTTTCGGCCGGATTCGCCTCAACAGAACGCATTCAGCTAAAACCGCCGCAAAATTGGCATGACCGTCCCAATCAGATCGCGCAAATTTGCGCTGGCATAGAATCGGGCATAGCGGCCGGTTCGTGATGAGGCGTCAGCGCTAACTCCTGGTCCGCGAACATCACCACTCGTCTTACTTGGCTGCCCACGTAGCGCTATCAGCAGACCGTCGAAAAGCGCATGGGGCGGCTACGAGCCGCAATCCCTCGCCGAGGATGCGGAACCTGAAGCAGGCCGCTCTCGCTCTCGTTGCCGAAACCGTCACCGGCTTCAAATCGACGCGCACGCTCGATCCGGATCTTCTGCGCATGATCGAGATCGCCGATCTGCCGATTGCCTTGCGGACGCTCATGCTGAGAACGTTCGGAGCGAACGGGATCGTCTCGCCCTTGGCCTCCCCCGCGAGCCCCTGAAGAAAGCGAAGATCTTGGCCAGTTCCTTGGCCTCCGACCGGCTCTCGGTGCGGATCGCCTTCCCAGTCTCCAGCGTACAGGTCCGAGCGAGGATCTCCGTGTTCTCGGCGAGGGCGCGACCACATTCGGCCAGTAGGCGCCCCCGCTGCAGGGCCGGGACGTCGGCCCAGCCCCGCCGCGCGGCCTTTGCCGAAGCGACGGCCGCCGCGACGTCACCGACGTCGCCGAGCGCAGCCGCACCGAGCCTGCGGCCAGTCGCCGGTTCAATTACATCGAATGTCCGGCCCGCTCGCGCGGGGACTAGGGCGCCTTCGAGGAGGAGGCGACCGGAGAAGGCCGGCCCGGAGGTGTCGAGCCAGGCTGCCGGCCGAGGTTTGCCATACGCCGTCACGGCCGCGCCTCCTCCCGAACGCGCCGCATGAATCGCTCGGCGGTCGCCGCCCCGTCGCGTTCCGGCACCGTTCGGGGTTGGTCGCCTGGGCGGATCTTGAGCACGATCACACGCGTGCCGGCGCATGCGCGTTCTAGAGCGTGTTGTTTTCACACGGAAGCGTAGCCTGAGTTGGTGAGGTAGTTGGC
>CAXDNE010000591.1:0-1602 GCA_963990595.1 uncultured Methylobacterium sp.
CACTATCCTCTTCGTCGGCAGCGTCAGATGTGTATAAGAGACAGGTTCCTGGTCAACCCCTACGGCCTCGCCTTCGCGGAGGTCACCGCATCGAGCCTGCTCCTGTGCGACTTCCACGGCAACGTCATCGAAGGCGACGGCCGGCCGGAGGCGACCGCCTTCTACATCCATGCCGAGCTGCACCGGCTGAAGCCGCGCGCCCGGGCCGCCTTCCACACGCACATGCCCTACGCCACCGCGCTCGCCATGCTGGAGGGCGAGCCCCTGCTGTGGGCGGGCCAGACGGCCCTGCGCTTCTACGGCCGCATCGCGGTGGACGAGGATTACAACGGTCTCGCGCTCGATTCGTCCGAGGGTCAGCGGATCGCCATGAGCGCCGGCGAGGCCGACGTGGTGTTCCTGAAGAACCACGGCGTGATGGTCCTGGGCGAGACCATCGCGGAGGCCTGGGACGACCTCTACTACCTGGAGCGGGCCGCCCAGGCGCAGGTGCTCGCCATGAGCACGGGGCGCGGCCTCAAGGTCGTCCCCGAAGCGATCGTGAAGCACGTGGCGGCCCAGGAGGCGGCCGGCCGCGCCGAGAGCGCGCGGCTGCACCTGGAGAGCGTCAAACGCGTCCTCGCCCGGGACGAGCCGGCCTTCCTCGCCTGATCGACGCTCACGGCGTCCCGCGGATCCTGTCGAGGAGCGAGGCATCGGCGTAGCCGTCCGGCGGCAGGCCGACCGAGCCCTGGTAGGCGCGCAGCGCCGCCCGGGTCTTCGGGCCGATCTTCCCGTCGACGCCGCCGGTCAGGAAGCCGCGCTCGGTCAGGCGGTTCTGGATGTCGCGGCGCTCGTCGGCGGTGAGCGTCCGGTCGCCCCGCGGCCAGTCGCGGGCGAGCCCCGGATCGCCGCGCAGGCGGTCGGACAGGAGCGCCACCGTCAGCGCGTAGGACAGGGCCGTGTTGTAGCGCAGGATCACCGCGAAGTTCGGCTGCAGCAGGAAGGCCGGGCCGCGGATCCCGGCGGGGAGGATCAGGGTCGCCTCGGCGGCCTCGTCCGGCACCGGCCGGTCGTGGGCCGGCGTCACGCCCAGGGCCCGCCAAGCCGCGAAGCTGCGGGGGGTCGTCTCATCGGCGAGCGCGGCATCGAACGTCGCGGGCAGCACCGCCTCGGTGCCCCAGCCCTCGCCGGGCCGCCAGCCATGGGCGCGCAGATAATTGGCCGTGGAGGCCAGGGCGTCCGGCACGGATGTCCAGATGTCGCGCTTGCCGTCACCGTCGAAGTCGACCGCGAAGCGCTGGTAGACGGAGGGCATGAACTGGGTATGGCCCATGGCGCCGGCCCAGGACCCGGTCAGGCCGCCGGGCATCCGGTCCAGCGGCGCCTGGTTCCAGGCCAGGATCTGGAGCGCGGCCGCCAGCTCGTCGCGCCAGTAGGGGGCGCGGGCGGGGTCGCCGCATCCGAGGGTGGCCAGGGAGCGCACCACCGGCTTCACCACCGCAGGGTTGTCGAGCACGGCGCCGTAGCTCGATTCCACACCCCAGAACGCCGCGAGGATATGGCGGTCGACGCCGTACCGGGCCTCGATGGCCGCCAGGGTGTCGGCATTCTCGGCGAGCT
>CAXDNE010000592.1:0-1601 GCA_963990595.1 uncultured Methylobacterium sp.
CCCCCCCGGGCGCGGGGGGGCCCAACCCTCGGGGGCGGGGCGCGCCGGCGGCGCGCCCCCCCGCCCCCCCGCGGCGGCCGCAGGGCGGCCGCCGACAGGAGACTGTGAACCCATGTGGCGCGCCCTCGCCTTCCTGGCCCTGCTCGCACTCGCCGCCTTCGGGGCGGTCTGGATCGCCGACAGGCCCGGCACCGTCACCGTCGTCTGGAACGGCTACCAGATCGGCACCAGCCTCGCCGTCGCGATCGTCGGCGTCATCGCCGCGGCGATCGTCCTCGGCCTGCTCTGGGCGATCGTGCGCGGCGTGATCGGCCTGCCGGAAGCGCTGGTCCGCGGCTCCGCCGAGCGGCGCCGGGCCAAGGGCCTCTCGGCCCTCTCCCGCGGCATGGTGGCGGTGGGCTCGGGCGATCCCCTGGCGGCCCGCCGTTTCGCCGGGGATGCCGAGCGGCTCCTCGGCACCGAGCCGCTCACCCTTCTGCTCAAGGCGCAGGCGGCGCAGATCTCGGGCGACCGGGACGCCGCCGAGAGCGCCTTCCAGCGCATGGTCGACGATCCGGAGACTCGGGTTCTGGGCCTGCGCGGCCTGTTCGTGGAGGCCCGGCGCCGCGAGGACGAGACCGCCGCCCGCGCCTACGCGGCGGAGGCCGCCCGCCTCGCCCCGAGCGTCACCTGGGCGAACGAGGCGCTGCTGGAGGCGCAGAGCGCCGACGGCGACTGGCCGGCTGCCCTCGACACCATCGAGCGCCGCTCGTCGCTCGGCCTGATCGACAAGGCCGCCGCCCGGCGCCAGCGGGCGGTGCTGCTGACGGCGATCGCCGGCGAGCGCGAGGCCGGCGAACCCGAACTCGCCACCGAGCGCGCTCTGCAGGCGGTCAAGCTCGCTCCCGACCTCGTGCCGGCGGCCTGCATCGCCGGGCGCCTGCTGGCCCGGCGCGGCGACCTGAGGAAGGCGGCCCGGATCGTCGAGGCGGCCTGGAAGGCCAACCCGCATCCCGACCTCGCCAAGGTCTATCTCGGCCTGCGGCCCGGCGATTCGGTCCGCGATCGCCTCGCCCGGGCCGAGGTTCTGGCGAAGCTGTCCGTCTGGGATCCGGAGTCGCGGCTCGCTCTTGGCCAGGCCGCCCTCGACGCGCGGGATTACAAGCGGGCCCGGGAGGCGGTGAAGCCCCTGCTCGCCGACCGCCCGACCGTGCGCGCCTGCCTGATGATGGCGGCGATCGAGGAGGCCGATCACGGCGCCACCTCCGGTCAGGCCCGCGAGTGGCTCGCCCGCGCCGCCCGGGCGCCCCGCGATCCGGTGTGGATGGCCGACGGCATCGCCTCCGACACCTGGGCCCCGGTCTCGCCGACCACGGGGCGTCTCGACGCCTTCACGTGGCGGCAGCCGCCGAACACCCTGGAAGCCGCGCCCGCGGTGGAGCCGGAACCCGAGGCCGAGCCGGCCTCGCCCGTCCTCGTGCCGGCGAGCCCGGCTGGTAAAGGCCCAGGCGGGAAAGGCCCGAGCGTGCAGGCTCCGAGCGTGCCTGCCCCGAGCGTGCCTGCCCCGCGCGTGACCGCCCCGGTCCCGCCCGGATCCAAGCCGGCCGCCCCGCTGCCGACCC
>CAXDNE010000593.1:0-1596 GCA_963990595.1 uncultured Methylobacterium sp.
AGGCGAACAGGTCGTGGCTGTCGTCGGCCGCTTGACGCTGCTGCGCGGAGCACCGAGCGCGATTCAGGTCGATAACGGGCCTGAGTTCGTCTCGAAAGCCCTCGACCGCTGGGCCTACGAGAACGGTGTCACGTTGGACTTCTCACGGCTTGGCAAGCCGACCGACACGGATGTTGTAGAAAAGCCCTATCCGGCAGGTGCAGGCATATTTTTCCTCAACCGGGACTTGGTTGGAGCCTTGGTCCGCCATCGCGCGGTGAAGTCGGCGTACGCTTCTTCGGCCTTTTCAACGCGCGCCCGCTCGGCAGCTCGCCGCTCCGGGATATTGTAATCATAGGCGGCACCGCGCCTGGCGTTTTGCGTCGGCAAACCTGCCTTGAGCTCGATGCTGCGGAACTTGCGCGCGAGCAGCGCCGGTCGCATCCAGATGTAGTCTTCACCTTTGGTCAGCATATGCCAGATGATCATGGCAAGCTTCCGTGCCGTGGCCACCGCCGCAATCGGCTTGCCTCGCTTGGCGGCCACGCGCTGGAAGAAGGCACGCAAGGGGCCCGGCGAGCGCGCCGCCGCCCATGCCGCTTCAACGAGCATACCCCGCGCATGACCTCGACCCTGCTTGGTGATCCGCCCATGGTAGGCGGGTCCCTCGCCGGACTGGCGGATGCTAGGGTTGAGGCCGAGATAGCCGACCAGCTTCGTGGGATCGCCGAAGCGCCGAATGTCCCCGATGGCAGCCGCCACGCCCGATGCGACGGCCATGTCGACGCCGGGCAGTGTCATCAGCCGCCGGATGACCGGATCAGACATGGTGGCCTGGGCGATGTCGGCTTCCACGTCCCTGAGCGATCCTTCGATGAGATCGATCTGCGCGAGGTGGCGATTGATGGCGGCGCGCTCATCAGCAGGCAGATGCTGGGCGACGATCCACTTGCGCCCGCTGATCCCGGTCAGGTTCCCGTGTGGGCACGGCGGGATGAGGTGCGCGTGCAGGATCGATTGGATGAGGTTCTTCAGCCGCACCCTCTGGCGGATCAGCTGGGTGCGCCGTGCGACCTGCCGTCGAAGGGCAAGGGTCGCCTCGTCTGGAACCCACACCTCCGGCAGGAAGCCGGTCGCGTAGAGCTTGGCCAGTACCGCCGCATCGATCGCGTCGGTCTTGATCTTGGCATGCGCAATCAGCCTCACCTGCTTGGGATTGGCGATGACCACGCGGTCCACGTGAGGCGCGAGCACCTCGACGACAGCTGCCGCGTTCCCAGTTGCCTCGACCACGACATGATCGTCGTGCGTGAGTTCCTTCCTAGCAAACGCCTCAAGGCGCTCGCGCAGCATGGGGATGCGGCCGAGCTTCACCAATTGCCCATCGAGGAGCGCCACAGCCTCGGCCGCTACCCGGTGGATGTCCATGCCGATGATCCGCATAGCCTCCTCCTTGGTCCAACAAGGTTGAGGGAGCTGGCGGGCAACACGACAATTACGGATCCGCGCTCGCAGCGCATCCGGGCTAGTCGCAGGGGCGGCCAGATAACGACCTCGAGCTCGCGAGCTATGCGGGAGATTGGGTGACGACGGTGAGTTGAAGGCGGCGTATCGAGG
>CAXDNE010000594.1:0-1586 GCA_963990595.1 uncultured Methylobacterium sp.
GATTGCCTCTTGTCTCGTGGGCTCGGAGATGTGTATAAGAGACAGCCTTGGGGCGTCGCCAAGTGGTAAGGCAGCGGTTTTTGGTACCGCCATTCCCAGGTTCGAATCCTGGCGCCCCAGCCAAATTTCCCAAGGACAACAGGCCCTTCGAGGCGGCGTCCTGGCGGTCCCACCGGAACGGAAGGTGTGTTGCCGGCGCACACGAGTCGGCCCTCCCCGAAAGGTCACGACCGCGAGCGTCTCCGAACTGCAAGGCCGCCGATCCGGAGATCGACGCCGCGGTCGACGCGGCGCTGGCAGGTCTGCTGACGGCCTCATCGCCGTGAAGCGGGACGGCGGCCCGCCCCGCGGGGTCGCGACACCCGGGCCGACGACCTGGACCTCGACATGGACGATGACGGTGTGCGGATCCGCTGCGCCACGGTGGCGGGAGGGCCCCGGCCTCGGCGCCGATTGCGGCCCCGGATCGATCCGCGCTCAGCAGTCGGTGAAGATGACCCCGAAGCGCGCGCCGGTGCGCCTGACGACCGCGCAGCGCCGCGATGTCTGGTCGAGCGCGATCAGAAGTGTGAAGGCCTCCGGCACCGCGTCCTCCTCGCCGGCTTCCAGCAATGCGCCCGTGTCCGACATATTCCAGACGAGGCACCGAAGCCGTCGACCCGAATCGTCGTCCAAGATATGGCCTGCGCTGAAGCACTCCGTCCGCCCGGAGAGACGTTTTTCGATCATCACGCGAACCCCAGCGACAGCTGCTGATATTCGATCCTCGGCTCTACCCCTGGGAGATTGCGCACATCTGAAAGTCTTGGGGATCATTCGCGCCATGCTTACTGCCGGCTGAATGGCGTCGTTCCAAGTGGCTCGGCAGGCCGAGCGGCTTCGCCGCGTCGCGACAGCGTCGTCGACCGAGCGACTGGGATCCGCACAGCCAGAGCGCGACTTCCGGGAGCGCCTCGGGAGCGGCGGCATAAGGCTTCAATCCGCGGCTCTGAGCATCACCAATCCTTCGTAGACGCTCGATCCATCAGCCGTGACGGTCTTCACGGCCCCCCGACGCTCCAGCGGCTGCCTCGACTCGGCCAGTTGATAAGCGCCAGTCAGGATGACCAGGCTGGCGCATAGACAGAACACCGTCCAGAGAATTTCGCCGACCGTCTCAGAGTGCTGACGATCCGAATTCAAGATGCCGTAGCCCACAAGCGTGAACATGAGCGCAGCCAAGGTTGGGATCAGGAAGTCGGTCGGAGCCATGGCGCCCTCCATCTCAGACCTCCAAGCTTGAATCTGCCGGCCAGGAACATCTTTGATTGGTGTCAAAGACCACGCATGGCAGCCGGATGCGGCGAAGCCGTGCTTCTCTTCGCGGACCCAGCATGCGGAGCAGTGGCATGAGCGCCCGCGACCGCCCCGGTCCGGAGGCGGCCACCGGGTCGCCGACCGCCAGACCGCGCTCATGCGGGCGAACGCGCGCGCTCCGCGCGGAGGCCGATGCTGAAGGGGCGAGGGGGGATCGGTTCGGCAATGGGCCGAAGGCGCAACGGCTGTCTCTTATACACATCTGACGCTGCCGACGAAGAGGATAGTGT
>CAXDNE010000595.1:0-1570 GCA_963990595.1 uncultured Methylobacterium sp.
GATCTGGACGTGGTGATCGTCAACTGGAACGGCGGCGCGCTGCTGCGCGCCTGCCTCGCGAGCCTCGCGGCCGCGCGGGACGCCGCCGCCCTGCAGGTGACCGTGGTGGACAACGCCTCGGTGGACGGCTCGACCGAGGATCTGCCGCCCCTGCCCCGCCCGCTCCGGCTGATCCGCAACACCGAGAATCTCGGCTTCGGCCGGGCCTGCAACCAGGGCGCCGCCGCCGGCGTCGCCCCCGCGATCCTGTTCCTCAACCCGGACACGCAGGTCGCGCCCGACGCCCTCGGCGTGGCCCGGGCCGCCCTGATGGCCGATCCGCGGACCGGGATCGTGGGCGCCCGGCTCGTCGATCCGGACGGGCGGACCGCGCGCTCCTGCGCCCGGATCCCCTCGGGCCCCGGCCTCCTCGGCCGCGCCCTCGCGCTGGACCGGCTGGGGCTCGTGCGGCCGCACTTCCTGCGCGAATGGGACCACGCGGAGGACCGCGCCGTCGATCAGGTGATGGGCGCCTTCCTGATGATCCGCCGCGACCTGTTCCAGACGCTGGGCGGGTTCGATCCGCGCTTCTTCGTCTACTGGGAGGATGTCGATCTCTGCGCCCGCGCCCGGGCGGCGGGATTGTCCGTGCGGCACGTGGCCGGGGCGGTGGCCCGCCATCTCGGCCAGGGCACGACCCGCCAGGTGCGGGCGCGACGGCTGTTCTACTTCCTGCGCAGCCAGATCCTCTATGCCGGCAAGCACCACGGCGCCGTCGCGGCCCTCGCGGTGACGGCGGCGAGCTTTTGCGCGCAGGTGCCCCTGCGCCTCGTCCTGGCGCTCGCCCGCCGCGCGCCCGCCGAGGCCGCGGAGGTGCTGCGCGCCGCCTCCCTCCTGGCCGCCGCGATGCCCGGCCTCATGCCCGGCCTCATGCCGGACCGCGCGGGCGGCGCGCGGGCGACACGCCGCGACCCGGCGGCGGGACCGGACCGGGCCGATCCGGATTCGTGATGCCGCACCGACAGCGGAACGCCGCCACGGCCCGGCTCATCGGCGCGGCCGTGAGTCTGTCGTGAGCCTGCCGGCCGCCGTCGAAGCCCGGTTCTGGTGCCTCGCCTTCCTGTGCCTCGGCCCGCCGGTCTGCGTCGCGCTCGCGCTGATCGGTTCTCCCGGCGCGGCCTCTCACGCGCTCGCGGCCGACCCCTTCCTTCCCGGCGGCCTCGGCCTGCGGATCGGAGAGGCGCTGGGCCTCGAACCCGGATCCGTCGCCCGGCTGGAGCGCCTGGCCGACGTCGCCGCCTTCGCGGCCCTGGGCGTCTCGGCCCTGGCCCTGGCGGCCCGGGGGCGGGCTGCCCTGTTCGCCCTGCTCTGCCTGCCGGCGTCGCTCGCGGCCGCGCTCGGCCCGGACGGGCCGCTCCTCGCCCTCGGGGCGCTCGCGGCCGCGCTGCTCACGCCGCGGCCGCTGACGGGGCGCCGACGGTGGCCGCGCCTCGCCGGGGCGGCGCTGGCGATCAGCCTGATCGCGCTGGCGCGCCCGGCTGTCTCTTATACACATCTCCGAGCCCCCGCGACAAGAGGCACTGTCGGATGG
>CAXDNE010000596.1:0-1520 GCA_963990595.1 uncultured Methylobacterium sp.
CCGGCAGCCGCGCTCGCGCCCGCGGGCGCCCCGGATCTCGACGCGGCGGCCCGGTTCGCGCCGCCGACCTGGGCTTCGACCATCGATGCGCTGGTCGCCCTCGGGCGTGCCACCGGCAGCGCACCGCGGCCGTTCGGAAGCCTGCTCTGGCAGGCCGTCACCGGCCTGACCTACCTGAACGCGGGTTCCGACCTGGATCTGCTCTGGCCATGTGGCGAGACGGTGCCGGCCGGCCTGCTCGACGGGATCGCCGCCATCGCGGATGCGGCGCCGATGCGCGTCGACGGTGAGATCCTGCTGCCGGACGGCGCCGGCCTGCACTGGCGGGAGCTGCGCGACGCGCCGATCGGCGCGTCGGTGCTGGCCAAGAGCCTGGACACCCTGGCCCTGCGCCCCGTCGATCCGCTCCGCGTCCGGGCCACGCCATGACGCTCGCGATCCTCCTGTCCGGCCAGGGCGGCCAGCACCCGGCCATGTTCGATCTCACCGCCGATCACCCGGACGCCCAAGAGGTGTTCGCGGCGGCCACGTCGCTCCTCGGCGGCACCGACCCGCGCGATCTCGCCCGGAGGGGGGGCGAACCGATCCACGCCAACCGTGCCGGTCAGATCCTCTGCTGCGTCGCCGCGCTCGCCGGATGGCGCGCCCTCGGGGCGGCCCATCCGGAGCGGGCCATCGTAGCCGGCTACAGCATCGGCGACCTCGCGGCCTGGGGCGTCGCCGGCCGGTTCGATGCCGAGACCGTGCTGACGCTCGCCGCGCGGCGCGCCGAGGCGATGGATGCCGCCTCTGGCGAGGGGTTCGGGCTGGCCGGGATCCGCGGCCTGGGTCTCGACGCCCTCGGCCGGCTCGCCGAGCGGCACGACTGCCATCTCGCCATCCGCAACGCCGCGGATAGCGGCGTCGTCGGCGGGCGGCGCGACGCCCTCGATCTTCTGTGCCGCGAGGCGCGCGCGTCGGGGGCGCAGCGCGCCATCGTCCTGCCGGTCCATACGCCGTCGCACACGCCGCGGCTCGAACCCGCCGCACGGGCCTTCCAGGCGGCGCTCGCCACGACGTCGCCGCGCCGTCCCGCGCCCGGAGCGCCGCGCCTCGTCAGCGGTCTCGACGGGGCGGCCGTCTTTCGCGTGGAGGACGGGCTCGACAAGCTCGCCCGCCAGATCGCCCACACCATCGACTGGGCTGCCTGCCTCGACGCGTGCCGCGAGTACGGCGCCGACCGCGTGCTGGAACTCGGGCCCGGCCATGCCCTGGCGACCATGGCGCGCGGGGCGCTCCCGGAGGCCCGGGTTCACGCGCTCGAAGAATTCCGCTCGCTGGCGGGGGTGACAGATTGGCTGATCAAGCGGTAGGGGCGCGGTCGCGCGGCCGGATCATCGCGCGGGCGGCCCTTTTATTCGCGTGTTGCCTGCAGCCCACGCGCCGCGACACGGCGCAGCGTCACAGAATACTGATGTCGGACCTCGCCTTGACGGGGATGCCGTCGGGGTCGTAGCAGCCGGGCATCTTTGGGACGGGAC